>DATMBH010000201.1:0-9322 GCA_035559335.1 Gemmatimonadales bacterium
TTGCCGCACCCAGCCCCGCAAGGTCTCCGCCGTACAGCCGATCTTGCTCGCAATCGAACTGATCGCCCCCCACTGCGAGGCATACTCCCGTTCATGCTCGAACACCAGCCGAACCGCCCGATCCCGCACTTCCGGTGAATACCTGGTTGTCTTTGCCATGACCCAAACCCTCCCAAGAACTGGAGTCTCTGGCAATCCCGGGGCGGTTCAGGATGTCATGGCGCCTGGGGCCTGGGCCTGCAGTCATAACGATTTGGCTTGCGCGTGCGCACTGCGAGAGGCAAGATAGGGGTAGGTCTTGCAAGCCAATTCAGGGTTAGGCGTACGCGCCCTCAGTCTGCTACCCTTGTACCCTGGCCTAGCGTGAGGTATAAGGTAGCGAGGCTATAGCACCGGAGCCCGCCATGGCGCACTTCCTTCGCTGTTCGCTCGCCCTTGCATCTGTCTTCCTGCTTACTACGTGCAGAGGTGGTGAGTCCATCGGCCCGTCGACCAGCACAGCGACAAGGCTGACCTTCACAGCCCAGCCAAGCACGGTAACGGCGGGGGCGGCGATCAGTCCTGCGGTCCAGGTGACGGTGCAGGATGCCCAGGGCAACACGGTCACCAGCTCGACGGCCAGCGTGACCTTGGCCATCACCAGCGGCACCGGCACCACCGGGGCGGTGCTCGGCGGCACCCTTACCCGGGCCGCCGCGAGCGGGGTGGCCACCTTCAACGATCTCACCATCGACAAGGCGGGCAGCGGCTACACCCTCACGGCCACGGCCACCAGCCTCAGCGGCGCTACCAGCAATGCGTTCAGTGTGAACGTCGGGTCACCTACCAAACTCGCGTTTGTCGGTCAGCCCAGCGCGGTCGCTCAGGGTTCCGTAATGGCACCTGCTGTTCAGGTCGCGATCCAAGATGCTGGTGGCAACACCGTCACCAACGCTACGAACACCGTCACGCTTTCGATAACCAGCGGTACTGGGACCCCTGGAGCTGTGTTGGGTGGGACGCTAGTCCAAGCGTCGACGGCCGGCATCGCCTCCTTTGCCGATCTGACCGTGGACCTTCCCGGCACTGGCTACACCCTAACAGCTACTGCAACAACCTTGACGAGCGCCGCCAGCAGCCACTTTACCGTAAACGGCGGATCGATCACCGGAACCATCACGCTCGTTTCCACATTCCTTTCTCCCCCGCCGGACGCGCTCCATTTTGCAGCAAAGCAACCACAGCCGCGGGCGCCACAGGTATCGATCTCGCCTGCGGCCCCGTACGCGGCAGTCAAGATTCCCGAACGGACCACTGCGTTCGCAACACGCCTCCGAGCAATTGAGTCCGCGCAGCCGGAGTACGTGGCTAACGAGCTCGTGGTCACCTACACACCCGCTGCTCTCGGCGTACCCATCCCCGGCGTAAGGGCCATGTCACAATCCTCCCTCGAGCCTGTGGCCCGCGCTATCCGCCAGCTCGCGACCCCAACGGCTATCGCGCATTCCGCTGAAGTGGCAGGTGTCTCTCCTGTATTGCGCGCTGCGCGGCTCAGGTTCAGTGATCCATCGCGCCTGAACGCTGCCATGCTTGCGCTACGGAGCGACCCTTCAGTAGTTGCTGTCGAGCGCAACGCCATCGCGCACTCATTGGAGGCGCCAGCCACATGGGCACCATGGGCACCGCTGCCCCCTCTTCCCACGACTCTGCCGAATGACCCTGGGTATCCTTGGCAGGCCTGGCACTACGAAGCGATCGACCTGAGCCAGGCGTGGAGCCTCACCACCGGTTCCGCCTCTGTTCTCGTTGCCGTTGTGGATGACGGAATCCGCTTTGATCACCCCGCCATCGCAAGCAACCTGACCAGGGACGGTTACGACTTCGCCTCAAGCCTAATCGCGAACCATTGTGCCGGAGGTATCGTCGACCTCGCTGGAGACGGCGGCGGATACGATGCGGATCCAACCATTCCTGTGCAGTACGTGTACAATAGCGGACTCAACTGCTACTCTACCTACACTGGCCCCGGCGGACACGGGCTTCACGTCGCCGGAACGATTGGCGCCGTCGGTAATGATGGCGTTGGTGGCACCGGGGTGAACTGGACAGTGCGCATCCGCCCGGTGCGTGCTCTGAATTCAGGGGGCAGCGGAAGCACTTACGACATCGCGCAAGCAATCCTCTACGCCGCGGGGTTACCAGCGGATAACGGTAGCGGCGGTACAGTACAGGCTTCGAGCGGTGCGCGGATAATCAACCTCAGCCTCGGCGGCCCGGGAACGAATACGTTCCTTCAAAATGCGGTTACGTCCGCGACGGCAGCAGGCGCACTTCTGATCGCGGCCGCCGGCAATGATGGCACATCCACTCCCAACTATCCGGCCGCTTACTCTGAAGTCGTATCAGTGACGGCAGTCGGTCCCGACTTCTTGCTAGCGTCCTACTCCACCTATGGCTCCACAGTCGATCTAGCCGCACCAGGCGGCGACATTGCCGACGGCGGTATCGACTACGGCGTGTACTCAACTCGATGGAACTTCGGAACGAACAGCGCGACCTACGAGTCCATCAATGGAACATCGATGGCAGCCCCTCACGTTTCGGGCGTGGCTGCGCTCCTTCTCGCGCAGACGCCATCACTGACCACGGCCCAGTTGCGAGCCCGCCTTGAGAGTTACGCGGTGGACCTCGGCGTCGCTGGCCGCGACGACCTCTACGGCTTCGGCTTGGTAAACGCCCGCAACAGCCTCACCCAGTCGCTTGCGCCAGCTCAGGCGACATTCGCTCGGCTTTACAATGCGGTGACGGGAGCCATAGTTGCCGACGTAACGCTCGCTGGTGGAGCCACATACTCATTCACGCAAGTCAGAACTGGCAGCTACTGGGTGTACGGCGGCCAGGACGAGGACGCTGACAGGCAGATCGGCATACCGGGACGACGGTGGAGCGCAGCGGGAGGTACCGCGACTCCGCTAACCGTCTCGATCAGCGGTGCCGCCTTGCAGACGGTCAACTTCAACCTGGGGTTCGGATACGAACTCGAACCAAACAACACGTCAGGCTTCGCAGACGTCCTAGCGCTCGGCGGCTACCTTTTCGGCTATGCGTCCAACACCGATGCGGACTACTCGACGGTACTGATCCCAGTAACGGGTCAGTACACCTTCGAAACCCGCGCATTCAGGGGTGCATGTGGTTTTGCCGAGGAGCTGGACACGGTGCTGTGGTTGTACGATTCAGGCGGCACCCTCATCGCTAGCAACGACGACATCAACTTCGCAGCGCTAAACCTCTGTTCGCGGCTGAGCCTAACCCTCTCGCCAGGCCGCTATTACGTCGTGGTCTCAGGGTACTACTCCTCGCTGCGCCGGTACTACGTAACGGTCCGAGCGGGGTGAACTGTGCGGGCCACCAGTTCTGCACACCTTGTACTGCGCCCGCAGACCCTGGCCATCGTCGTGGCTCAGGTGTCCGCACTTGCAGGCTGCAAACCCAGCGCAATTCCAAACGCAACGCCTCAATCGGCTGAGCGCGAAGCCCGAGACTCTCTTGCTGCCGCAATCGGCGCGGCAAGCTGCCACGCCGATCCGCAATGCCGGCTGGTGCCCGTCGGCGCCAAGCCGTGCGGTGGGCCTTGGACATACGCAGCCTTTTCGACCATCGGCAGCGACACCTCCGGCGTCCGTCGTTGGGCTGAGCGTCTGCAAGCGCTCGAACGCGCGGTCAATCAAGAACAAGGTCGCATATCCGACTGCGCTATGGTCACACCTCCGGTTGCACGGTGCGCGGAAGGTGCCTGCACTCCGCGGCTCGCGAGGAACAGCACAGGGCCTTGAAGCCAACGGCGGGCCGTAATCAGCCACGATCCCAGGTCGTGGCTCTGCTCCTCTCGCCGCCTAACTATGGCTTGGGTTGGATCTGCCGAGCCGGCTGGCCGCGCCGCGCTTAGGGCTGTATTGTTAGTCTGTCCTTGAGGCGGCGCGGCCAAGGCGCCGGCTCGCAGCTCAAGCCCAACCCGTTAGCCCGCCTAGCTCAGCTCCGAGTCCGGACAAGGAGACAGCGAATGGCATACGAGCAAATTACGATCAGCGACATAGTCGATAGGGCCGTGAGCCACAACTGGAGCATCCCCGAGTTCCAGCGCGGTTTCGTGTGGAAAGCGACCCAGGTGCGCGACCTCGCGGAATCTCTTTGGTACGACTACCCAATCGGCTCGCTGCTCGTTTGGAACAGTCGCGGTCCGACCGAGGAGCAGCATGCCCACGACGCTCGCCGGCCCAGCCTCTGGGTCGTCGACGGGCAGCAGAGGAGCACCGCTCTCTGCATCCTCTGTGGGCGCAAGCCATACTGGTGGCCATCCGTTGACGAATGGAACAAGACCCTTCGACGTTACGACATCCGCTTCGACGTGAACGCCAAGGAGCCACCCTTTTTCTGGGTGGCGAACGCCGCAATTCGGAAGGTCACTGGTTCCCGATACGTCCCCCTTCGGGACTTGCTCGTTCTCGACACCAGCCGGGAGAACGATCAGAAGATCCTTCAGGACCTTGCCCGCCAGATCAAGATTGAGGGCCTGTGCGACGGAATGGACGCAATGGAGGTCTACACCCGCCTTGATCGAATCAGGAAGATTCGAGACAAGGACGTGGTTGCGGTCACGGTCGATCACGAACTTGAGGACGTCGTCGAGATCTTCTCACGGCTGAATAGCCGCGGCACGCGAGTAACGGAAGCCGATATCTACCTGGGGGTCGTCGCCGCCAGGAATCCCGGTTGGGTGCGTGACACCTTTCTACCATATCTTCGGTCGCTGGCAGACTACGGGTTCGACCTGGATCCGAACCTCTTGTTCCGGACTCTGACTGGCGTGGGCAGCAAGAAGGTTCGCTTCCGTGAGATTCCCGAGTCCTTCTGGGAGCCGGCGAGCATCACTCCTGCCTGGGAGCGAACGGCGGAGGCGTGGAAGCGCGTAGTCGCTCGGTTTCGCGAGTACGGGATCCTGAGCGCTGATCCCATGCCCACGCAGGCAGCACTTGTCACTGTCGTCAGCCTCATCGAGAAGTTCAACGACAGCGCCAGCTTTGGGCACGCACTCTATTGGTTTCTGCAGGCCTCGCGTTTCGGTCGATATAGTGGCTCCGGGACGACCTCGCTGGAGGAGGATCTCCGCGACGTACACGACAGCAACTCCCTGCCAGATGCGGTGCAACGGCTCTTGCGGCGCTTCGCGCATGCGGAGCCGCTTACCGCCGATGACTTCCTGCGTGATTACGGTGACAGCCGATTCGGCCGATTCCTCCTTTATCTACTTGTGTACCGCAACAGGGCGCAGGACTGGGACGAGCACGGCCACCGCATAGGCTTCGAAGGCGCGTCGCTGCTGTCGGACTTCCGACCGCAATGGCATCACATCTTCCCGAAGAAGTACCTGAACGGGAAGGTCGACGAACCTCTGATCGATACCTTGGCCAACATCGCGGTGATCGGACCTGCAATCAACATCCGCATCAGTGCAAAGGACCCGATGAGCTACATCGCTAAGTACAAGATCACAGGCGAGAAACTCGCTCAGCAGTTTGTCGATCCCGCGAGCCTGTCAATCTCGCACGACGGATACGAAGAGTGGCTACGGCGCCGAGCCAAGACACTCGCCGATGCTGGCAACGCGTTTCTCGCGGAGCTGGCGCCACCTGGCGAACTGAGCGGACGGGCTGATCCTTGACGTCGTTCTAAGTTGATCCTTTACACTCTGGGTGTGTGCCGGAAGGGGCGGCCGCGCTCGTCAATGATACGCCCGAGACGTTCGTTGAAGCGGCCTAGCCGGCAGTGACAGTAGTAGCCATCCCACAGCCCGTCGTTGACCGGTTCGAAGCCAATATACTCCTCCAGCATGGAGTGGCTGACGGGCACCCGGTGGCTCGCCTAACGAATGCCGCCGTTGCGGCTCACGCGGCGGACTTCGAAGTGGCCGGGGTACTCGGGGCCCGCGGGGCGCGCCGGATAGGGCCGTGGCGACGGGCGGCAGAGCGTGGCCGGCGGCTGCTGGTCGAGCGCCTCGTGCGGCCGCGCTTCGTTGTACTCCTGCCGCCAGTGGTGAAACCGGACCTGCTGGGCTCGGCACGTCGCGGCCGGAGGGCGCAAGGATCAGCCCGGACTGTACCCAACCGCCACCTAACCCGGCCTTGCAGCTGAACGCCAAGACGTTAGACAGCCGCAGATTCCCACAACCATATTAGGGCATGGCAATCCCGGACTACCAAACCGCCATGCTCCCCACGCTCCGAGTGCTCGCCGACGGTAAGCCACACGGCCGCGCCGCCGTTACGGAGGCCGTCGCAGATCACTTCGGACTGTCCGATGCCGAGCGCCGAGAGCTTCTGCCGAGCGGCAAGATGACGGTGATACGAAGTCGTGTAGGTTGGGCCGTATCCTACATGAAGCAGGCAGGCTTGATCTCGGCGCCCCGGCGGGGAGTCTACCAGATCACCGAGCGGGGTAGACAGGTTCTGGCTCGGAAGCTGGAGCGCATCGACGTCGCGCTGCTCGAGGAATTCGAGGAGTTCAAGGCGTTCCGTGCCCGCTCGCGCACAGCGGTACAGGATTCACCGTTGCCCGGGCCGGCGCTCGGTCCCTCCGCCGACGACACAACGCCAGAGGAGGCTCTGGAGCACGCGTACCAACAGCTCCGTCGTGAAGTCGAAGCCGAGTTGCTAGACCAGGTGAAGGCAGCGCCACCATCGTTCTTTGAGCGGCTTGTCGTGGACTTGCTGCTGCAGATGGGGTACGGGGGCAGCCGCCAAGAGGCCGGTAGTGTGATCGGAGGCACCGGCGATGGCGGCATCGACGGAATCATCAATGAAGACCGCCTGGGCCTCGACGTGGTCTACATTCAGGCCAAGCGCTGGACTGAGGCGGTTGGACGGCCTGAGATTCAAAAGTTCGCCGGAGCTCTACAGGGCCATCGCGCCAAGAAGGGCGTCTTCATTACGACCTCCAGCTTCTCGCGCGATGCCGAAGACTACGCCGCCCGCATTGACAGTCGTATCGTCCTGATCGACGGCCGCCGTCTCGCTAGGCTCATGTACGACCACAACGTCGGCGTTTCTCGCCGGGTCAGCTACGAAGTGAAGCAGGTGGATTCCGACTATTTCGGCGAGGAGTAGAGAGCGCGGCTGTCTAACACGCACATTCAGCTGACCCGCGCCTATGTCTCCAAAGGAATCCGTTCGTTCGTGCGCCAGCCGGCATCGCGCTACGTTCAGCATCGTGCTGCCCGCGAGCGGGTCGCCGACAGCTGATTTGCAGGCCGTTAGCTGCCAAGACCATGACGCACACGCCTGAAGAGATGAGTCCCGGTAAGAAAGCCCACCACACGGCGAAGTGGGCGCGCACGATGACGAAGTGGCTTGTCACCTACACTCGGCGCAAAGGCGCCAAGTGGAACCTGGTGGATTTCGGAGGCAAGACGAAGTCCGAGGCTCGTGGCATTGTGGACCTGATCGCTATCCGAAAGGACCATCGGCGGGACGGCCCAGGTCTCAAGCGCGGCGACCTCTTCGAGATAGTGCTTATTCAGACGAAGGGAGGTTCTGCCCCGCGGCCGACGCCAGACGACGTCGCCCGCCTGAAGGGAGTCGCCAGGCACCACAGGGCGAGGACCATCGTTCTGGCAGAGTGGCGGCGCGGGAAATATCTCGAACTGTTCAAGCTCAACCGATCGCGTTGGCGTTCGGTCTCACCAGATGAAGTGTTTGGTTGACTACAGCGGGTGAGCAGACGGGCTGATCCTTGACGTTTCGTTCTAGGTTGATCCTTTACACTCTGGGTGTGTGCCGGAAGGCGCGGCCGCGGTCATCAATGATACGCCCGAGACGTTCGTTGAAGCGGCCCAGCCGGCAGTGATAAGTAGTAGACATCCCACAGCCCGTCGTCGACCGGTTCGAAGCCAATATACTCACCAGGATGGAGTGGCTGACGGGCACCCGGTGGCTCGCCCAACGAATGCCGCCGTTGCGGCTCACGCGGCGGACTTCGAAGTGGCCGGGGTATTCGGGGCCCGCGGGGCGCGCCGGATAGGGCCGTGGCGACGGGCGGTAGAGCGTGGCCAGCGGCAGGACGACCTCGATCAGCCTGTTCTTCACAGCACGCTCCACCACGGCGCCGCCAGCACCCGCCGCGTTAGGGGGAAGACATGGTCGCCGCCGTACAGCAGCAGCCCCCCGTCGCTGCGGTCGGCATACTCGTCGAGAAACGCCTCGAGGCCCTTGGCATCCGCTGGCAGCGCCCGCGCCGACGTCTTCACCTCGATGGGGAGCAGGCGCCTGGGCGTCTCGATAACGAAATCCACCTCCGCGCCGTCGGCAGTGCGCCAGTAGAGAATCTCGGGCCGCGGCGTTTCGAGGCCGCGCCAGGCGAGCAGGTCGAGGAGGACTAGGTTCTCCAGGTGCGCGCCGCGAGGCTCCGATTCGCCGCTCAGGTGCAGCGCGAGTGCCGTGTCGCACCAGTAGAGCTTGGGCGCCTTGATGAGCCGCTTCGTGCGGTTGAGCGCGAAGGCCGGGAGGCGTACGGCGAGGTAGCTCGCCTCGAGCACATTGAGGAAGCGGTGTACCTGTGGCTGGCTGAGGCCCACGTCACGGCCCAGTTCGGCCTGGTTGAGCAGCGCGCCCGCTCGCCGGCACGCGGCCTGCGCCAGGCGGCGGAAGTCCGCCAGGTTCTCCACCGCGCGCAGCTCCGGCAGGTCTCGCTCGAGATACGTGTGGATGTATCCCGAGAACCAGAGTGCGCGCTCCTCGGCGGCCGTCAGTTCGTGGGCCGGCACCGGAAATCCGCCCCGGCGCACGGCCTCCCGCCAATCCGCCGACGCGGCGCCGGAGCGCGCGATCCGTTCACCCCACTGCGGGAAGCGCGCCGCGAGCAGCTCCCGCCACAGGCCGGTGCGGCCTGCACCGGAGCGCTCGCCCGCCGTCAGCGGCCACAGGGTGACATAAGTGGCGCGGCCCGCCAGCGTCTCGCTGATGCGCCGTAGCATCAGGAGGTTCGCCGATCCCGTCAGGACGAAACGGCCGGGCCGGCGCGGCCGATCGCGGTCCACGGCCCGCTTCACAGCGATCAGCACGTCGTTCGCCCGCTGCACCTCATCGAGCACGAGCGCGGGCGCACGGGACACGAGCGCCTCTGGGTCGGCCTGGGCCTGGAGCCGCACCTCGAGGTCGTCGAGCGTGAGGTACGGGCGGCCAGCCAGCGCCGGGTGGGACCTGACAAGCGTCGTCTTGCCCGTCTGGCGTGCCCCGAGCAGGACGACCACCGGCATGACACCGAGCGCTGCGTCCAAGGCCCGGGCGGC
>DATMBH010000202.1:0-3257 GCA_035559335.1 Gemmatimonadales bacterium
GGTCAGCAGCACCCACGCCCACGACGCTGGATAGCGGAAGCCCACCACGATCGCCGCCCCCATCAGCAGGTGGATGTTGCCCCGCGCCACCTCGTTGGCGACCGGCACCAGGAACAGGCTGAGGGCCGCCAGCTCGGGACCGATGAGCCATACCAGCGCGCCCATGTTGACCGCGGCGAGGATCGCGTAGAAGACCTCGTAGGGCAGCAGCGAGAACGGCAGGAACAGCCAGGCGACGACCGGCGAGTACAGGAAGGCATCCTGGTCCCCCAGCTGGACGTCGCGATATAGGTCCTCCAGCCGGAAGCCCCAATAAGCTTCCGCATCCACCTCCCCGAAGCTGGACTGGAAGCCGATCAGCCAGATCCAGAAGAAGACGATCCAGCTCAGGGCCAGGGCCCGGATCCCAAGGCGCAGATGCCGTGATGTCAATGGGTTCACGTGGAGGGCCGCGTTGTTCCCAATCGTCCACGCCAGATGGCAAGTAGCCTCTGCGCCCACGACTCGTCGAGCGCGCGCCGGACGAGCCAGTACGCAGCTATGGCATACACGACCCCGCCGACGGCATCGATCACGTAGTGATGGGCCAGATACACGATGGCGAACAGCACCAGCGCACCCCAGGAGAGCATCAACAGCGCGGCGCGCCGCCAGGCAAGGCGCAGGAACAGGTACGCAAGCACGGGATAGGCCGCGTGCAGCGAAGGAATGCCGCCACCGGGTTCCCGTTGAGGTTCAGGTACGCCCAGCTCAAAGTTCCAAGCTGCAAGTTCTGGGTCACTTCGTAAGAGATGTCTGTCACAGCCAGGGCCTCTCCGTACAGCCCGGCGAAACGGGGCGGGGCCACGGGCAGGATCACCGCTGTGAAGAACTGCGCCACCGACAACAAGATGAGCGCCATGGCGTAGCGGTAGTAGAGATGGCGGCGGAACACCCAGAGGAGGAACGCGGCTACCAGCGGCAACAGGAAGTGCAGCAGATAGACGACGGTCATTGCCACGTCGAGCGGCGTCGTGCGCCCGGCGATATGCAGCCACTTCTGGAGTTCAACCGATGGAACGGTTCCGAAGCTGATCGCGCGTTCCACGGCTATAGCCGCATCGGACTGGACGCGGGCGCCGATGTCATCGGCCAGACCCCGCGCCAATTGCCAGGCGAGGAGGATCAGAGCGAATGGTGCCCAGTCGCGGACAAAGCTCCATCCCCGGCCCATAAGAACGGCGATGACAGCTGCAAACACCACGAACACTTCAGGCGACAGCGTCGAGCGCCGGACAATCATGAGAACGACAATGAACGCCAGGTAGCCGATCAGCAGCGTCGTGGTGAAGCGGTTGAGGCTGCGGCCTTCACTCCACGGCTGGCGTGGGGCCTCGGTGTCCGGGGTCGTCATCCGGCGCAACCCTAGTGATGGTTCGTGCGTGAGATCAACAGTACTGTCCGGGATGACAGTACCCACCCTTCTGGCTCCGTGACCCATCCAGGTCGTCGTAGAGCGAAGGACTCCACGGGAACGCGTTCGCCTTTAGCCCATGAGATTCGCATGGCGCCGTGGAAGCCGGGAGGCGCATCAGTCTGCAGCCTACTGTTCACAGTCGACAGCGAGCGAGGTTGACCTCCGGCGCAACTCGTTGTGCTGTCCCTTGTGGGTCAACCATCCAAGCGCGCAGACCGTCGGTGGTTGCAGGTAGCGTGAGCGCGGGTGGATGCGCCGAGATGCTCGATTGATGGTAGAGACCGCGGTCCTGCGAGTCGCCGATGAATGGACTCTCGCCAACTTCCCCCCAGAAGACGGCACCATACCGTACCGGCTCAAGCAGCATGGCCAACTGCTGGCTCGTGCTGGGGTCTGTCCCGGTTGCTCGCTCGATAAGGCTTCGGACGAACCAATACAGGCCCTGTTCAGCTTCGACCTCTTGATAGTCGACGATGATCCTCTGCGCGTCGTCCAGACGACATCCCAGCAGCGCCGTGAAAGCGCGACTTGTTCCGATGAGGCTGACACTGCTTGCGCCGTCGACGTCAGTCTGCGTGGGTGGAACCCCGTTGAGGGCAGCCAACCACATCGGCTGGGACGAAAGCCTGAATGGCGGCGCAGGGCTCGACCGCAGAAGGCCATATGCCACGCTCACCGATTCGGCTGCACTCGGGAACCCGTGCATTTCCCATGCGGGCGAGGCGGCGATGAGCGGACTGAGCAGGACGGCGTGGGCAGCAGATGATCGGGCTTGACCTTCGTTCGATGCAGCGTGAAACCACGCCTCGTAAAGGAGCATCGTCGTGCTCGCGCGATGAACACTGGCGGCGCGCGATAAGGCGTCCTCGGCAAGATCGGGACGTCCGAGCTCCAACATTGCATGGACGTAAGCCCTCTGAGTCACTTCGTCGGTGGGAGCTAGGCTCGCGGCGCGGGTAAGTGGTTGCGCCGCAGCCGCTACATCTCCACGAGTAAGCCTCAGGACGCCAAGCTCACGAAGGTAGAGGGCGTTCTCAGGATCCAGGACGAGGGCGAGCTCGACCATATGTTCGGAACGCTCCCACCGTCCATCACTCGCGGCAGCGAGGGCCGCATGGTGGAAGAAGTTGGCCGTCCCGAATGCGATCTGCACAGACGCCACCGGAACCAGAAGGGCTGTAGCGGCGACGGTCACCCAATGAGGACGCGTCCGAGCCTGGAACCGAGAAGAAGTCGCCGGTGGGGTATACGGCAGGCCGACGACCAGCCAAAACGTCGTGGCTGCCACGAGCCCCGCCGTGTCCGTGGGGTTGTCGGTAATTGAAGCGAAGACGACGAAGATCAGAATCCACAGCGTTGAGCGGTGACCCCGGCGCCACGCCGTCCACATGGCAACCCATACGAGGAGGATCGCACCGACGGCGACCAGGAGTCCGCCTTCGGCAAGCGCCTGAATGAGAGCGTTGTCTGCGTGGCGCGGTGCGAATGTATTCGCGGCGAAGTAGCCCGTACTCGGGAGCGCTAGCGCAAAGGTCCCCGGGCCGCTCCCGGTGAGCGGGTCGAGGCTCCAGAGTTGCAGAGATGCCTTCCATATCTCGCCACGAGCGCCGAGGGTGCTCAGCGTCGTCACACGGCTTGCGACACTACTCAGCAGTCCAGTCACAGCGGCGATGGCCATGACGACAGGTAGGGACGCCGCAAGTGCGAGTCCTGTTCGTCGGTGACGGACGAGCAACGCAACCCCATCCCGGGCGATGATGCCGGCCGTCGCAAGCACCGCCGCGAGCCAGATGGTGCGGGA
>DATMBH010000203.1:0-6624 GCA_035559335.1 Gemmatimonadales bacterium
AGCTTGGCCGACTGCGGATGGACCGGTGCTGCCGCGACCAGAACTGCTGCGACAACAATCGCCGGTATCCTCATCAAAGCCTCCGGAATTTGGGTGGCCCATAATGCGCCTGACACCCCGACCGCAGCAAGGGGGAACCGGACACCTGTGTTCAGCGCTCTCATCTGGCCATGCGTATGTTCCGATACCCCAACAACCAAATTGCGGGAGCAGCTATGTCGGCCACTGGCATCATTCGAGTTGTTGTCACCGCTGCCTCGCTGGCGGTCGTCGCTTCGCCGCTCGGCGCCCAGGCCCCAGTCATCCAGGAGTTCCCGGTCCCGTGGGAGCGCACCAGGCCCCGTGATCCCTGGGTGGACCGCGAGGGGAACGTGTGGTTCGTGGGTCAGACCGGTCACTATGTCGCGAGGTTCGACCCTCGTACCCAGCAGTTCCAGCGTTTCGACCTGGAACAGGGTGCCGGTCCCCACAACTTGATTGTGGACGACCGGGGAATGGTGTGGTACTCCGGTAACCTCCGAGGCTACATCGGTCGTCTCGATCCGCGCGATGGCAGCATCACCCGGTTTCCGATGCCTGACAGCACGGTTCGCGACCCGCACACCCTGATCTTCGACCGCAACGGCGACATCTGGTTCACTGCGCAGCAGGCGAATGTCATCGGCAAACTCACGGTGTCCACCGGGCAGATACGTCTGGTGCGTCCCAGCGTGCCGAGGGCGCGACCGTACGGGATTGTCATGGACCCGCGAGGCGAGCGCCCGTGGATCGTGTTGTTCGGCACCAATCGCATCGCTACGGTTGATCCCCGCTCCTTCGAGCTGACCGAGTATGAGATACCGCGTCCCGAGGCTCGGCCGCGCCGCCTCGCGGTAACTTCGGACGGAGCGGTGTGGTACGGCGACTACGCCGCGGGCATGCTGGGCAGGTTCGATCCGGCGTCGCGCCAATTCGAGGAGTACCCGTTGCCTAGCGGGCAGCGCTCCGGCCCGTACGCGATGACCGTTGACGACCAGGACCGAATCTGGGTGGTGGAGACGCGGGTACAGCCCAACCAGTTCGTCGGATTCGACTCCAGGACCCGGCGGGTGGTCGCCACGGCGCCGGTCCCGAGCGGCGGAGGGGCGGTGCGCCACATGTTCTTCCATCGGCCGACGCGGACCATCTGGTTCGGCACCGACACCAACCAACTGGGTCGCGGGCAGGTTTCGAGTCCAGTGCCGTGAGGGCTGCGGTGCGTCGCGCCGGGCTCGCTGCCTTGTTGGCGCTGGGTGGGGCGTTCGCTGTGGCGGGCGCCCCGCTTCGCACGCACCCGGATGGGCCGCCACTGCGCCACACTGGGGGCTTCGGGGAGCCGACCTGCGAGGTGTGCCACATGGGCGATGCGCCTAACGATCCTGCTGGCTCACTCCGTCTCGAAGGCGTGCCCGCGCGCTGGGACCCCGGAGGCTCCTACGAGCTGGTCGTGGTGCTCGATCATCCTGAGCTGCAGCGCGCCGGATTCGAGCTGGCGGTGCGGTTCGCGGAGGGCGGTGAGGCCGGGCGCCAGGCAGGCGTGCTGGAGCCCGCGGGGCCGCGCGCCAGAGTCAGCCTCGACTCCGCCTCCGGCGTGTGGTATGCCCACCACACCCTGCTCGGCACCGAGGTGGTCGGCCATAGCACCAGGTGGCAGATCCGCTGGACCGCTCCCTCAGCAGCGGCCGGTCCGGTGGTGATTCACGTGGCCGCAAACGCCGCGAACGACGACGCCTCGCCGCTCGGCGATCGGATTTACACGGGTGCGTGGTTTGCAAGACGCTGAGGGGGCTAAAACTCTAAGGCGCTAAGACGCTAAGGCGGGAAGAACCGTGCTCTACTGTGCCATCTGTCTTCATGCGCCGGACAGGAGTCGAACCTGTGACCTTTAGCTCCGGAGGCTAACGCTCTATCCAGCTGAGCTACCGGCGCGCAGTGACGGGTCGGGCGTCGGGCCAGAGGTCGGGTTCCTCTTTCCCTGGCCCTGACCCCTGCCTCTCCACAGTCGGGGTGGGCGGATTTGAACCGCCGACCTCCTGGTCCCGAACCAGGCGCGCTAACCGGGCTACGCTACACCCCGAAAAGGACAGCGGGCAGCAATCAGGTTACAGGTTACAGCTCGCCGCCCCTCCGTGCTCTGTGCTTCTACCTTCATGCGCCCAGGAGGAGTCGAACCCCCAGCCTTCTGATCCGTAGTCAGACGCTCTATCCAGTTGAGCTATGGGCGCGAGTGGGCGGTACTAGATTCGAACTAGTGACCTCTACGATGTCAACGTAGCGCTCTAACCAACTGAGCTAACCGCCCGACAGACAGATCGCAGAGGCACAGAGGCACAGGGGTACAGAAGGGACGGGGGGTCGGTCGGCGGTGCCTCTGTGCCTCTGCCTCTTAGGAGCGGGAAACGGGACTCGAACCCGCGACCCCAACCTTGGCAAGGTTGTGCTCTACCAACTGAGCTATTCCCGCGTGGTGGAGGCGAGGGGAATCGAACCCCTGACCTCTTGAATGCCATTCAAGCGCTCTCCCAACTGAGCTACGCCCCCACGATTGTGCGCCCCCCTTAGCCCCTGCCCGCGACCCCTCCCGACCGGGGTCTTCCGCTGGGAGCCCGGTAACGTATTTTGATGGCCCGTCCCAGTCAATCGGACGGCGGCGTGAACCTTCGTGAAAGTGACGGGTATCACGCGGCGGAGCAATCAGTTCGGGTATGAACAGCGCGCCGGGTCCGCCCGGCGCCTCCGTATAGAAAGAACGAGGCATGGAGAAGGCGACCACAGTCCGTAAGCGCCGTCGGCCGAGCAAGCCCCTGATGCCGCTTTCCCCTGGGGAAGCGGATCGGGACATTCTCGACCAGTACCTATATGAGGTGTCGGTTACCCCGCTGCTCAAGCCGCACGAGGAAATCGAGCTGGCCAAGAAGGTGCGCGCGGGTGACCACGATTCGATGCAGGAGCTGGTGCGCCGCAACCTGCGGTTCGTCATCTCCGTGGCCAAGAAGTACCAGAACCGCGGCCTGCCGCTCACCGATCTCATCGGCGAAGGTAACGTGGGCCTGATGACCGCCGCCCGGAAGTTCGATCCGGACCAGGGCGTGAAGTTCATCTCTTACGCCGTGTGGTGGATCCGTCAGGCGATCCTGGCCGCCCTGGCGCGGCAGGGCCGCACGGTGCGGGTGCCGCTGAACCGTACCGCCGACCTGTCGAAGATCGTCCGCACCGCGGAGGCTCTGCGCCAGTCGCTGCGGCGTGAGCCCACACCGGAAGAGGTGTCGCGGGCTACTGGCCTGTCGCTGGAGGTGGTGCAGTCGCTCGCCGCGCTCAACAGCGGCGAGGTGCGGCTCGATGCACCGCTCGATCCTGACGGCGATCGGTCGCTCATCGAGCGGTTCGCCGTGGATGAGGCGCCTTCGGCCGAAGACCAGGCCATGGACCGGTTCCTGGCCGAAGAGATCGAAAGCGCGCTCGCCACGCTGCCGCCGCGCGACGCCAAGGTGCTGCGCCTCTACTTCGGACTGGACGGCGGTCGCGAGCACACGCTGGAGGAAATCGGCGGCATGCTCGGCGTGACCCGCGAGCGCATCCGCCAGCTGCGGGACCGGGCCCTCAAGCGGTTGCGGGAGGGTGAGGTGGGAAAGGCGCTGGCGAGTTTTGCTGCATAGGCGCTAAGGCGGCAGGGGTTAGGTCGGTACGGAGGCAAGGAGGCGGTCGCAGCGATGCGGCCGCCTTCGAGTTTTGCTCGGCCTTCGTACCCCCTTGCCGCCATACCGCAAGTGGCGCCCTTCTTTCCCTAAACCCGTTTCCCACCGTATCTTGCCCCACGTGCTCGCGGTCTTCGGCCGGCAGGCGCTCGGCCTCATCAGGGAGTTCGGGCGGTTCGGGCTGTTCCTGTCGGACCTGGCCCGCGCCATTCCCGACGTGCGGACCTGGGGGCGGATCCTCGCTCAGCAGATGCGGCGTATCGGGGTGGACTCCCTGCCGATCGCCCTGTTCATAGCCTCGTTCACCGGCATCGTTCTGGCCCTGCTGGCCTCGTTCACCCTCACCGGCGCAGTGCCGCTGTATCTGGTGGGCACGCTGGTGGGCAAGACCATGATGCTGGAGCTGGGGCCGGTACTAACCGCGCTGGCCCTGGCCGGCCGGGTCGGAGCAACGATGGCCGCCGAGCTGGGGACGATGAAGGTGACCGAGCAGGTCGATGCGCTGGAGACGCTGGCCTACAACCCCCACGCGTACCTGGTGGTGCCGCGGGTCCTGGCCGGCACCGTCATGTTCCCGGTGATCGTGGCGTTCGCGATGGCGACCGGCTTGTTCACGGGTTGGCTGGCTGCGACGCTGCTGCTTCCGATTTCGACGCCGGAGTTCATGCGGGGGCTGCGGCTGTTCTACAGCGACTTCGATTGGCAGTACGGCTTGATCAAGTCATCGTCGTTCGGGTTCGTCATCACTTTGATCGGCTGCTTCCTCGGACTGCACACTCGCGGTGGCGCCGAGGGGGTGGGAATAGCGACCACGCGTACGGTGGTCTACAGCGCGGCGATGGTGCTGGTGCTCGATGCTTACTGGGCCGTGACTCTGCTCAGGAAGGCCGGATGATCGAGTTCGTCAACCTGCACAAGAGCTTTGGACCCAAGCATGTGCTGCGGGGGTTCACACTCGAGGTACGGGATGGCGAGACCATGGTGCTGATCGGCTATTCGGGGACCGGGAAGAGCGTGACCATCAAGCACGTCGTGGGCCTGCTGGAACCCGACGCTGGTCACTGCGCAGTTGACGGCCAGATGGTGCACGAGCTGGATCGCAACCAGCTCACGGAACTTAGGTCGCGCATCGGTTTCGTGTTCCAGTTCGCCGCGCTGTTCGATTCGCTCAACATCTTCGAGAATGTGGCCTTTGGGCTGCGGCGCCGGCGGGGCATGTCCGAGTCGGAAATCGAGGACCGCGTGGCCGAGGCCCTGAAGCTCGTGGACCTGCCGGGGGTCGAGCGGAGGATGCCGGCCGAGCTGTCGGGCGGGATGCGCAAGCGGGTCGGCCTGGCGCGGGCCATAGCCATCCAGCCCAAGTACATGCTGTACGACGAGCCTACCACCGGATTGGACCCGGTGACGTCGGCGATCATCGACGAGCTGATGGTGCGCACTCGTGAGGCGCTCGGCGTTACGGGTATCGTCATAACGCACGACATGAAGTCCGCGTACCGGGTTGGCGACCGCATCGCCATGCTGTTCCAGGGGCAGGTGCGCCGGGTCGGCACGGTGGATGAGATCCGGAACACGGATGACCCTGTGGTTAGGGGTTTTATCGAAGGCAGGCCTGACGCGCGGCTCACGGACGACCAGTCGCTGGCCGCGCCGGAAGAGGCGGCCATCGAGGGGGTGCCGGCGTGAGGCGGGCCAACGAGACGCTGGTTGGGGCGGCCGTGCTGGGCGCGATCGTACTGCTCGTGGTCGGCTCGGTATGGCTCAGCCAGCGGCGTTTCGGTCGCGACGACCAGGTGCTGGAGGCCAGGTTTCGCACCATCGGGGGTCTGAACGCAGGCAGCCCGGTGCTGATGCGCGGAGTGCGGATCGGCCGAGTCGAAGGGGTGTCGTTAGGCGCTCAGAACTGGGTGAACGTCGCGATCCGGCTGCGCGGCGACGTGCGGCTGCCTGAGCGCCCGGTGGCGATCATCAGCTCGACCACGCTGTTCGGCGACTGGGGCGTGGATATCCAGAACGCCGACCAGCCCGACGATCCCGAGGTGCGCCGGCAGCTTGCCGAGGCGGAAGCAGTCGGCAGGGACCGTCTCCCCGGCGCCACGTTGCCGGACATCGGACAGCTGACGGCCCAGGCGGGCCGTATCGCGGGCGACATCGCCACGCTGTCAGCGCGGGTGCAGGACGCCTTCGATACCTCGTCGGCGCGGCGGCTGAGACTCGCCTTCGCGGATCTGTCCGCCCTCTCGCGCCGGCTTTCCCGCATTGCCGCGGGACAGGAGACCACGCTCGCCGTAATAGGCGACAACCTCGAGATCGGAACCGCCTCTCTGGAGCGCACCGCTGCCGCCCTGGAGCGCACCGTGCGCCGCGCCGACTCCGCCTCCAGCGGCGACCAGCTGCGCCGCATCTTCAGCAACACCGACTCGGTCGCGCAGGATCTGCGCACTATCGCGAACAACTTGCGGAGCTTCTCGGCCGCAGCGGCCACCCAGCAGGAGGCGATGGTCCGCATCCTCGCCAACCTCGACTCCTCGGTGCAACGGATGCAGGAGGGCCGCGGCACTCTGGGCATGCTGTCGCGCGATTCGTCGTTGTACGTCGAGGCGCTCGGCGTAGTGCGCGAGATGCGGCGGTTCCTCGCGCAGTGCCGCGAGAACCCGCGCAGCTGCTTCTCGTTCTCGGTGTTCTGATGGGCCGCAGAAAGGCAATCGAGGAAACCTCCGCAGGCGGCGTGATTTTCCGCCGTGCCGAAGCGGGCACGCTGGTGCTGCTGATCCGGGACTCCTACCGCAATTGGGGGTTCCCCAAGGGTCACATCGAGGAGGGGGAAGACCCGGTAGCGGCCGCAATCCGCGAGGTGGCGGAGGAAACCAGGCTGACCGAGCTGGTGCCACACGGGGAGATCTGCTCCATC
>DATMBH010000204.1:0-2484 GCA_035559335.1 Gemmatimonadales bacterium
CACCTGCCGATTCCAGCGACACTTGCCCCCCGCACATCCGTATTCCTTATTACAGTCCCATGCGTCGCCTTCTCTCCGCCGTCCTGGTGGCCGCTGTGGCCACATCGCTCGCCGCTCAGGAGCGCCCGGTGTACCGGGTGCCCGTAACCGGGACAATCGAACTTGGGCTGGCGCCGTTCGTGGCGCGCTCCATTCGCGAAGCGCAGCGGGCCAATGCGCGCGCGGTGGTGCTGGTGCTAGACACGCCGGGCGGCCGGATTGACGCGGCCGAGCGGATCTCGGACGCGGTTCGCGACGCGACGGTCCCGGTCTATGCGCTGATCGACCGCAGGGCCTTCAGCGCCGGCGCGATGATAGCGCTGGCTACCGATTCCATCTTCATGCGCTCCGGCGGCGTGATCGGCGCCGCCACGCCGGTCAGCGGGCAGACCGGCGAGCGGCTGCCAGAGAAGTACGTCTCGGCGATGCGGGCCGAGTTCCGCGCGCTGGCCGAGGACCACGGCATCGATCCGCGGCTCGCCGAAGGGATGGTGGACGAGAACCTCGATATCCCGGGCATCAAGCCGCGTGGCCAGCTGCTCACGCTTTCGACCGACGAAGCGGTGCGGTTGGGCGTCGCCAGGGGCGGCGAGGTGGTGGACCTCGAGCGGATGCTGTCGGCGCTTGGACTGGGTGGCGCTCCGGTGGTTTCGACCAGCGCCAACTGGGCCGAGGGGCTGGTGCGGTTCCTCTCCAATCCGGTGGTCGCGCCGCTCCTGATGTCGCTAGGCATGCTCGGCTTGATCATGGAACTCAAGACGCCGGGCTTCGGGCTGGCCGGAGCCACCGGCCTAGTGCTGATGGCGTTGTTTTTCGGGAGCCACTGGATCGTGGGGCTGGCGGGCTGGCTGGAGGTGATCCTGATCGTGGCCGGACTCGCGGCGCTTGCGGCAGAGATCTTCGTGCTGCCCGGGTTCGGAATAGCCGGCTTCCTCGGTTTGGGCTCGATCGGGGCCGGGTTCTTCCTCGCAATGATAGGCAGTTATCCGACTGCCGCCGACCTGTGGGGCGCGCTGGCCGGCGTCGGTGTGGGACTGGTGATCTTTGTCGCGCTGCTGGTGGCGTTCCTGCGCCACCTGCCGGCGAGCAAGCGGTTAGGCGGCATTCTGCATCGCGAGGGGATCGCCGCAGCCGAGGGCTACATCTCGGCTCCGGTGCGCAGCGAGCTGGTGGGCAGGCATGGCAAGGCGATCTCCGAGCTGCGGCCGGCGGGTGTTGCCGAGATTGGCGGAGAACGGGTGGACGTCACGACCGAGGGCGAGTTCATCGCCCCGGGGACAGAGATCACGGTGGTCCGCGCCGAGGCGATGCGGCTGGTGGTGCGTCGCGCCGGCCAGGCATAACGCACAAGAGAGGGAGCAGTCAGCATGGATTCGCTGGGTCCAGCGGTACTACTCGTCCTGGTTTTCGGGGCGATCATATTCATCAGCCTGTTCTTCCATTTCATACCCATCGGACTGTGGATCACGGCATTTGCGTCCGGCGTTCGGGTGCCGTTCACGACGCTGTTCGGGATGCGGTTCCGCAAGGTAGACCCGAAGCGCATCGTGTTCCCGCTCATCAAGGCGACCAAGGCGGGTCTGCGCCTGGACATCAACGCGCTGGAATCGCACTACCTCTCGCAGGGCAACGTGGACCGTGTGGTCGACGCGCTGATTTCAGCTGACAAGGCCGGCATCGGTCTCGATTTCCGTCAGGCAAGCGCCATTGACCTGGCCGGCCGCGACGTGTTCGAGGCGGTGCAGGTGAGCGTGAATCCCAAGGTGATCACCACGCCGAAGGTCGCGGCGATGGCGAAGGACGGCATCCAGCTGCTGGCTGTGGCGCGCGTGACAGTGCGCGCCAACATCTCGCGGCTGGTGGGAGGTGCTGGCGAGGAGACCATCCTGGCGCGCGTGGGCGAGGGCATCGTGAGCACCATCGGCTCGGCCGAGAGCCACAAGAAGGTGCTGGAGAACCCCGATCTGATCTCGAAGACGGTGCTGTCCAAGGGTCTCGATGCGGGGACCGCGTTCGAGATCCTCTCGATCGACATCGCCGACGTGGACGTGGGAAAGAACATCGGCGCCGAGCTGCAGACCGACCAGGCCGAGGCCGACAAGCGTATTGCCCAGGCCAAGGCCGAGGAGCGGCGCGCGCTGGCGGTGGCGGTGGAGCAGGAGCAGAAGGCGCGGGTGCAGGAGATGCGGGCCAAGGTGGTCGAGGCCGAGGCGCAGATCCCGCTCGCGATCGCGGAGGCATTCCGCAAGGGCAACCTCGGCATCATGGACTTCGCCCGCTATCGTAACATCCAGGCCGACACTCAGATGAGGTCGGCGATCGCCGGCGAAGGCGGCGAGGTGCCGCCCGGGGGGACCATCGGCTGATGGAAGGGATTTGGCCACTCGTCATTCTGTGGGTTCTGGCGCTCCTGTTAGGCGGCAAGAAGAAGCGACCAGCCGACAA
>DATMBH010000205.1:0-2933 GCA_035559335.1 Gemmatimonadales bacterium
CCCGCCAGTTGCGCATGAGGGACGAGGCGAACGCGATGCGCAGCGCGACGGAACAGGAACTGGCCGCGCTGCGGCTCCGGGTCCGCAGCGAACTGGCTGCGGCCCTCGAAGAAGCGCGAACGGCGCGGCGCCTGGTCCAGCTCTACGGCGGGAGCCTGGTGCCGCAGGCGCTGGCCACGTATGAGGCGTCGCTGGCTGCCTATCGAGTGGGACGCGTGGACTTCCCCACTGTGCTGGAAGCCCAGACCGCGCTGCTCATGTACGAGCATGATCTCCACAGGTTCGAGGCGATGTACGGAACGGCCAGCGCCATGATCGATCGGCTGACTGGAACGTCGTTCGGGGAGGGAAGGCGATGATGAGGCACACAGGCGCGGAGGCACAAAGGCACGGAGGCACGGTGGCGGCCGTCGTTGTTGGCGCTCTCGTTGTCTCCTTCCTTAGCCTGGTCGCTGCCGGCTGCTCAGGCAACGGAGCGGCGCAGAACGCCGCCGACACGAGCATGGCCGGGATGCAGGGCATGGAAGGCATGGACATGTCGGGCTCGGACAGCGCTCTCACGGTGACCGCGGCGGAGCGTGCGCGGCTCGGCATAATCGTGGTTCCGGCCACGACGGGCGAGCTGGTGCGGGACGTGCGCCTGGTGGGACGGGTGGTCCCGGCGGAAACCGCCGTGCGCACGGTCACCACCAAGGTGGACGGATTCGTCGAGCGGCTCTACGTGGACTTCACCGGCCGCGAGGTGCGGCGCGGTGAGCCGCTGATGGACGTCTACAGTCCGATGCTGGTCGCGGCACAGGAGGAACTGCTCCTGGCGGTGCGGCTGCGTGCGACGCTGGGCCGGGCCGCTTCGGTGGAGGCCATACAGCAGGCCGACTCGCTGGTGGCTGCCGCGCGCCGGCGGCTGGAATACTGGGACATCGACGCGGCACAGATCGCCGAGCTGGAGCGCAGCGGCGCCACCCGGCGCACGCTCACGCTGCGCGCCCCGGTCAACGGGGTGGTGCTGGAGAAGAACGTGGTGCAGGGCCAGGCCATCATGACCGGCGCGCCGCTACTCCAGATCGCGGACCTGGGAACGATCTGGATCGAGGCCGACGCGTTCGAGACCGACCTGGGCGTAATGCGCGCGGGCCTGCGTGCCGAGGTCGAGTTCGACGCCTATCCCGGCGAGCGATTCACCGGGCGGGTGACGTACGTGTATCCCACGCTCGATCCGGTCGCGCGCACCGGCAAGGTGAGGATCGAGTTCTCCAACCCGCGCGGCCGGCTGCGCCCGGGCCTGTTCGGCACGGTGCGGATCGCGGCCCCCTCCGGCGCGCGCGGTGTGCTCATCCCGCGCCAGGCGGCTCTGATTACCGGCGATCGCCAGCTGGTGTTCGTGGAGGACGCCTCGGGCCGGTTCCGGCCGCGACTCGTGACGTTAGGCATGGAGTCCGACAGCATGGTCCAGGTGCGTTCGGGCCTGGCCGCCGGCGAGCGCGTGGTGGCGACGGCAGCTTTCCTGCTCGACGCCGAGTCCAACCTCGGTGCGGCGATGGCGGGAATGGCCGGAATGGCGGGAATGGACATGCCCGCCACGGGGGCCGGAACGGGCGCCCCGCAGCAGCCCCCGCCCGCCCCGCGGCCGCGCCGCCCCGCGCCGGACAGCATGCCGGGCATGAGAATGCCCGAGCACCGGCAGCACTAGGGGGACCGAGCGATGCTGCGCAACATCATCAATTGGTCCACCAGAAACCGCTTCCTCATCGGCCTCGCCGTGCTGTTCATCGGCGGCGCCGGCCTGTGGGCGGTGAACACCATTCCTCTGGAGGCGCTGCCGGACCTGACGGACGTCCAGGTCATAGTGCAGACCGACTTCCCGGAGCAGGCGCCTCAGATCGTCGAGGACCAGGTCACCTATCCCATCGCCACTGAAATGCTGAAGGTACCAGGCGCCATCACGGTGCGCGGGTTCTCGTTCTTCGGCATGAGCCTGGTGTACGTGATCTTCGACGACGGCACCGACCTGTATTGGGCCCGCTCCCGGGTGCTCGAGTACCTCAGCGGGCTGCGCGGCCGCCTGCCCGCCGGAGCCGAGCCGGTGGTCGGGCCGGATGCCACCGGACTTGGCTGGGTGTACCAGTACGTCCTGACCAGCGACCGCCACTCGCTCTATGAGCTGCGCGCGCTCCAGGACTGGTTCGTGCGTTATGCGCTCACCGCGGTCCCCGGGGTTTCCGAGGTCGCCTCGGTGGGTGGCTTCGAGAAGCAGTACCAGGTCGAGGTCGATCCCAGCGCGCTCCAAGCCTTCAATATCCCGATCACCCGGGTGATGGAGGCGGTGCGGGGCAGCAACACCGAAACCGGCGCCCGGGTGCTGGAAGTCGCCGGCCGCGAATACATGATCCGCGCCCTCGGCTACGCTCGCGGCATCCCCGAGATCGAGAGCGCGGTGGTCGGCGCCACCACTTCGGGTACGCCGATCAGGGTGCGCGACGTGGCCCGGGTCCAACTGGGACCCGACATCCGGCGCGGCGCCGCCGACTGGAACGGAACCGGCGAGGCGGTCGGCGGGATCGTCGTCATGCGGTTCGGCGAGAACGCGCTGGCCACGATCGAACGAGTGAAGGAACGGCTGGCGGAGGTGGAGCGCGGCCTGCCGGAGGGAGTGAGAATCGTTCCGGTCTACGATCGCTCGGATCTCATCCATCGCGCCATCGAGACGCTCAAAGAGAAGCTCACCGAGGAGTCCCTGATTGTCGCCGCGGTGTGCGTGGTGTTCCTGCTGCACCTGCGTTCGTCGTTCGTCGCAATTCTCACGCTGCCGCTGGGCATTCTCATGAGTCTGATCGTTATGCGGTGGATGGGGTTGTCCGCGGACATCATGAGCCTGGGCGGGATAGCGATCGCGATCGGCGCGATGATCGATGCGGCGGTGGTGATGATTGAGA
>DATMBH010000206.1:0-16400 GCA_035559335.1 Gemmatimonadales bacterium
AGGAGTTTCGAAGGCATAACCGCCGAAACCGTTGGTTTGCGCCATGGTACCATGACTGTGCCCTCTGATCGGTATGTTCCCGCGCTGGGAGTCCGATGGCTCACAGCCTTGTACGATCCGCTCGTCGCGGCGACGACTCGAGAGCGGCGATTCAAGCACGAACTACTGCGTCAAGCCGCCCTTAAACCGGGGATGCGCGTGCTGGACCTGGGGTGCGGCACTGGCACTCTTGCGATTTCGGCAAAGCGGATGAGCCCAGAGGCTCGGATTGTCGGTGTCGACGGAGACTCTGAGGTTCTGGCCCGGGCTCGCGCGAAGGCAGGGCGAGCAGGTGCCGACGTCAGATTCCAGCGAGCCCTATCCTTTGCGTTGCCGTTCCCAGCAGACTCATTCGACGTTGTCCTCTCGACGCTCTTCTTTCACCACCTGGGGCCATCGGACAAGCGGCGCACGATGCTAGAGGTGTATCGCGTGCTTGCGCCCGGTGGGCGACTGCACGTAGCCGATTGGGGGCGACCGGCAAACATTCTGGCGCGGGCCTTGTTCGTGTCCGTGCAGCTCTTGGACGGATTCGCGACCACGGCGGACAACGTCGCCGGCCGCCTACCTCAGTACATGACCGAGGCTGGTTTGACGCAGGCCCGCGAGGTCGGTCGCCACCATACCATGTACGGGACGCTCGCCTTCTACCAGGCGGTCAAGCCTGGGGGTGCAGCCCAAGTGTGGCATTCACCTGGCAGGCGCGCCCAGCTCTGAGTAAGCGCAGGTTTGACACCAACCAGCGTCGGAATACGTAAAAATCCTTGCGCCTGTCGGCGAGCACGCCGCAGGCGGTGCGCAGTGCGGTGGGTAAACTGAGACCTTCAGGAGAAATTGCGATGGAATTTACGATGGACAACGAACACCGACGCCTTTTCAGAATTGGCGGAGCGTGCGGCATCATTTCGGTACTGCTGTACATCGTCGTTGTGACACTGCCTCTCCTCGACCCCGCTGCGCAAATACGGATATCGTTCACCTTTATGCTCGCCACGGCATGGCCTATGATCGGGGTGGTCTACAGCTATGCTCTGTACCGCCTCATTGCGCTGGAACAGCAGGGTCTCGCAAACCGCTTTGCGTTTCTGTTGTCGTTATTTGGGCTCGCAACAGTAACGGCTATGATCTCCGTACAACTTGCTGTGCAAGTTGGTATCCGCGAGTACCAGCAGATGACGGCCCGACCTGTCCCGACAGATTGGGAGTCCCTTCTGGCATCCTTTCGGCTTATTGACTTTGGGCTCGACCTCGCCTGGGATGTGTTCATAGGCTGGTCGATGATCATCGCGGCACTCCCGATGTACAGGCATTCTCGTTTGGGCCTACTGTGGGCGATACCCTCGTTCCTCCTTGGGCTTCTGCTGGTCGGTCTGAACACGGCAACGTTCCCGTGGCCGCCTGCATCCCGCGGGCTGTTCGATATAGGCCCGATCGTCGGCTTGTACGTGCTGCTCCTCAGTGTTTGGATACTGGTGCAGGGGCGGGTGGGAGAGGCGGCGGCTTCAGGACGTGCAAGTTAGCACATTGGCGCACGCATAGTTCAAGCTCCATTCGTGGCCCACCTGCCGCGTGCAGTAGCAGCTGCCGGGGGATGAGGTGGTGCCGATCCAGACAGCGCACTTGCAGTGTGACCTGATCGCGGGATAAGGTGGGCGACTTGGGCACGCGGTCTCATTGTTGCTCCCACCCCAAGAGATGTTGGCCAACAGCGTCCGAGGCGAGCGACAACGTTCCCTCGGACGTCTCACTCTCGCGGATCGCGGTACCCAGTACGCTCGTTCGTCGTTCTAAGTGAACTGTCGCTAGAAATGAACAGACTACTCCAGAAGACCTTCCTTGGCGTATGCGGTCTAGTCGTGGTACTTGCTCTCATCTGGCTTGGAGCGCACCTGTTTACATCCAATTCACAGTGGGCGCGTGCAATTGCCTGGTTGGATTCCGATGTGGACGACTACAAACGCTTTCCGAGCCGCACCATCTCCAATGCCCCGCCGACCTTCGCTTTTCGGCAGCCTTCCGCATCAATCCGACGACGTTATGCCCCGGCATTTGAAACCATTACCTATCGGCAAGACGGGAGGAACACTACGCTGGGTTTCGACGAGTTCCTGCAACAAACTAATACCGTCGCTTTTCTAGTCATCAAAGATGACGTCGTGCTTTACGAAGGCTACTTCAACGGTTATGACCGCAACTCTACGGTAACTTCTTTCTCGATTGCCAAGTCCTTTGTTTCGGCGCTCGTGGGCATCGCCATTTCCGAAGGATACATCGGCAGTGTGGAAGATCCGATTACGAAATATGTGCCAGAGTTGTTAGCGATCGACCCGCGCTATCGGAATATCACCTTGCGCCATCTATTGAGCATGTCGTCCGGTATCCGCTATGTCGAACATCACCTGCCGTGGAGCGATGCTACCACCACGTACTACGCTCCTGATTTGCGTGCGGCGGCGATCTCCAGCCCGATTAGGGGGGAGCCCGGGCGGGTGTTTCACTATAACAACTATCATCCTCTGCTGTTGGGACTGGTACTGGAGCGCACAACGGGCCGCCCCGTCGCACAATATCTGGAGGAGAAAATTTGGAAGCCGCTGGGCATGGAAGCGCCTGGCTCGTGGAGCCTCGACAGTGAGCGAAGTGGTTTCGAGAAGATGGAGAGCGGCATCAATGGACGGGCGATTGACTTCGCTAAGTTTGGGCGGTTGTTCCTGAACCAAGGCAACTGGAACGGCGTACAGATCGTCCCGGCAGAATGGGTAGACGAATCAACCCGGCGCGATACAACTACGGATCCCGCGCCTCAGTATCAATACTTCTGGTGGGTGAACACTAAGGTAACAGGTCGACATCACTTCTACGCCGCCGGAAAACATGGGCAGTATATCTACATTGTGCCCGAGCAGAACCTGATATTCGTGCGGTTCGGCAGGACCGACGCATATCGCCATTGGGACGACATCTTCGAGATGCTGGCCGAGCGCATCGATACCCTAGATCAGTGAGGCCGCCCAATCGTGAGCTAGGTTCTGAAGGTGTGTAAACGAAGAAGAAGGCGACTTACTTTGTGGTGGTTGATAGGAGTTCACCACTGGATCAGGTTCGCCACCCGGAGCAACGAGCTCCCTCGATGGGGAGCCTCCGCAGGTAGCCAGCCAGTCGTTCACGCCGACGTGCGAGATCAAGTCCTGAGTTATCTTCGAGAGTGTCTGCGACGGTGATCACTTCTCAGTGGCGTTATGCGACCTGACGCTGCGCCTACCTGTACAACCGGGCCAGCCCACTCCATCACTTGCTACATCGAGCCCACCCCCATCTCCACCACGTCCTCGATCTCAACTGTCTCATACGTAAAGAACGGCTCCCCGTATCGGCTCCTGATCAGCGACCCGTAGTGCGCACACTGCGTTTCGATCAGCCCGTAGAGCGGCTGTCCAGTAGGAAAGATCTCCCCGGCCTTCTTCGCTCCGTCGAACTGAGACTTGAAGCAGCGTATCGCCCTCATTTTCTGGGCCATGGTCCGCGTGATGTCCACGACGAACGTCGGCTTGACGGGGTCCTCCCGGTAGGCGAGCGCATGGATCACCTTGTGCGGCCGGTGCGGGCGGCCGGGGGCATCGTAGCGGGCGAGACCTGACAGGAAGCACGCGTCGCGTCCGAGTTCGGCCGCGCTCCGGTGGTCCGGGTGCCTGCCGACAGGGAAGGGAAGGATCACGGTCCGCGGGCGCAGGCGCCGGATCAGCTCCACCACGACCCGCCGCGAGGCGTCGTCGTTGTGAAGGTGCGCGTCGGCCAGCCCTGCGTTCAGCCGCACGTGGACGCCGAGGACCCGCGCCGCGGCGGCCGCCTCCCTGGCTCGCAGCGCGGCGGAGCCGTGGGTACCGGCCTCCCCGGCCACCAGGTCGAGAATCCCGACGCGATATCCCTGCTTCACGGCCAGGGCAAGGGTGCCGCCGCAGGTCAGCTCGGCATCGTCGGGGTGGGCGGCGATTGCCAGCAGGTCAACTCGCATCCGCGAAACTCCCGGTCTGATGGTGGCCACTGTGGTCCAGGCCACGGGGTCTTACAGTAACGATGCTGCAGAATGTAGTTTTGCGGGGTTCACCATCCAAACGGACTTCACAGCCCGGAGCCGCCATGCCCTCTCCCGAGTTCCGCGCCTCCCCTCGCGCCGGCCTGATCGCAGCCCTGGCGGCGCTGGTGTGGGTCTCACCGGCGGCCGCCCAGAAGGTGGGCGGCGCGCCCACGGTGCCCGTCGCCGCCGCAGGCCCCATGGCCTCCCTTCCGGTGGCCAACGTGGCGCCCTACTTCGATGCCGGCTCCCGCACGGGTTACGGAGTACACGTGAGGCCGGAGTCGGCGCTGGTGCGGCTGGTAAGCATCAGCGACAACGAGATCCGCTACTTCGCCGACCGGCTTGGCATGCTGCCCGCGGCCGTCCACATCGAGGCCACCACGATACTCGAGCACTGCGCGCGACAGACCGCCGGGCAGACGGCGCTGGTCGTGGGTCGCAGGCCCGATGCCCGCAGCCACATCACGGTCTACGTGGAGAACGGCACGCTCACGCTGTTCAACGTCCGCTCGAGTGGCGTGAACGCCATCGTGCAGAACGTGCCGATCCCCAACTGGAACCACGCTCGCAACGCCCCAAACCGGATCGCGGTCGACGTCCAGGGCCAGAGCGTGGGGGTTACTGTCAACGGCGCCTACCTCGGCGCCTGGAACGCGCCCGAGCCGGTCGAGGGCCTGTTCGGCATTGGCGCTACGGGCTGGTGCCAGAACGTGTACCGCGACATCTCGATTTCGCCGCTGGGCGCCGCCGCGGTGGCGCAGCCGGTGGTGGCTGGCGCGGCGATGACTGCTGCTGGCGTGACCCTGCCGGCGCTGATAGCCCCTTACTTCACGCCGACGACGAACGCGAACTTCTCGCTGGCGCTGGACGCCTCCGGCGCCGTCAGGCTCACCAACTTCGGGGAATACCTGAGCGGCACCTACGCTGATCGGCTCGGAGTCGTGCCGGCCAGCGTGCGGATCGAGGCGATCGTCTCCAGCCCGTTCTGCACCGACCGCGCGGCGGCGCTGATTTTCGGCTGGGACGGCAACACCCGCTTTCGGGTGGTGTTATTCGGGAACGGGGGGGTGAACATCGTGCGCAACGAGCCGGCCGCTGGTCGCAACACCCTGCTCAGCGGCACTACCATCAACATCGGGTCGGTGTGGAGCGACCCTAACGCACGAATCCTGCTTTCCGTCGACATCCGCGGCCAGTCGATCACGCCCTACGTGAACGGGGTGCCGGTGCCGGGCGCGCCATTCTTCGCCGAGCGCCAGCTCACCGGCCTGATCGGCCTGTCCGGTGCGGCCGGAGGATGCACGACGGTGTTCGAGAACCTGAGGGTGAGCCCGCTCTAAGACGACAGAGGCACAGTCCGTGCCACTGTGCCTCTGCCTACTCGTACCTCAGCGCCTCGACCGGGTCCAGCCGCGCCGCGCGGTTTGCCGGGATCATGCCGAACACGATCCCGGTGAGGGCCGAGGCCAGCAGTGCCACGGCGATTGACCAGGGCGGCACGCTGGCGGGCAGCGGCGACAGGGTCTTCACCAGCCATGTCAAGCCGCCTCCCATCACCATGCCCACCGCTCCGCCGATCACCGTGAGCGTCGAAGCTTCAACCAGGAACTGCCACAGGATTTCGGTGCGCGTGGCGCCCAGCGCCTTGCGCACGCCGATCTCGCGGGTGCGCTCGGTGACCGAGATCATCATGATGGCGATCACCCCGATGCCTCCCACCATCAGTCCCACGCCCGACAGCGCGATCATCACCATGAAGAATATCTCGGTGCTCTGGTTCCAGTTCTCGAGGATCCGGTCCTGGGTGACGATCCCGAAGTTGTTTGCCTCGGCGGGCCGCAGCCCGCGGCGCTGCCGCATCAGTGTGGTGACCTCGTCAATCGCCAGGCGCTGCGGCACACCCGGCTTCGGCCTGACGGTGATGAGCGACCAGTTCGTCCACATCGCCACGTGGCGGCGGAAGGTGGTATACGGCGTGTAGATCTCTGGCCCGGACCCTGACGACCACAGGTTAGGCGGTGAGTGATAGACGCCGATCACGGTGAAGTTCTGGTTGTTGATCTTCACGTAACGCCCGACGGGATCCTGCCTGCCAAACAGGATCTCCGCCGCCCGCTCGTTGAGCACCGCCACCTTGTCGCCGGCGGCATCCTCGAGGTACGTGAACGAGCGCCCCGACACGATGTCGCCGCCGTTGACGTGAACCCAGTCGCTGCCGCGCCCGTACACCTGTGCGGTGGCGTCCTCGCCGCCGGCGAACACCTGGCGGGTGGAGTTGTCCTCCATCGAGACCGCGTCCACGCTGGGCAGCTGCCTGATGGCCTGCGCCTCCTCGGGCTGCAGCGGCGGATAGCGCCACCACGATGGGTCCTCGTCGTCGTCCTCGACCTGGTCCTCGGTCCACTCGGTCCGCGAGACCCAGAATGTGGTGGGTCCGGTTTCGGCCAGGATGCGGTCGACCGTGCTGTTGATGCCCTTCACGGTCGCGGCCATCGCCATCACCACCATGACGCCGATGGCGATACCGAGAATGGTGAGCGCGGCGCGGGTCTTGTTGGCGCGCAGCGAGTCCACGGCGATGCCCACGCCTTCGGTGAGCGCCGTGAGCCCAGTGGCAATGCGCGTCAGGTTCACTCGAATCTCAGAGCCGCGATTGGGTCCAGCTGGGCTGCCTTCCTGGCTGGGAGCACCCCGAACACCACACCGACCCCGATGCCCAGCAGCACGCCGACGAAGATCCAGGGGACCGAGACACCAGCGGGCAGCGGCGTAAGCGCGTCAACCAGCCTGGCCAATCCCAGGCCGGCCACGATGCCCAGGCCCGCGCCGGTGGTCGAGAGCGTGGCCGCCTCGACCAGGAACTGGCGCATGATGTCGCGGCGGCGCGCGCCCAGCGCCTTGCGGATCCCGATCTCCCGGGTCCGTTCGGCCACCGCCATCAGCATGATGTTCATGATCACGATGCCGCCGACCACCAGCGATATCCCGACCAACATGGGTAGCGCCATGTACATAACGCGCGATATCTGCGCCCAGGTCGAGAGCACGTCGTCGGCCGTCTCGATATGGAAGTTGTTGGGCTGGCCCGGCCGCAAATGGCGGCGGCTGCGCATCAGCGCCTCGACGTCCGCCATCGCCTGGTACATGGAGGGCAGGTCCGGCGTCTTGACGATGATGATGTCCACGATCTTGTGGGGGTTCACCAGTCGCTTGACGGGTGAGGTGTAGGGCGCGATCAGGAACTTGTCCTGCGACTCCCCGAACACGCGGCCCTGGCGTTCGGCCACGCCGATGATTCGGAACACGAAGTCGCCGGCCCTGACCTCCTGACCTATCGGATCGACGCCGCTGAAGAACCGGTCCACCAGGTCCTGCCCGACGACGGCCACATTGAGTCCCAGCGCCACCTCGTGCGAGGTGAACGCGCGGCCCCGTGCGATGTTGACGTTGCGGATGGTGAAGTAGTTCTCGCTGACGCCCATCACCCGCACGTTGCGGGAGCGCCGCCCTCCGTGGTACACGTGCACCAAGTCTATGCTCTGGTTAGCGACCAGCGCGCGCCCGTCCATCAGCTCTCTGATCGCATCGTAGTCCTGTTCCCGGAGTCGCGGCCGCCGCCGCAGCTCGCGGCGCTCCTCGACCGACATCTCGCTCATCTGGACCCGCGGCCGCTGCAGCACGGAGAACGTGTTCACGCCGAACAGCTTGCCGGCGAAATCGTTGCGGACCCAGTGGTCCATTCCCTTCACGATCGAGACGACGCCGATCAGGAACATGACGCCCACGAAGGCGCCGAGCAGGGAGAAGAAGCTCTTCAACTTCTGCGCCCTGATCATCCCGAAGGCGAGCCGGACTGCCTCGAGGAAGCTCACGCGGTCAGGCGGCCTTCTGCTGCCGGTCGGAGGAAATCAGGCCGTCGTGAAGCGTGACGATCCGCTCGGCGTGAGCGGCGATGTCGTGCTCGTGGGTCACCATCACGATGGTCTGGCCGCGCGAGCGGTGCAGCTCGCTGAACACCCGCATGATCTCCTCGCTGGTGGTGGAGTCGAGATTACCCGTCGGTTCGTCGGCCAGAATGATTGACGGCTCGGTTACCAGCGCCCGCGCTATGGCCACACGCTGGCGCTGTCCGCCGGATAGCTCGTTAGGCCTGTGATCCATGCGGTCGCCCAGACCGACGCTTTCCAGTGCTTGCGCGGCGCGCTCCCGGCGCTCCCTCGCACCCAGGCCGGCGTAGATCAGCGGCAGCTCGACGTTGTGCAGCGCCGTGGCGCGCGGCAGCAAGTTGAAGGTCTGGAACACGAACCCGATCTCGCGGTTGCGCACCTGGGCCAGCTCGTCATCGGACATCTGGGAGACCTCGACGCCGTTGAGCCAGTACTGGCCGCTGGTCGGCGTGTCCAAACACCCCACCAGGTTCATCATCGTCGACTTCCCGGAACCGGAGGGGCCCATGATCGCCACGTACTCGTTGCGCTGGATCTCGAGGTCCACGCCGCGCAGGGCGCGCACCGTCTCGGCGCCCATCGCGTACTCGCGCGTCAGGCCCCGGATGCGAATCAAGGGCTCGCTCACCGGCGGCTCGGTGACCGAGACGCGCCGGCCTCGCGCGCCGGCCTGACCCGTGAGGCGCTCTTCAGGTCGCGGACGGCCTGGTAGGGCCCGGCCACTACCGTTTCGTTCTCGGCCAGCCCGTCCAGGATCTCGAAGTACTCGTCGCCCGAGATGCCGACGCGCACCCGCCTGAAGCGCACCTGCATGGTGGTGGTGTCCACCACAAACACGCCCTCCACCTCGCGCCTGCGGCCCCGGGCGCCGCTCGAATCGCTCCTCTGCGTGGAGGTCTCGGCGGCAAGCGCCTCGCCGCGGCGCGGGCGCCGGGCGGCAGTGTCGGCGGCCGCGGACTCGGCCGCGGGGTCCCGGACGGTCAGCGCGATAATCGGCACCGCCAGCGCGTTGCGGCGCCGCGCCGTGACGATCCGCGCCGTGGCCGAGAGATCGGGTCGGACCCCGGGCGGCGGGTTGTCGAGCGTTACCACCACCTCGTAGTCCACCGCCTGCTCCTGGCCCGGCTGGGTCATGGTCGCTCCGCGCACCGAGGAGTTGCTGATCTCGGTCACGCGGCCGGAGAACGTGGTGTCTGGGAACGCGTCGATCTCGACCTCGGCGCTGTCGCCGGTGTGGATCCGCACCACGTCGGTCTCGTCCACCCGAACCGTCACCTGAATGACCGACAGGTCGGAAATGGTCATCAGCAGGCCGGTCTCGCGGGAGTACGTGCCAGGCACCGCGACCTCGCCCTCCTCCACCGCGAGCCGCGTTATGCGGCCGCTCATCGGCGCTACGATCGTAGTCTTGCGCAGCGCCTCCTCGGCATCCCGCAGCGCAGCCCGCGCCTGGTCAACCTGGCGCTCGGCGGCCTCCAGGTTCGCCGCCGCGATCGCGCGCTGGGTCTCGGCCTGCTCCAGCGCCTCCTGTGAGACCAGCTGCGGGTTCTGCGCCCTGATGTCGCGGGCCCGCGCGAACGCGCGCTCGGCCTGGTCGCGGTTGGCGCGCGCCTGCGTGGCCGACGCCTCGGCGGCGGCAAGCATAGCCTGCATCCGCTCCACGTTCGCCTGGTACTGCGCCGGATCGATGCGCACCACCACCTGGCCGCGCTCGACCATCTGCCCCTCGCGCACCGGCAGGCTCACGATCCGTCCTGTGATGTCGGACGACACATCTACCTTGCGCTTGGCCTCGATCCGCCCGCTTGCCGTCACCACCGACGTCAAGTCGCGGCGCTGAACCTTCTCCAGCCGCACCTCGAGCCCGGGTGTCCGCCGCCTGGATGCGCTCACCAGCATGAGGACGACGAGGAACACGGCCCCGCTACCGAACAACAACAACTTCTTGCGCTTGGTCATGTCTTGATTGGCTCCCGCTACCTCAACGGACGCCCGACGGCGTTCTCGAGGTCGGCGATGGCACGATGATAGTCGTAAACTGCCCGCACATAGTCGGCCGCGGCACGCTCGGCCGCCACCCGCGCATCGAGCAACTCCAGATAGCTCCCTGACCCCACGCGGTAGCGCTGCGTGGCCAATTCCAGCGCCTCGGCTGACGCGTCACGATTGCGACGCTGGATGTCGATCGAACGATACGAGGCCTGCAGCGTGTTGAAGGCCGCCGTAACCTGGGCCGCGATCGCCAGCTCGCGTCCCCGCACCGCCAGCCGCAAATCGTCCTCGGCGGCCCGGGCCTCCGCAGCCTGCACCTGACGGCCGAAACCGTCGTAGATGGGGAGCGACACCGAGAGCGAGATGCTCCACGGAGTGGTCTGCCGCTGCGAGACCGCGTTCGCCGTGTCGGCCCGGGTCGAAACCCGGCCGGTCCCGGCGCTAAGGCTGAGCGAAGGGAGGTACCGCGAATAGGCCGCGCGCGTGTTCCAGCGCGCGGCGCTCTGGCGCGCGCGCAGCGACCGCAGCCCCGGATTCTCCTCCAGGGCCTGACGGACCAGGTCGCTCAGCTCCCAGCGCGGCTCGGTCACGGGGAACGAGTCGGTCAACACCACCGTGGAGCCCGGCGGCGCAGGTACTCCCAGCTGCTGGAACAGGACCAGGATCTGGTTCTCCACCGCCTGCTCGGCCTGAAGCAACGTCACCTCAGCCTGGCCCTTCTCGACCTCGGCACGCCTCACGTCTATCAGCGTGCCCTGTCCCACCGAATAGCGCGCCTGTGCCAGCGCTAGGTTCTCCGTGGCCCGTTCCACCGAGCGCTGCGCGATGTCGCGCAGGGCCTGCTGGCTGAGAACCGTCAGGTACTGTCCGCGGACGGTGGTCTCGAGCGTGGTGCGGGCGCCGGCAATGTCCTCTTCAACGGCCCGCAGCATCGCGCTCGCCTGGCCGCGCTGCGTTAGGCTGATCCCGGAGAACTGGTAGCTGAGGCCGAACTCGTACGAAGTCTGCCGGACGCCCGGGATCCGAATCAGCTGCCCGAAGAAACTGCGCTGGCCAGCCTCGGATGCGTACCAGCTCCCGCTCACTGCGGCGTTCGGCGTAACCAAGCTCAACGTGGTGGAGCGAACCTGCCAGGCTGCGGCCCACCGGTCGTTGGCGGCCGACAGCAGGCCGGGGTTGTTGCGCCGCGCGAGATCCAGCGCCTCAGCCAGCGAAAGGGTCCGCGCCGGGGGCTGCTGCGCCGAACCGATAGCCGCCATTAGGAACAGGATCAGGAGCCAGCCGAAAACCAACCGCTTCTTCATCTATCCAAGTCCTTGTGTGGCAAGTAGCTGCCGCGAGTCAACCAGACGTACGCGGGATACAATCTAGAGGTTTCAGCGCTGATAGAGGCGCTGGAGGTGATTGAGGGAGTCATTGACAAGCATCGATGAGGGTGCTACTGTGGGTTTCATGAGCAGCAGTGCGGTCCAGGATCGGACCAGCCGTCAGCGCGCCCGGGGTGAGCGGTGTTGTGATCGGGACCTGCGTTCCTCGCTCAGCGCCGCCGAGGCGCGGGCGATCACGCGTGACCTCGAGGTTCTGGCGCACCCGGTCCGGCTCCAGCTGCTGGAAGTGCTGCTGCGAAAGCAGGGCCGGGTCTGCGTGTGCGACCTGGAGGCGGCAGTGCCCGTGAAGCAGCCGACCGTCTCGCATCACCTCAAGCTGCTGCGCGAGGCTGGCCTGGTGGGCAGCGAGCGCGAGGGCGTGTGGGCGTTCTACTTCGTCAGGCGTGAAGCGCTCGAGGCGTGGCGGTCGCGGGTTGCGGCAGCGTTGCGATGGTTTGAATAGCGAAGGAGCGATCAGCCGCCGTTTTTTTTGTGCGTTATTCATTGACAAATGTCAATGACATCTATGCATCTCGATTGATAAGGGGTTGCGATGAAGTCATTTAGGGCGCTCTGGGTAGTGCTGGTGCTGGCCGGAACTGGAAATGCGCAGACCCACCAACATGGCCCCACGGACAGTGCGCGCGCCTCCGTCCGTATCCCCCAGCTCGCTGGGGTTCCGGTAATCGATGGCGTGATTGACTCGGGCGAGTGGGACGGAGCCGCCCGGCTCACGGCGTTCCGTCAGACTGAGCCTCGCGAGGGAGCGCCTGCCACCCAGGCGACTGAGGTGCTGGTGGCGCGGAGCCAGGACCAGCTGCTGTTCGCGTTCGTCGCCCACGACGATGCCATGCGTGACGTGCGAGCGACGTTGGCGCGGCGCGACGACGTGGACGCGATCGGCGACTACGTGGGACTGGTGATCGATCCCTATTCCACGCGCACGCGGGCCTTCTACTTCCTGTTCAACCCGCTTGGCGTTCAGGTGGACGGGGTGTGGTCGCGCGGATGGGACCGCACCTGGGACGGCCCGGTAAGCTCGCGTGGACGCGCTGGAGCGCACGGTTACGTGGTGGAAGTGGCAATCCCGTTCGCCACACTGGTGAAAGGGCGGGTTCCTCGGGCGGCGTGGGAAGCGAGCTTCGTGCGGCTGGTCTCGCGGACCGGCGAGCAGAGCTGGTGGCCGGCGCTGCCTCGCTCCGGCGTGCCGGACCTGCTAGCGCACACAGCTCGCCTCGAAGGTCTTGAAGATATCGAGGTGCCGGGTCGAGTGGAGCTGATCCCGGTGGTTACGGCTCGAGGCGGCGAATACCTGGGACCCGGTGGCCGGATGGACGGAGGCGTGACCGCCCGGATGCGACTCGGCTCGGGCTCACGGATCGAGGCGACGTGGCGGCCCGATTTCAGCTTCGTTGAATCCGATGTGCCGCAGTCGTCCTTCAACGAGCGCTGGGCGCTGTACTACCCTGAGAAACGGCCGTTCTTCCTCGAGAACCAGGACGAACTTAGCACCCCGGCAGTCAGCTATGTGAGCGAACCGCTACGTTTGGTTCATACCCGGACCATAACGAGGCCGCGCTACGGGCTGAGGTTCCTCAGTTCCTCGGGGCCGTCCTTCGCCGGGCTGCTATTCACCGAGCAGGAAACCGCCGCTGGAACGCCGGATGGGCGCAGCGCGCTGGCCCGGTTCCTGCGCCGTGCGGACGGTGGCTCACAGGCGGGGCTGCTGGCGACGTGGCGCGAGCGGAGCGGCGAGCGGAGCGCGGTGCTGGCGGCGGACGCCGTGCTGCGTCTGCCGACGCATGTTTCCGTCGCGACTCAACTCGCGTGGTCAGCGGCCCGGAGGGACAACGCGCAGCGCAGCGCCCTGAGTCTCTACCTCGACTTGGCGCGCGACGACGGACGCAGTTTCCAGCAGCTGGTGTACCGCCGAGTGCCGGCCGGCTTCGTGGCTGCTCTCGGCTACGTTCCTAGGACAGACCTACAGCAGATGGTTACGCATCTCGGCGTCTGGCTCAGACCCGGCGGCGCCGTGCAGTACGTCTTGCCGATGTGGCAGTCGGTGGACAGCTGGGACGCCGTGGGAGCGCGGGCCGAAGCCGAATACCTGCCTCACGTGGAGGTCGGACTGGTTCGCCAGACAGTGATCTGGGTGGGCTGGCGCTCGCGCGAGGAGGTCTACCTTGGGAGAGCCCACCGGGCAGCGCGCGCCGAGGCGCGCATAACGACTCGACCCTGGCCCTGGCTACGGCTTGCGGTGAGTGGACGGTCCGGCGCCTGGATCCGCTACGATCTGGACGGTGACTCGCTGGACCGGACGTTTGTCGCCGACTACCGGGAGGCGCGACTGTCGGCCGACGCCTCGCTGTCGCGGAACGTGAGCGTGGGCTCGGAGTTCGCGCGCAACTCCTTCGGCGGGAGTTCCTCCGTGGCGCCCCGAGCGATGTGGCAGTTCACCGCCCGCGCTTCAGTACAGTTCGACGCCGCTTCGTCGCTGCGCCTGATCGCACAGCACGACCCCGACACGGGGCGGTGGGGTGCGAGTGCCGTGGCGGCCCGCGAGCTGCCGCTCGGAACCCAGCTTCACGCCGGAGTGGAACGGAGTGAGGCGGAGCTGCGGCAGAGAACGATTGGGTTCATCAGGTTTTCGCGGCTGATAAGATGGTGACGGAGGTGCCCCCTACCGGTTCAGCTCCGCTCTCGTGGCAACAGTCTGCGTCGCCGGCACGGCGACCCTCACCAGGTCCCCATTGGCGGTGAACCAGAAATGCCGTTCATCTCCATCCGCTATGCGCAGCACGAAGTGCTCGGCGGCGAGCTGGCGGCCGCCGACGGTAACAGTGTCGCTGCCCAGCGACTCCACCGTGGCCGATGCGGCGCGAGCATCCTGAGGTCTCACCACGGACACCGCACGCGGCGTTCCGGGTTCGGTCCTGGGAGCGAAGTAGAACGGAACGTAAGTGTCATCTCCCAGCACCAGCAACGGCGCACGCACCGGGAACTCGCGCGAGGACTCGCCGCTCTGCGAGCTGATCCGGGCGCTGAACCTGATGCCCGCGATCTGGGCCGAGTAGCGGCCTACCACGGTGCCGCCCTGGACCTCGGTTTGTGTGAACGACACCGGCTGCTGGTCGCCGGTGAGCTCCAGCGCCACGTCCAGCGCGCGTCCGGCGACCCGGGAGCGCGACACGGCCAGGATACCGCGCCCGCCGCGGGTGGAGGTCGCGCGGATGGTGTATTCCTCGCGCCCCGCCTCGGCGCCGCCGCGCCGCACCAGGAACACGCCGGCGTCGTAGACTTCCTGCGCCATGGTCCGCGACGCAGCCGTCAGGCACGCGGCCGCGATCGCAACCGCCATCGCCACTGATCTCATCATGTGCTGGCTACCCCGCCGGCGCCCGTTTGGTTCGCCCCGAACACTCGCCGCCGAATCCTGTCCAAGATGAAGGTGTAAATCCTCTGACCCTTCTCGGAGCTCGCGCGGCTGGGGTGTCCGAGCGAGCCGGGCGAGTGTGCGGGCATGGCCAGCACGCTGCCGCGACGGTAGCGTCGCTGCTCCGACTCCGGCACATTCACGTCCACGGCGAGTTCCTCTTTCACCAGGTGCGGGGCCACATACATGAGTAGCGACGTATCGACCTCACCTCCGTGGATCGGATCGTCGGGGTACTCGACCAGCGAGGCGAAGTCGAGGGCCAGAACGTCAATCACTCTGACCCGGGCCCTTCGCGCCACCACGGTGCCGAGCGCCTCCTGGTGCGGGGCATGGCCGTTCATGGTGAGCACGAGGATATCGTTCACTCCGTCGTGCTCCCAGTCGGGTATGAGGTCGTTCAAGAACCGGCGCAGCGTCTTGCGGCGTACGCTGGCCGAGCCCGGCAGCCGTGACTCGGCGGGGTCGTTGACGCCGTATTCGAGCACGGGGGCCCTCAACACGCCGAACTCGGCCGAGAGGTCGTCGGCCAGGCGCTCGATCACCAGTGTGTCGCACCCGAGCGGCAGGTGCGGACCGTGCTGCTCGCAGGTTCCGACGGGAACGATCAGCATCGGGTTGCGCGCCAGCGTCTCGCGCACGGCTCCGGGGGTCAGTTCCTTGATGCGCAGCGGGCCTTGGGAGGTCATGTTCGGACGGTGAATCGGTGGATCGTGGTGGGCATCGCGGCACTGGCCGCCGCGGCTACGGTGGCGGCCGAGTGGCAGCGCCATCCGGGAGCCATCCTGGCCGCCGGCCTGGGACTGCTGGCTTTAACCACCGGCCTCGCCGCAAGGCGGCGGTGGCTCGTGCGCCGGGACACCGCGGCCCGTGCCCTAGTATTCGGAGCTGCCAGCTCGGCGCTGCTGGCGCTCGCGGCCGCAGCGGATACCTGGGAACTGCACCAGCTGGCGGTCAACTGGCCCTCGCGCCGCGAGGCTGCGATCGCCGCCGCCTCGGGGCACCTCGAGGGCGAGCTGCGCTGGGCGGCAGCGCGCAGTGACGCACTGGCCGAATCGGCGCTGCCGCTGCTCGATTCGTCAGCCCAGGCAGCATTTGCGGGTCTGGCCCGCCTGCTCGATGGCGACGGGCCGACCATGGCGGTGGCGCTGTTTGATGGAGCCGGAAGGCGGCACGCCTGGGCCGGTCCCCACCGGGCCGCGATCGGCCCCGACGGTCCGGCGCTCGAGGCGTTCACGACTGGATTCTACGTGTGGCTGGTAGCGCGCCGCCAGACGAGCGCCGGTGTCGCCGTCGCGACGCTGCTCCTATACCGGCGCGCGGCGGTGCCGCAGATCGGGACCGCCCTGGCCGATCGGTTCGCGGCAGCTACCGGCGTCGGGCTCCGCCTGCTGGCTTCGGGCGAAGCCCCTCCGGGGCCTGACGTATTCGACTACCTGAGTCCATCTGGCGACACCCTGTTTGCCGTGGTGACGGTCCCGCCGGAGCAGGCGGCGGCGCGGAACGAGCGGCTGTCCGCCGCCCGCGTCCGATCGCTACTGCTGGCG
>DATMBH010000207.1:0-5905 GCA_035559335.1 Gemmatimonadales bacterium
AAATCTTCGCACGCGTGGTAATCGGAGCTGACGGCGTGGAGTCCATGGTCGGGCGCTGGGCCGGACTCGACACCCGGGTGCCCGCGCGCGACATGGAATCGTGCGCCCAGTACGTGGTGTCGAACATCGAGTGCGACCCCAACGGCATCGTGCTGCACTTCGCCGAGGCGTGGGCGCCCGGAGGCTACGCCTGGGTGTTCCCGAAGGGCGTCGGGACCGCCAACGTGGGGCTCGGCATGGTCGCAATCAAGGCCGACGGACGCAACGCGCGAGAGTACCTGGACGACTATGTCGCTCGCTACTTCCCTGGCGGCACCATTACCGGCCTGACCGTCGGAGGCGTGATAGTCGCGACCACCGTCAAGCGCAGCTGGACCGATGGTCTGATGCTGGCTGGCGATGCAGCGCACCACATCAACCCGCTTTCGGGCGGCGGCATCGTGAATGCGATGAAGGCCGGGCGGCTCGCGGGCCGCCACGCCGCGGCTGCCATCGCCGAGGGCGATACGTCGGCGCAGCGGCTGGAGCGCTACCATCGGGACTGGATGGCGCTGGTCGGCGACGACCTGATCAGGTACTACCGCATCAAGGAAGCGCTCAACAAGTTCGACGACAGGTTCTACAACGACCTCGCGCGCACGGTGAACGGCATTCCGCTGGAGAAGCGCACTCTGGGCAGGATCTTCGCTCACGCGCTCATCAGACACCCGCAGCTGCTGGCCATCGCCGCTCGGCTGTTCGTGTAAGCGCACTCAGGCCCGACCTGATCGGAACGCGGACACTCATCGTCCTGGTGTTGCTGGGATGGTTATTTCTGGCCCGCCGCCCTCAACCGCCGCATCCTGGAAGGCTCGCGCCCAGAGCGTCTCCCTGACTCTTCAACCGCGCCGGATGCCGGCGCGTATCATTGCGATGATTCGCGGCTACCACCCCCTCTAAGACGTGTGGAGGATTCGTGCGACTCCTCGTTCTGATCCTAGCGCTCGCAGTTGCCACCGCGGCACCATCCGCAGCCCAACCCGGAGGCCAGCCCTCGGGCTTCACCGTCGAGAACCCCGTGCTGCGCCGCATGTGGGCCCTGGGCATGGACAGCTCGATGGCGCCGCGTCTGGGCCAAGTGCTGCTCGATTCGCTCGGCCCGCGTCTGACCGGCACGCCCCTCATGGAAGCCGCGCAGCGGTGGGCCGTGCAGACCTATCAGAGCTGGGGTATCACGGCCCGTCAGGAACGCTACGGCACCTGGCGCGGCTGGCGGCGCGGCCGGACCCACCTTGACCTGCTGCAGCCGCGCGTGCGATCGCTCGAGGCGATGATGCTCGCCTGGAGCCCTGGCACCCCCGGCGGCCGGCCAGTGCGGGGCGAAGTCGTCACCATCCCCGACACCGACTCGACCGGATTCGCCCAGTGGCTGCGCGGCGTGCGTGGTAAGTTCGTGCTCGCCTCGTTCCCCGAGCCCACCTGCCGTCCCGACCCGTCCTGGGAGCAGTGGGCGACTCGCGCGACCCTGGAGCGGATGCGCAACGACCGGACGGCGGCGCGGCAGGCCTTCCAGCAGCGGCTCAACCGGCTTGGAGCAATGGGTCCGCGGCTCCACGCGCGGCTCGAGGAAGCCGGCGCGGCGGGGATACTCACATCGACCTGGTCCAACGGCTGGGGCGTCAACAAGATCTTCGGCGCCCAGACCCAGCGGGCACCGGTCATAGACGTTAGCTGCGAGGACTACGGCCTGCTGTGGCGTCTAGCTGAAAACCGCCAGGGGCCGGTGGTCGAGCTGATGGCCGAGGCGGAGGCGCTGGGCGAGGTGCCGGTGTTCAACGTGATTGGCGAGATCCGTGGCTCCGAGCTGCCTGACGAGTACGTCATGCTGTCGGCGCACTTCGACTCGTGGGATGGAAGCTCCGGCGCAACCGACAACGGGACCGGCACCATCGTGATGATGGAGGCGATGCGAATCCTGCGGCTCGCCTATCCGAATCCCCGGCGCACCATTCTGGTAGGGCACTGGAGCGGCGAGGAGCAGGGACTCAACGGATCACGGGCGTTCGTCGCCGACAACCCGCGCGTCGTGGAGGGCCTCCAGGCGCTGTTCAACCAGGACAATGGCACGGGCCGGGTCTCCAACATGAGTAGCGCGGGCCTGACGATGGCAGCCGGGAACCTGGCGCGCTACCTGAGCCAGATCCCTGCCGACATCACCCGCAATATCACCTTCAGCTTCCCCGGCTCGCCCGCTGGAGGCGGGAGCGACAACGCGTCGTTCATCTGCGCGGGAGCGCCCGGATTCGGGCTGGGTTCGAACTCGTGGGACTACGGCGTGTATACCTGGCATACCAACCGGGACACGTACGACAAGATCGCATGGGACGAGATCCGCAACAACGCGACCCTGGTGGCGATGCTGGCTTACCTGGCGAGCGAGGACCGGGAGCGCATGCCGCGCGAGCGCCGCGACGTATTCCAGTCAGGACCGGGCGGGCAGCCCGGGCGCTGGCCGCAATGCCAGCCGGCGCAGCGATCGGCCCCCGCCCCGCAGCCGGCGCGCTGACGCCGCTGCGCTCGTCTTTCATGGCGGCGGCGCTCGTACTGATCACGGGCGCCGCCGTTTCGTCCTGCGCTACGATCCGCGGCCTGCGCGCGCTGCGCGCGGTGGACTTCGAGCTTGCCGGCGTGACCAGCGCCCGCCTGGCGGGCGTGGAGCTGACGCGCCTGCAGCGCGTGTCCGACGTACCGCCGCTTGGCCTGGCGCGCATGACGAGCGGACTGGCCCGGCGCGATCTGCCGCTGGAACTGACGCTGCGGCTGCTGGCCTCGAACCCCGGCGACAACCCCGAGGCGCGCCTGGTGCGCATGACCTGGACCCTGCTCCTCGACGGCCGCGAGGCGGTGCACGGGGAACTCGCGGAGCAGGTGATCATTCCGCCGGGCGAGGTGCAAGTGATACCACTGGAGGCCAGGCTCAACCTGGTCGAGTTCGTGCAGGGCCAGATACCGGAGCTGGTCGAGACAGCGCTGGCAGTGGCCGGTATCGGCACTGGCAGAACGGAGGTTGCGCTGCGGGTGGTCCCGACCATCGACACCCGGCTCGGGGCGATCCGCTATCCGAGACCGATCACCGTGCTCAGGCGTCAAGTCGGTAGGTAGGGGCGGCAGGGAGTGGCAGGCGCCGCAGTGGGCCGCAGCTCCCCGAGCCCAGCTGACAGGGCCCCATCCTACGCTCAGGAACCCTCTAGGTGTGTGCGCCTGAAGCTCCTGTGGCGCCTGTAACCGTAATGCTTACCTAATCACTTCCGAGTCTGCTTCCGCTTCAGTGCTGAACAGCCGCCCTGTAACCAGTTCCCTAGCCACTCGGTCCGCGTCGTACACCACATCGAGCGCTGCCAATATTGCGCGCACGTCCACCATGATGTTCCGCCCGCGCTCAGGCAGGTACAGGTAGTCGCGCACCAGCGCGTCCACGTTGCGGTCGAAGTTGAGGCCCACTAGACGCAGCTCGCGCGTCACGACCGGTGAACCCGAGTTGCCGCCGTAGGTGTCGGCGGTAGATACGAAGTTGAGTGGCGTCCCGAGGTCGAGCCCGTCCGGCGGCCTACGCCAGCGCATCGGCAGCTCCCAATCCGGGTGGCCGCCATGAGCGCGGTGCCGGTCGTACATCCCGTAGAATGTCGTATACGGCGGGGCGAGGGTCCCGTTGTACTCGTATCCCTGCACCACTCCGTCCGCGATGCGCGGCGAGAACGAACCGTCAGGCGGGATCGCCGGGCCGTAGACCTCGAACCGCGCACGGCCGATGCGCGCGGCAAGGTCGGCCTCGGTCCGCGCCAGCGCCGCCAGTTCGCGCTGCGTCTCGAGAATCGCCGGGAGCATCGGCGCAAGTAGAACCCGGGCAGCGCTGTCGCTCAACGACCCGACCGCCGCGCTGTCAGGCAGCGCGCGCGTGAAGGGGTGGTTTGGACCGTACGCCCGCGCTATGTCCTCCAGCGCCAGGCGGGTGAGCGCTCGCTCCAGGTCCGCGGGCCAGTTCGGAACACGGCCCATCCGCTCCCTAAAAAAGGCAACCGAGTCCTGGGGCCCGGCCTCGATCCGCAGCGACCAGAAAGCGCGCTGCAGCGTTCCGGAGCCGGCTCCGGGATTGAGCAGCTGGGAAAACGCCCGGTAGCCGGTGGCGTGCCGCGCCTTGGCCCGCTGTAGCGCTGCCAGCTCGTCGAACAGCCGGCCGTAGCGAACGCGAAGCTCGGACCTCGCCCGGATCGAATCGCGCAGCATCCGCTCCGAGTCGGCACGGCGGGCAATGATCGCCGGATCGCGTAGCGCCAGGAGCCGCCCGTCCAGTGACTTCAGCGAGTTCGAGAGCCCGAACATCCGGTTTCTGAGATCGAGTCGTTCCGCGTCGCCGCGGTTGGCCTCGCCCCAGGCGGCCATTGCTGCCAGCCGCGAGCGCAGGAACGCCGCGAGGGGAGGCAGCGCCACGTCGCGCTGGTACTCCAGCTGCGCGATCGTGGTCAGACGGCTAGTCTGCCCTGGATTGCCGATCACGAACACCGGCTCGCCCGGCCGTACGCCGGCGCCCCATCTGAACCAATGCCCTGACTGAACGGGCCGTCCGTCACGGCCGTAGGCGCGCAGTATCGCGAAGTCCAGCGCATAACGCGGATACGTAAAGTTGTCCCAGTCGCCGCCGAAGAAGCCCATCTGAAGTTCGGCCGCCACGACCAGCCGGATGTCGGTGTAGCGCCGGAACACGTATGCCGAGGTGCGGGCGCCGTTGTACAGCGCGACCACCTGCACCCAGATCGAGTCGCCGGCGACGGCATGGCGCTGCCGCAGCCGGTCGGCGATCGCGGCACTTGTCGCGGCCCGCACTCGGTCGCGCTCTGGCCCCTCCCGTGCAGCATCCACCGCGGCATTCATCTCGTCGGATACATCTATGGCGGCGATGAGCTGGTCGGCGTAGTAGTTCGGAATGCGCCGCTCCTCATCCAGGGCGCGCGCCACAAAGCCGCTGTCGAGCAGCGTCTCGCCGCGCCGCGACACGGCCGAAACCGCGCCCCGGACGCAGTGATGGTTGGTCGCAATCAGCCCGTTGGGCGAGACGAACGCCGCGCTGCATCCCGGAATGCGCAGCGAAGCCATCCGCGCTGCCGCAAACCACGCCGAGTCGGCGCTGAACCCGTAGGTCTGGGAGAAGTACGCGGCAGGCGGGTACTCGAACGTCCACATCCTGCCGAGGTCGAAGCGCTCCGCTCGAATCGTATCGCTCGCCGCCCGCTGCGCCGACAGCGAAGTGGGCAGCAGCAGCGCTGCCAGCACCAGCCGCCGAACAACTGCTGTCGCCTGTCTAGTCGTCACTGTCCCCTCTCTGCTCGCTGCTCCCTGAGCCAGGGAGTCACCACCGAGATCCGGTTTGCCGTCCTGGCTCCCCAACGCGCCAGCGCGCCAAGCGGTCCCGCCTGCATTACAGCAGGAATGGCGAACGGGTCCCATGGGTATACCGCAAGACGGCCCAGAGCCATAGGATCGCTGCCATCGTGTGAAGGTCCGCCGAAACCAAGCTGAAAGCCCGCACTCCTGGCCGCTCTCATCACGCGGCTATCCACGATTCCGAACGGGTAGCTGATCGCCAGCGGCGACTTACCGAGCCGCCGTTCGATCGCCTCGCGAGAGCGCGACAGGTCGTCCTGGAGCTGCGCATCGCTCATGGTGGTGAGCCGCGCATGGGAGCTGCCGTGGGCATGCACCTCGATGCCCCGCTCCTGCCAGTAGGCCAGCTGGTCCCAGTCGAGGTGTTTGAGCGGCGGCGCGCCGTAGCCCACGTCCCACGCGTTCTCTCGTCCGACGTAATCGGTGATGACGAAGACCAGGGCCCGGAGTCCGAGGTCCGCAAGGACCGGGAAGGCGTGGCGGTGCA
>DATMBH010000208.1:0-14066 GCA_035559335.1 Gemmatimonadales bacterium
CCGCCACCGCCGTGCCGGGCCCGCTGTCCCTGAGCACGAAGAACCACAGCGCAGCGCCGATCAACGCCACCACCAGGACGGCGGCGACGGCCATCGGGGCCTTGCTCTTCTGCTCCGGCTTCGGCCGCGGCGGCTTGACCGGTGGCTTGGGCGGAGCGGCGGACACGTCGGCCGGCTTGCCCATCGAGGCGCTGGCCCGCGGCAGCGGGGCGGTGGCGGCGGTGGCCGCCGCCGGAGCGCCCGGCTTCGGCGCCGGCGGCTTCATCGGCTCGATAGCTTTGGTGGGCATGGTGGTCATGTCCACCGGCGCGCCCACGCCGACACCCTCGAGGGCCTGGATCAGTTCCTCGGCCGTCTGGTACCGGTCGTCGGGCTTCTTCTGCATCATCTTCTGGACGATGGCGAACAGGGAGCGCTGATCGGCCGTCTCCAGCGACGGCGTCGGCAGCTCCTCCATGATGTGCTTGTAGCCTATCGAGAAGCTGTCCTCGCCGTCGAACGGCACGTGCCCCGTCAGACACTGATAGGCAACCACGCCTAGCGAGTAAATGTCGGAACGCCCGTCGAGGTTCTGGGCCCTGGCCTGCTCCGGGGACATGTAGTGCGGAGTGCCGATGGACATGCCAGTGCCCGTCAGGCGCGCGCCCGACTGCGCCTTGGCGATGCCGAAGTCGGTGACGATCGCCTGCCCGAGCTCGTCGAACATGATGTTGTCGGGCTTGATGTCGCGGTGCACGATACCGTGCTTGTGCGCGTAGCCTAGCGCCCGCGAGGCCTCGATGAGCAGCCGGCGGATCTCCGGCACCGGCAGCGCCCCGCGCTCCTCAATGACCGACGAAAGCGACTTGCCGCGGATGAACTTCATCACGAAGTAGATCACGCGGCCCGAGCGACCGACCCGATAGATCGGGATGATGTTGGGGTGCTCGAGCTTGCCGGCCGTCCGCGCCTCACGCTGGAAGCGCTCGACGAACTCGGCGTCGAAGCTCAGCGAGAACGGCAGTACCTTGATTGCGACTTCGCGCTCCAGCTGCTTGTCGCGCGCCTTGTACACGACGGCCATGCCGCCGCGGCCCAGCTCCTTTTCCAGTTCGTACTCGTCCTTGAGCGCCTCACGGACGATCGTCGTCTCGTCTTCCTGCTTCGGCTGGGCGCTCATCATCGCCGTCGCGCCCTGGCCGGCACCGGTAACGGTCGAGAGGTCCAGCCCGCACGAGGGGCAGAACCTGGTCGAAGCATCTACTTGCGTGCCGCAGCGCGAACAGAACATCCGGGTCCCGGTCAGTTGGCAGGGTAACGGGAATCGCGACCGGAACTTAGGCCTTGCGCGGAGCGGGCGTCAAGGAGCGCGGCCGGGTCCGGCGACTATCTCGAAGGGGGCCCTGCGAACCACCGTGCGCCCAGAAACCGGATCGGTGAGCGTGACCTCGATCTGATAGCGCCCGCGGCCGAGGCCAGCCAACCCCAAGGTCTGCCGCACCAGAGTCCTGCCCCCTGTTTCGGTCACGGTTTCGTAAGCCACTTCGGCGCCCCGTCCGCCGCCGAACAGCCGCCTGAAGATCGAGCGGGAGCCCTGGGTGCGCACGCGCACCCTTGTCGCCACGCGCGCCAGCGCCGGGAGCCCGTGAATCTGGTAGTAGAGGGTGGCCGTGACGGCTTCAGGGAAACGCTGCAGCGGATTGAGCGGCACGATCCCGTCCGGCGATCGCCAGGAGAGTCCGCTGCCCTCGCGGCCCAGCACCACATCGCTCACCGCAAAGCCAGCATCGAGGCGCGGGATCTCCACCGGCTGCGCCGCGGCGATCGCGCCAGCGTTGCGCTGCACTTCTTCCACCACGAAGTGATAGCGGTAGCTCCCCGGAGGCACGTTGACCGTCACCTGCTCGCTCAGAAAGCTCCCGTCGCCCAGGCGCTCGCGCGCCCGGAACACCCGTACGGTGTCGACGCTCGCCACCGCGCCACCGGCGTCATCGAACACCACCAGTCGCAGCGAGAGAAAATAAGCCACGCCGTCTTCGACCCGCCGCGGCTGCAGCCGCGCACCCGGGATGGCGAACACCAGGTGAAGCTCCGGCCGCCCCGATCCATCGGCCACCGTGAACGTGGACACGATCGGCCGCAGATCACGGTCGAACCGCATAACGTATGAATCCGAAGTGGTCCCCTGGCGGATGGACTCGCGCAGTAGGAAGCGCTCGTCAGCCAGCACGTTCATCCGGGACACGGTGCCACGCTCCAGCCGGGCGTATACGTCGGCCATCCCGGCGCGCGCGGCATAGCACTCTCGGTCTGCCGCGCACACCGTGGAGAGCGACTCCAGCAGCCGGTAGTCCTGCAGGTCGCCCAGCGGAGAGAAGTGGAAGATCAGGTCCGAAGCGCGCGGCGCCCTGCGGTACAGCCACGACTCGCTGGGCTCGCCGCCCGGCCTGGAGTAGCGCGCGCGCTGGTGCGGCTCGCCGTGGCGCATGTAGATCACGCCGCGGTCATCCAGCTCGTCCTGTGTGGTGTCCCGGAACCCGAACGCCACGTCCCGCGCGCGGCGCGGCGACACGAGGGAAAAGTTCTGCACCGAATGCACGTAGCGGCGGAACTGCTCCAGCAACCGATCGCCGGGCCGCCACCCGTCCTCGACGTCACGCCGGGACCAGAACCGCGTCAGCCAACTCCCCAGCGAGTCGGGCGCCAGACTGTCGAACCTCACCAGCTCCTCCGGGGAGGCGATCCAGCGCACGTCGCGCCGCAGCTCGGCGCGCAACGAGTCGGTGGGCCGCGACCCGAGCGCGCGCGCGTAGGCGGCCAGGGCCGAGTCGCGCCGCTGCAGCGCGCCGAGCGTTCGCGCCTGCTCCACCAGCGCCACTCCCGAGTCGCCGCCGGCCTCCAGCATTCGCTGGAACGCCCCGAGCGCAGCCTCATTGTCTCCCTGGCGCCGCTCCAGCCGCCCACGCATCAGCAGCACACGAGGGTGGCGGCCGGCTTCAGTGGATTCCGCCTGACGCAGTGCCGAGAGCGCCACCTCGATCCGGGCCCTGATGCGCTGGCGCAGCGCGGTGGCCGCAAGGTTCACCAGGGCCTCGGCGAACCCGGGGTCCGCCTCGATCGCCCGTGCGAAGGCGCGCGAGGCCTGTGACAGATAGTCGATCCCGAGCACCTGGCGGATGTTCTCGACCGCGATGAGATCGGCCTCGCCGATGCCCAGCTCAGCTACGCCCAGCCAGTACCAAGCCCAGGCCCAGTCGGGCCTGAGCTCGGACGCCCACTGGAACTCGCCGGCCGCATCCATGTAGTGGCGACTCGCGCCGCCGCTCAGTTCGGCCAGTCGCAGCGCCAGCCAGCCCAACTCCATGTGAATCCAGGGATCGTCGCGCCGGGTGCGCGCCACGTCGATCCGGGCGCGCTCCAGGGAAATCAGAGCGGTAGTGTCGGTGTAGGCGCCGAACGACAGGCGGATGGAATCGAGCCGCGCTCGCTCGTCAGGCGTCTGCGAAGCCAGACGCGGCGCGCAGGTCAGGACCAGCGCCGCAGCCACGACGCAGACGCCGGGCCCCTTCAGAACGAACTCCCCAGCGCCACATACGCGGCGCTGCGCCTCAGCTCACCGAACACCTGTGCCACACCGATCCTGAACCGCACCGGGAAGTCGTAACCGATCCCGAGATCCGCCACCAGCTCCGCTCCGGCAGACACAACCGGGTCCGGACACGACGCGGCCGTCGTCCCGGGCCCGAGCTGCGCGGCGCCCACGCCCGGACAGCGTTCCAGCCGCACCAGGCCGTCGCCAAACACCGCGATCGAGAGCCGGTCGAGGGTGAGCGGCCAGAGACCCGGTCCCCTGCCGATCATGGCCAGCGGCTCACGGTGCTCGATGCTCAGGCTGAGTGGCCGCCGCGCCAGCACATCCCCCGGCTGCAGGCCGCGCAGCGGAAAGGTGCGCGACGGCCCTCCGAGCGTTATGCCAGCGCCCAAAGCAACTTCCTGAGTGGGCGCACCGCCGACTCGGAACCTGACGGTTGTGTCACCCGTTACCATCCCCAGCGCGGCGCGAAAGGCGAGGCCCGGTCGCGCGAACCGGCTTCCCCTCCCACCAACGAAAGCCGCGGCAACAGCCGTGTACTCGGTCCAGCCGTCGCCGGCCAAGGTCCAGCGCGGGCGCACCGCTGCCGCAAGGCGCCAGCCACCGCTCGGCGTGGTAGCCACAGCGGGGGTCGCCACGTTGCTGAACGAGAATTCGAACCGGAGCCCCCGCCACGCACGGCGGTTGCCACTGATGCCGAAGCGTTCCCAGTCTGCTCCGGTCCTGAGCGCGTAGGCCGACTTCCACCGCGGCCAGACCCAGGTCGCGGAGGCCTCGACGATCTCGTCGGCCACACAGCAGGCCAGGCTCGCGCCCGCTCCAGCCAGGTATGACTGCAGCTCTCGGTCGGCCGCGAAGATCAGTCGAGTGCGGCCGAAGCCGCGCCGCGAGTAGATGAACGTGCCCTGCCACTGGCCGGCGGCGGCGCCCGAGCCAAGCGAGGCTGCCGCTACATAGGAATGGCGACCCAGCACGTCGGTCCCTGCTGTGAGCGCGCCCAGCCAGCCCAGACTGCTGCCGTCGGGCGCCGTTTCACCATAGAAGGTCGGTAGCCAGAACCGGGGAGCAAGGGACCGAATGGCACGGTAAGGCCCCTCGCCAAGCGGCCTCACGGCTGGCAGCGGCGTTGTCGTTGCTCCGGCCTCGAGCGGCGGACGGTTCCAAGGGCGGCGCCTCATGGGCACCGACTCCAGGCGGTATCCGTCGTGGTGATACCCCAGGTAGTAGAGGACGTCGTGACCGGGAGTCGGGGCGTAGGCGCCAAACGGCTCATCGGACGCCACGAACCAGGTGCTGTCCGTCAGGTTGACTCCCACGATCTGCGCGGCGCCGTCCACGTCGCGCGACCAGACTAGCGCGTCTCCCGAGGGCGTGAAAGCCGGCGAGCGGTCCACAACGCGATCATCGGTGAGCTGCGCGAGCAGCTCGCCATCGCGCGCCAGCAACACTATGTCGGCTCTGCCGCCGCTGGTCCGGACCGCCGCTATCATGCTGCCGTCGGGCGACCAGCGCGGATTGGCCCACTCGACACCCGGACGGGAGGCCGCCAGTACCCGCACGCCCCGCGCCGTCCACTCCACCAGCTCCTGCTCCAAGCCGTCGAGCCGCACCGCCACCACCGCGCCGTCGGGGCCCACGTCCGCCTGACGCAGCCGCGCCTCACGAGTCAGCCGCCGCGTCCCGGCGCCCACCAGCCACAGGTCGCTCCGGATCTCGTAGGGCCCGGTGTACTCGAGCTGGCTCACCAGCGCGGTGCCGGAGTCCCACCATGCCACCGCGCTCGCGAGGTTGACGCGCGCCAGGCGCCGCCGCCGCAGTGAGGCGACATCCAGCACCGCGAGGTGCGGTACCTCGCGCCCGTCGTCCACCACGAGCAGCAGCGCAGATCCATCGCGGGAGAGCCGCGGAGCTATGGCTTCCCTCAGCCCGCGCACCAGAACCCGCACCTCTGTCCCCTCCGTCCCCTCTGTCCCCTCCGTCCCCTCTGTCTTCTGCCACTCCCCCCACGCCCTCGCGATGCTCACAGCGCCGGCCCCACGCAGCGAACCGTTCAACTGCACCCACGGCAGCGGCCGCCGCGCGATGCGCTCCACCATTCGAGGTATGACCGAGTCCCCGTAGTGCGCCGCGACGTGCTCGAAGAACTCGCCGCCGAACGCGTAGGGCCTGAGGCCAGCGGGCCAGCGTGGCGACAGCGCTCCGGCCGCGTCCACCGGCATCCCTCTGCCTTCGACGGCTGCGGCTCTGACCACCGCGCGGTGAAACGAACCGGCCGAGCGCCCCGCACCGGTCAGGCGGGTCTCGTAGTGTACGGCAAGCCCCTCGAGCAGCCAGGACGGCGCGTACATCCCGGGGAACAGTCCCGGGACGCGCCCCAGCACCTTCTGCGCAACCGCCCACCAGCCCGCGGTCCGATCCAGCTGGAACACGTGCGCCAGCTCGTGAGTGATCACCAGCCTCAGCCAGCGATCGTAATTCTCGAGGACCAAGTCTCCGGAGGGCGCCGTGGCCCACACCACGATCCGCGGGTCGGGGATCACCGCCGCCAACCCGTTCGAGGCATCCACATGGTCCGCCACGACCAGATGGATGCGGCCGCGCGGTGGGCGCAGCACGGTCGAGAGTGCGCTGTAAGCGGACTCGGCTTCGGCGGCAGCCAGGAGCGCCAGCTCACCCTGACCTTCGCGCGAGTGGACACTGAAGTGCGCCGTCACCAGCGTGCGCCAGCGCCCGGATGGGTCCACTTGGGCATCGGCCGCGGCCATCGGTACCGAGGCCAGGAGCGCCGTGATTGCGCCGCGATACCGCAGGCGCGTGAGCTGCGACCGGTACAGGTTCGGCCCCCCTCGGATCCACCAACTTGCGTTCGCTGGTCAATTTAGCTCGATTGACCACCCCGAAGCGCGAGCCGTATATTCGGCCGACACCCTGCTCCGTGCGACGTCTGCGGAGGCAATTCACCAAGTGGCGATTTGCGCCCACTGCGGGCGGCAAAATGAAGATGGCTCGCGGTTCTGCATGGACTGCGGCAAGCCGCTCTCCGCTTCAGCGATGGCCATCTCGGCCGCGCAAGCTGGAGGCGGCGCTGCCGCCATTCCCGCTACCCGCGTTCAGACGGCGAGCGACCCGACCGGGAAGGCCGACGCGGTCTGCCCGTCCTGCCAGAACCCGGTTGACTCATCGCTTCCGTTCTGCGCCTTCTGTGGTGCCTCGCTGAGCGCGTCGCCGCCCAAGCCCGCTCCAGCGGCGACGCCATGCAAGAGCTGCGGCGCGCCGATCAGTGACGCGAGCTTCAAGTTCTGTCCCAACTGCGCGGCGCCGGTGGCTGCGGCCGCTCCGGACTCCGGGACGGCGGTGTTCTCGGCGGCGCGCGCCTCGGTCGGTATTCCGGTCCAGCTCCAGCTCCAGAGTCAGGACGGCACCAAGGGGAACAAGTACGCGTTGGTCGGCGAGGAGACCACCATCGGCCGCGCCGGAGCGGACATCGTGTTCGCTGACGACCAGTACTTGTCGCCAATCCACGCGATGGTACTGTGGAAGGACGGCAAGCTCTCGATTCGCGACCTGGGCTCCCGCAACGGCACCTGGATCTTTCTCGAGGGCCCGCACCGCCTGGTGGACGGCGACCTGGTGCTGATCGGTTCGCAGCTGCTGCGGTTCCGCAGACTCGGCTACCCCGGCCCGCACCCACCCGATGCCGACGCGACGCGTCGGATGGGAAGCCTGGTGCCGAGCGCGGACATCGCTTCGCTGGCTCAGCTCCGTGCGGACGGCTCGGTGCGCGACGTGTTCCACCTGTCTCCAGGCCGCGATGTGACGATCGGTCGCGATCGCGGCGACTGGCCGTTCCCGTACGATCCGTCCATGAGCGGATCGCACGCGCTGGTGCGCTCGGAGGACGCCGACTTCGTGGTACTGGATGCGGGCAGCCGCAACGGCGTTGCGGTTGCCGCCCGTGGCGACGTACAACTAAAGAAGGGATCGAAGATCCTGGTGGGCGATAAGATCCTGGTGGTAGTGATGCCGTGAAGACCTGCCCGACCTGCGGCCGGGAGTTCCCGGACAACGTCAAGTTCTGCCCCAATGACGGGCAGACGCTGCGCTCCAAGGGCCCGACGGCTGACCTGGTGGGCCAGGTAGTCGCCGACCGGTACCACATCCTCAAGAAGCTCGGCGAGGGCGGGATGGGCGCCGTCTACCTCGGCGAGCACGTGAAGATGGGCCGCAAGAGCGCCATCAAGGTGATGGCGGCAGCGATGTCGCAGGATCCGGATGCCATCGCGCGCTTCAACCGTGAGGCATCCAACGCCAGCCGCATCAGCCATCCGAACGTGTGCCAGATCTACGACTTCGGCGAGACGCCGGACGGGTTGATCTATCTGGCCATGGAGTTCATCGAGGGCCAGGCGCTCACCGACCTGATCGAGCGCGAGGGCGCGCTGCCGCCGCCCCGCGCCGCGCGGATTCTCAAGCAGGCGGCCGACGCGCTCCAGGCGGCGCACGATCTCGGCATCGTTCATCGCGATATCAAGCCTGACAACATCATGGTGATCCAGGGCCGCGACGGGACCGACATCGTGAAGGTCGTGGACTTCGGAATCGCACGCGCCGTTGGCGGCGACGAGAGCGGCCAGAAGGTGACCAAGACCGGCCTCGTGGTGGGCACGCCCGAGTACATGAGCCCGGAGCAGCTGTCGGGCGACAAGCTGGATGGGCGCAGCGACATCTACTCGCTGGCCCTAGTGCTGTATCGCATGCTCACCGGGGTGCTACCGTTCCAGGCGGACAGCGCCCAGGAGACCATGATCAAGCGGCTCACCGACGACCCGATGCCGTTGATGGAGACGCGTCCTGACATCGCCTTCCCGCCGGCGATGCAGGCGGTGTTGGACCGGGCGCTCGCCCGGATGCCGGCCGACCGCTACCAGAGTGCGGCGCAGTTCGGCAACGACACCATGGCCGCGGTCGAGGGCCTTGAGGTGATCCCGGGCACGCGGGTAGCGGAGCCCCCGGGCGGCGCCACCCAGCTGATGAGCGCGGGCGAAGTCGAGGCGGCCACCAAGGCCCAGTCGGTTCGGAAGCCCGGCCCGAAGGCCCCGGCGGCGAAGGGCGCAGCTGCCGCAGCTCAGCCGGCGCCGAAGAAGTCCATGATGCCGGTGGCTATAATCGGTGGAGTGGCGGTGGTGGCCGTGCTCGGCGGCGCCGCCATGCTGCTCAAGTCGAAACCGCCCACGGTGGCCGTTCGCGACACGATGGCTCAGGCGCAGTCGAACACCACCCAGACCCAGACGGCAAACCCGCAGCCGGGCCAACCCAGTGACCTGCGGCCGCGGCCCAGTCAGCCGCAGCCCAACCAGCCGCAGCCGGCGCCCAATCAGCCCCAGCCCAACCAGCCGGCGCCGACACCTAACCAGCCGCCCACCAACATGGCGGCCGCGATCGAGGATTCACTGTCGGCTGCAGTACGTGCAGACCAGGCCGGCCAGAGCGCGGTGGCACGCCGCCTCGCGCGCTGGGTGTTCTATCGCACCGAGTCGAGCCCAGCACAGAAGGCGGAGGCGGCCGAGATAGTGGCAGTCACGCTTTCCGCAGAGGACACCGCCCAGATTGTCGAGTGGGCCCGCAACGGGCTCCGCACTGCCACCGGGCCACGCCGTCAGCGGCTCGAGACCTTGCTCCGCAGCGTCGGGGTCGAGCCATGAGCGGCCTCAAGGTCGAGGTCTTCGGGAGAACCGACGTCGGCAAGACGCGGGACCACAACGAGGACAGCTTCCTCGTCGCGGACCTCTCGCGCCGCATCGCCTCGCTGCAGCCGGACGTGCGCGAACACGAGGTGGGACCGCGCGGCAGCCTGTTCATCGTGGCCGACGGCATGGGCGGCGCCGCCGCCGGCGAAGTGGCCAGCGACATGGCCGTGGATACGATCTACACCCACATGGTAAACCAGTGGGGCAACGACCAAGAGATCGAGGAGCAGCGCTTCGCCTATCGGCTCAAGGAAGCGGTCGAGATCGCCAACCAGCAGATCCACGCCTTCGCCAAGGACCACCCCGAACACCGCGGCATGGGCACCACCACCACGGCCGCGGGAGTGTTCAACGGCGCGCTGTATCTGACCCAGATCGGCGACAGCCGCGGCTACCTGATTCGCAACGGCGTCATAACTCAGATCACCAAGGACCAGTCCCTGATGCAGCGCCTGGTGGACGCCGGCGAGCTCACCGAGGAAGAGGCCGCCGTCAGCGACCGCCGCAACATCATCCTCCAGGCCCTCGGCCCCGACCCACAGGTGAAGGTCGACCTTACACGGCAGGAACTGCGCAAGGGCGACATTCTGGTGATGTGCTCTGACGGCCTGTCGGGTCAGGTTCCAAAGGAGGACATCCTGCAGGTGGTGATGCGGAACACCGACCTGGTGGCCGTGTGCAAGGAGCTTATAGACCTGGCCAACGAACGCGGCGGGCCGGACAACATCACCTGCATCGTGGCAAGGTTCTCCGGCGACGGCCTGCCGGAGCCTGACGGCAGCGAGACCGTGGGCCATCACGTCTACCCACTGCTCGATACCGAAAGCACCACCCAGCCGGTGCCGGTCTACCGGCCGGAGGAAGACCCCTCCAAGGCCTCGACCCAGCAGGTCGAGGTTCAGAAGAAGCCGAACCCCGGCGGCGCGGACAGGGACAAGGGCGAGAAAGGGAAGAAGTGGTGGAAGTTCTGAGGACCACGCGTGAAATGTGAACTGGAGGTCATCTCGGGAGCGCGCGCGGGTCACCGCGACACTTTCGACAAGTCATACATAGGTATCGGGCGACATCCGATGTCGGACCTCAGGTTCGACGCCGAGAAGGACCTCGACGCATCCGCCCGCCACGCGGCCGTTCTCAGACAGGGCGACACCTACATCCTGCGTGACCTCGGCAGCACCAACGGAACATTCGTCAACGGCGAGAAGCTCAGCGGCGACAGGAGTCTGAACGACGGCGACACACTGCGGTTCGGACACCACGGGCCGGAAGTGGTGTTCCGGATCATCCGCGAGTCGCACGACGAAGTAGTGATGAAGGCGATGAAACCGCCCGAGCCCGCGCAGCAACCGGCGGCGCGATCGGCGTCGCCGCCGCAGGCCGCACCCGCTCCCGCTGCGCCCGCCGTCACCGCCGCGCCAGCTGGAACGTCGGCCACCAGCATCCTGCGGGCTGAGATTCGCGAGCAGCGCGGGCGGTTCCGGGCGCTGGTGGCCATGCTCGCCATCGTGCTGATCGGCGCGTTTTTCGTGATCGTGTGGCAGAACCGCCGCTCGTCCCAGGACCTGGCGACCACGGTGGCGGTCATTGACTCGCTGCGCGTCGAGCTCGACAGCATCCGAGCCATCCAAGCGCGCACCGACAGTCAGGCAAGCCGCCTCCGCCAGCTGCTCGCCACCGAGCGCAACCCGGGCCGGGTACGGCAGCTGCGCCAGGAACTCACCCTGGTGGAGAACCGCAGCCAGAACCTGGCCCAGGTGGCGGCCGTGAACTGGAACGCCGTGGTCAGAAGCAACCGGGCCGGGGTCGCGATCATCTTTGTGCGGTTCCCGGACTCCTCCATGTGGTCAGGCACGGCGTTCGGTGTCACTCCATCCGGGCTGATGATCACCAACCGGCACCTGGTCGTTAACAACCAGGGACAGCGCGCTGCCGAGGTCGCGGTGCAGTTCTCCGGCTCGCTCGAAGTCCACCCAGCGCGGGTCGAGCGCGTGAGCCCCAGCAGCGATATCGCCGTGCTGCGCCTGGAGTCGACTGGACCTCACCCGGTGGTGAGCGGCATCTCCACCACGCCGCCTGAAGAGGGCGACCCGATTGCCCTAATCGGCTTCCCGCTCGGTCTCGACATGCCACACGGCCAGGCCCCGACGGCCGGACTCTACACCGGTTCTGTGAGCCGCATCATCGCGGATTCCCTGCTCCAGCTCGATGCTTGGAGCGGCACCGGCGCCAGCGGCTCGCCCATCTTCGATCGCAACGGGCGGGTCGTGGGTGTCGAATTCGGTGGTCAGCGCGACACCGGTGGGCGCGTCGTATTCGGCCTGCCCATCAGCCGTGCCATGGCCCTGTTACCTGCTGGAGGCAACTGAATGCACAGAGTATCGAAAGTTACGGCTGCGTTGGTTGCGGCTACCGCCATGGGACTTTCGGCCTGCGAGGACGTGCCGTTCGTTCCGAGATGGGACGCCGATTGGGTGGTGCCGCTTCCCAGCCAGACGATCCGACTGCCCAATTACTTCCCGCTCGCGATCCCGCCGGGCTTCGAAGCGCCGGTGTCGTTCGATCAGGACCTGCCGCTAAGCCTGGATGCCTCGATAGGCGACCTGCTGGAACAGAGCCTCGATACGGCAAGCGTTACCCTGGAGCTGCAGTACAACCTCCAGATGTCCGGACAAGATACCCTCTATGTGGATCGGTTACGCGCCAACCTGGGCAACGCCACGGCGGCCAGGATCGTGTTCCCCATCACGTTCAGCGGCTTCTCCGCGCGCGATACGCTTCGCATCAGTCCGGCGGCTATCCGGATGATCTCGGAGACAGCGGCAGCGCAGGACACTCTTTGGGTGCGATTCTCGGGGCAAATGAGGTACGATGGTTCGTCCCCGCACACCGTGAGTTCATCCGACACCATCGCCGTTCGCGCGCAGATCCTGGCGCGCGTACGGATCAGCCGTTAGGAGGCCGTCAATGACGCGCAAGACGATACTCGCGCTCGCCGGCCTTCTGGCACCCGTGCCACTGGCCGCCCAGCTGGCCGACCCCTCGACCCGGGCGCTCGGCCTCGCCAACGCCTACTCGACCCAGGCGCGCGGCTACGAGGCGCCGTTCTGGAACCCGGCGATGCTGGCCGCGCCTCGCCGCCCGGGGTTCTCGATCGGACTGCCGCACGTGCTCATCGAGACCGGGTCCAACACTTACAACTTCTCGGACTTCAGGCGCTACAGCGAGGAATACCTGACGGACGAGGACAAGCAATACCTGCTCGACCAGATCGCGCTCGATGACTCGGTGCTGTCGATCCGGACCGTGGCCGGCATCTCGCCGATAGGCATTTCGATCGGCCCCTTCGCCTTCACGGCAGGCACCAGCACCGATATGGACTTCGGCCTGGGACGCGACGCGGTCGAGCTGGCGCTCTTTGGCAACGCGCGGCGCTCCGGGCCGGGGGAGTCGTTCAGTTTCCGTGGCACGCGCGGCGGCGGCTGGGCGGCCACCACCCTGGCCGGGTCGTTCGCGCAGGGCTTCCGCACCGGACTGGGCCACCTGGCCGTTGGCGTGACGTACAAGAAGGTGTACGGACACTTCCTGGGGCGCGGCACAGAAACCTCGAGCCAGTTCGCCGTGAACCCGAACTTCCTGGCGCGAGCCCAGGCGCACGCCATCTATACCGATTACGACCCCAACTTCGAGGTCACCGGCATCGGCGACCTGCTGGGTGGCGAAGGCTCGCCGGGCTCGGGGTACGGCGTCGATGTGGGTGCGGTTCTCACGTTCGGCGACCGCCGCCTGACGCTTTCAGCGGTCGTCACCAACGTCGCGGGCAGCATGGAATGGGACCCCGAACGGTTCCGTTATGACCGGGTGCGGTACGCAGTCAGCCAGGGGAGCGGGGGCCAGGTTTTCGACACCCTGATCACCACCAGCTTCACCACCTCGGCTGCGATAAACGCCGACCCTGCGGCGCGGGCGCTGCGTGACAGCGTGCTGGCACACGCCAACTTCTCGTCGGTCCTGAGGGTCGGCGCCGCGTTCCGCTACGGCATGATTTCGTTCACATCCGAAGGCTCGCTGCGGCTGCGCGAGGGACTCGACCGCCAGCCGGAGCGATTCCTGTCGGCGGGCGGTGAGATCCGGTTGCTTAACTTCATCCCGCTGCGGGCCGGAATCGGTACCGACTTCGACGCCACGCTCATGCTGTCGGCGGGGACCGGCATCCACCTGCTCGGACTCAACGTCGACTTTTCAGTGGCAAGTCTGTCAGGAAGCGCCCGGCCGGGGTTTGTTCTCGGGCTGGGAGCAGGGTTGATCTGGTAACTGCAGGGCGGAGGGCAGAGGGCAGTGGACAGATCGCTGCCCTCTGCCCTTCAAACCGCTCTGCCCTCCGCCCGTTGCCCTTTGACCCGTTTCAGCCTTCGGGCTGACAGTCCTGCAGCGACCGCTGCTCCTCCTCCCACGGCCCACTGCCAGCTCCCGACCACCACTCCTCCCGTTCCCAGCATCGCCCCCATCACCATCGCCACCACCGTCAGCGCGCCCGCCAGATCGTCTGCCAATGCCGACGCCGGTTCGAGGCCGGTGCGTGCCCTGACTGGTCCCCACCCGGGCCCCCCCGGGCGCGCCCTGCGGTAGAACGAGTCCAGCAGCGCCTCCGGTTCAGGCGGCGTGAGGAACATCACCGGCACCCAGATAGCCATCGTCCCGAACGCCGTAACCGCGATCTTGAGACCGAACGACACAGCAGCCAGCGGCGG
>DATMBH010000209.1:0-21892 GCA_035559335.1 Gemmatimonadales bacterium
CGTTTACCGCCGTCGGCCCCGCCGGTCGGTTCCGACCACATGCCCTTCAGCAGCCGAACCAGACCGACCGCGCTGACCACGAAAACCGCAGCCCACAGCGCACCCTGGGCCGGCCGCCCATATAGGAAGCTCCCGGCGCCGAACAACGCAGCGTATACGAACGCGCATCCAAGCACCCAACCCAGCAGCGAGTGCGCCAGGCTGTCGGGCGCCGCCTCCACGCCGGCCTGCTCCCGCACCGGAGCCCACAGCGCACCCGCCGGACGCACCAGCCGGTAAAACTCCACCAGCCGCTCCCGGTCGACCGGCCTCGTGGCGAACGTGACCGTTACCCAGATGACCGTGGTGGCCGCCACCGTCACCAGCAGCACCACATGTCCGGCGACCGCGTGGCCCGCGCGGCCGGCAATGAAGAATCCGGTCGCAACGGCGAACGACCCCACCATCGCCGCAATTTCGCTCCAGGCGTTGACGCGCCACCAGAACCATCGCAGCAGGTACAGCAGCCCCGTGCCGGCGCCTATCGAGAGCAGCAGTTCGAAGCTGGCGCGCGCCGTCTCGAGCACGAACGTCAACAGCGCCGCAGCCAGCATCAGCACCGCCGTGACCACCCGACCGGCACTCACGTAGTGCCCCTCCGGCTCGCCAGGACGGATGAAGCGGCGATACAGGTCGTGGACCAGGTAACTGGTTCCCCAGTTGAGGTGGGTGGACATCGTCGAGACGTACGCGGCCAGCAGCCCGGCCACCATCAGGCCCAGCAGCCCATGCGGCAAGAACTTCAGCATGGCGGGATAAGCCAGGTCGTGGCCTAACAGCCGCGGGTCAACGCCGGGGAAGGCGCGCGCGATGTCTTGTACGGTGGGGTAAACCAGCATCGAAGCCAGCGCCACTATGATCCACGGCCAGGGGCGCAGCGCGTAGTGCGCCACGTTGAACAGCAGCGTTCCGGCCATCGAGTCGCGCTCGCTCCGCGAGGCGAGCATCCGCTGCGCCACGTAGCTTCCACCCCCGGGCTCGGCGCCGGGGTACCACACGGACCACCACTGCACGGTCAGCGGGATGACCAGCACCGTGAGAGTAAGCGACCAGTCTCCGAAGTCCGGCAGAAACGCGAGCGTGCCAGGCTCGAGGCGCGATAGCAGCCCGTCCATACCGCCAACCTGCGGCTGTCTCAACGCGTAGATCGCGGCCGCGACCGAGCCGGTCATCGCGATGCCGAACTGGATGAAGTCGGTGACCAGCACGCCCCACAGTCCGCTGGTCGCGGCGAACACCACGTTGATCAGGGCGCACACCGCCAGCGTACGCGCCATCGGCCAGCCCAGCAGCACGCCGGCTATCTTCGCTGCCGCCAGGTTCACGGTTGCCATAATGACGCAATTGAAGAACAGTCCCAGGTACACCGCGCGGAACCCGCGCACCACCGAGGCGGCGCGTCCGCTGTAGCGCAGCTCGTAGAACTCGAGGTCGGTCAGCACGCCGCTGCGCCGCCACAGCCGCGCGTAGAAGAACACCGTTGCCATGCCGGTGAGCAGGAACGCCCACCACAACCAGTTGTTCGCCACGCCGCGCTCGCGCACCAGATTGGTCACCAGGTTGGGCGTGTCGGTGCTGAAGGTGGTCGCGACCATCGACACACCCACCAGCCACCATGGGGCCGCTCGACCCGAGGTGAAAAACTCGGCCGTGGACGATCCGGCACGACGCATCAGCACCAGCGCGGGAATGAACGCGACCGCGAGCGAGGCCAGCACTATTGCCCAGTCGAGCGAGTCGAGCCGCATCAGGCCTCCGGTCCGACGATGTCCAGCGGCGGCGCCTCACGCCACCGGCCGCGGGTGAAATCCGGCACCGGGACCGGGCGGCTGCGTTGCGCTACCGACCGCTCGGTGCACTCGGAAACGGCGCTCCAGCTGGCGGCGTCGTACACGTTCATGTCGGTGGGCAGTCCGTTGCGCAGGCACACTATCAGCCGCCAGTCCTCTAGGAAGTCCATCCCTCCGTGGCCGCGCGAGGCGAGGCGGGCGCGCTCCCAGCGCCACAGCGGATGCTCATGCTCTGCGTACCAGCGCTCCAGGCCTTCCCACTGGTGCGCACGGGCGCTGCGTCCCTCGACGTAGATGCGCTCAGGCCAGCCCTGCATCAGGCCGCGCGTTCCCTGGAGCATGTTGATGCGCGTGTAGGGCCGCGGCAGGTTGGTGTCGTGCACCAAGTAAATGGTCTGTCCGCGAACGGTCCGCATCAGCGTCAGGTTCACGTCGCCAAGCACGTAGCGCTCCGAACGACGCGGGTCGGAGGCGCCGAGTCGTTCGTCCTGCCACAACTGCAGCCCGCGCGACGGCGAGCTCATCGAGACCAGATAGTCGAACTGGTTTCCGCGGTTGATGTCCATGCACTGCGCTATCGGTCCCAGCCCATGAGTGGGATACAGGTTGCCGTTGCGGCGCATCGAATGGGCGCGGCGCCACAACCCTTCGCCCTCGGTTGAGAACTTCACCTCCCTCAGATCGTGGTTGTAGCCACACTCGGCGTGCAGCAGCTCGCCGAACACGCCCTGCCTGACGAGGTTCAGCATCAGCATCTCGCGACGGTCGTAGCAGCAGTTCTCCAGCATCACACAATGCCTGCGGTGCCGTTCCGCCGCTTCCACTAACTGCCAGCACTCATCGATCGTCACCGCGGCCGGCACCTCGGTGGCCGCATGCTTGCCGCTGGCCATGGCCGCCAAGCAGACCGGCACGTGCCATTCCCACGTGGTTGCCGTGAGCACCAGGTTGAGTTCCTCCTCCTCGCACATGCGCTCGAAGTCGCGGGGGCCTCGGTCGTAGCCGCGGGGCCGTGGCTGCCCCGCGTCCACCACCAGTTGCTGGGCGCGCGCGACCTTGTCGGTCACGATGTCGCAGATCGCGCGCACCTCGACGCCCTCTATCGTGAGGAAGTTCTGGAGGTGTACCGTGCCCATGCCGCCCACTCCTACGAACGCCATCCTCACCCGTTCGAGGGGCGGCGCGCGGAACAGCGTCGTCTGGGGCGCGGGTGCGGGCGCGCCGGCGCCTCTGGCCGTACACGCGGCAGCGGCCCCGGTCGCTCCTACAGCCGCAGCCACGAATTCACGCCGGCTCAATTGGTCCATCGCTACCTCCTTGCGCGCATCTCGCTCGAGGACAACACCAGCCGGCCCCGCGGCGGGCTCAGCACCTGCCTGACAGCCGCCGCGGCCACGTCGCGGGCGTAGATCGGCGCGGCTGGCCCCGGGACCAGCCATGCCAGCTGCTTCGCGATCGCTTCGCCCAGCCGGAACTCGGCGCGCTCGCCGAGCAGCAGCGATGGCCGCAGAATCGTCAAGGCGGGGTAGCCAAGCGACGCTACCGCGTCTTCAAGATCTCCTTTAACCCGGCTGTAGAAGAAGCGCGAGCGCGGGCTGGCGCCCAGCGAACTGACGAGTACGAAGTGCCGCGCGCCACGCTCCCTTCCAAGCCGGGCGAGTGCGAGCGGTAGCTCGTAATCAACCGCGCGGAATGCCGCTCTAGAACCTGCCTTGCGGATCGTGGTTCCGAGGGCACACACGATCGAGTCTACATCGAACAGGTCGGATCGCTCGGAGAGCCGCGCGAAGTCCACCAGCTCAAGTTCGAGCCGGGGATCGGCCGGGATCTGGTCGGGCCTGCGCCTTGAGACCACCCTGACCAGGGCCACCTCGGGCTCGGCGAGCAGCAGTCGAAGACACTCGCCTCCCACGAGGCCGGTGGCTCCGGCGAGCATAACCCGCGTCACGTTGCGTGCGCCATCGGTCCGCCCCAAGATACCGCGTGCGCTCCACTCTGGTCATCGGCGGCACCAGAAACCTCGGACCCGAACTGGTGGTCGCGCTCGCGCGGCTGGGCGACCAGGTCACGGTCCTGAACCGCGGACAGACCGCGGCCGCTCTTCCCGGGGGAGTGGCGCGCCTGATCGCGGACCGCGGCGACCCCGAGGCGGTCAGGCGGGCACTTGCCGGCCGTTCCTTCGATGTGGTGGTCGACACGACACTCTACAGCGGTCCTGATGCTCACACCATCGCGCGGCTGCTCGGCGGCCGGGTTGGGCGCTACGTGATGTGGAGTACCGGCCAGGTGTACCTGGTGCGCTCCGGCCTCACGCCGCCATTCCGCGAGGTCGACTACGAAGGCCCCTTTGCCCCGGAACCACCTGCCGCTCGGCCGCGCGAGGCCGAGCAGTGGCGCTACGGCGTGCACAAGCGCGCCGCGGAGGACGCGCTGCGCGAGGCCCACGAAGCCGCCGGCTTTCCCGCGGTGATACTGCGGATGCCGATGATTCACAGCGTTCGGGACCACTACGCGCGAATCCCGAACTACGTGCACCGCCTGCTGGACGGCGGCCCGATCGTCGTGCCTGACGAGGAGGCGCTTCCAATCCGGCACGTGTGTGCCGGCGACGTGATCGCCGCGACGCTCGCGGCGGCCGAGCGCCCGGTGGCCGGCAGCGCTTTCAACATCAGCCAAGACGAATCGCTTGCGTTTGAGAGCGTGCTCGCGGAGATCGCCGCCCTGTGCGGCTCCGTGCTCCGGCTGCGGCGCCTGCCGCGCGCCACGCTCGAGGCGCTCGACCTGCTGCCGGCCTGCTCGCCGTTCAGCGGGCGGTGGATGAGCGTGCTCGACAACCACGCTGCCCGGCAGGCGCTCGGGTTGGCATTCACGCCGATGAGCGCGTATCTGCCGGGGCTGGTGGAAGCAGCCCGCCAGCGCAGCGCCGCCGAGGTGCCGGGCTACGAGCAGCGACCGCGCGAGCTGGCCCTGTGAACCGCCTCACAGCGGGCGGACCAGTCGTTGCGCGAAGTCAACGGCACGCGTGCTGGAGCGGCCGGCGCGGAACGCGAACCGCGGCCCGAACAGGCCGCGGTAATGACAACCATCAGCGACAGGACGATCCGGTTCATGGCACCTGTGCCTTGAGGCGGTCGAAATACTGTTTCCGGAACTTGGCCACCTTGGGAGCCACCGTCATCGCGCAGTACAACTGCCTGGGGTTGCGACGGAAGTAGCCCTGGTGGTACGCCTCCGCGGCGTAAAACGTTGAGGCAGGAACCAGCTCCGTCACGATCGGCGACTCCCACAGTCGCTGCGCCTCTGCCATTACTTCCTCGGCGACCTGGCGCTGCTGCGGCGAGTGGTAGAAAATCGCCGACCGGTACTGCGTGCCGACGTCCGGTCCCTGACGGTTGAGTGTGGTGGGGTCGTGGATGGTGAAGAAGATCTCCAACAGCTCGCGGTAGCTAACGATCGAGGGGTCGAAGCCGATCCGGACCGCCTCGGCGTGGCCGGTCGTGCCCGTGCACACCTGCTCATAAGTCGGGTTCGCCACCGTGCCTCCGATGTAGCCCGACTCGACGCTCTCGACGCCTCGCAGCTGCTCGTACACGGCCTCCAGACACCAGAAGCACCCACCCGCCAGCGTTGCCGTGTCCTTCATTCCCCGCTCCCTGCTCCCCACTCCCGGCTCAGCTCCGCCGGGCTCATCACCGCCTTGATCGTCCCGCCTCCGGTCAGCACCCGCCGCAGGTATCCCGCCTGCCCGAGGTGGAAGCCGAGGTGCACGGCCAAGTGCATCAGGAACAGTCGCGTCGCCAGCCTTACTCCCGCTACCGGAATCGGGAACGGCCGCTCCAGCGCCTCCGCGTCGAGCCGCGGAAGCACCGCGCGGACGTCCGCGCTGGCCCGCCCGATCTCCGCTATGAGGTCGGCGCGTGGCACGTTACGCCGCCCGAATTCCGCGTCGCGCTCGCGCACGTACCCGCTGCCGCCCAGAACTCCGCCAACGAAGTGCCTGAGGTTCCCCGCGCAGTGAAGCGCCAGGGTACCGATGCTGTTGGTGATGCCGGGCACGACGCGCCACAGCACGTCCTCGTCCGGGCACGCCTCGAGCTCGCGTTGCAGCGCTTCCAGGTCGCGCACCAGCAGCCTGGCGAGGTCGTCGCTCACGTTGTTCACGGTTGGTGAAACGATGCGTCCGGGCGGCTGGTTCCGCCAGTACATCAAACAGGGAGCGCGGGGGAACTCGCCGCGATACGGCGCGAGAGATAAAATTGCGCGGCCTTCAACACGAGGACGTGATGAACCGGGTGAGCGCTACGCTCTTGCTCCTGCTCCTGACAGCCAACGGTACCGCGGTGTCTGCCCAGGACACCGCTCGCACCGACACGACCCGGCGCGCGCGAGCCGGCCAGCTTCCACTGGTGGCCGACCGCACCGAGCGCTTCACGGTACGCGAGGGTACCTGGATTTCCCTCGACGTCTCGCCCGACGGCCGGACCATCGTGTTCGACCTGCTGGGAGACCTCTACACGATACCGATCGAGGGTGGGGCAGCCACCCGGCTGACCAGCGGTATGGCCTTCGACGCTCAGCCGCGCTATTCGCCCGACGGCCGCACCATCGTCTTCACTTCCGACCGCTCCGGAGGCGAGAACCTGTGGCTGATAGACGCTGACGGACGCAACCCGCGGGCGCTGACGCGCGGCGACCAAAACCTGTACGCCTCACCGGAGTGGCTACCTGACGGCGAGTACATCGTCACATCGCGCACCACCGGCTCGCTCGGCTCTCGCTACGAGCTGTATCTCTACCATCGCGATGGAGGCTCGGGGCTCGAGCTTACCCGTGGCGAGGACCAGATGAACGCGATGGGCCCCGCGCTCGGCCGCGACAGCCGCTACATCTGGTTCGCGCGCCGCACCGGCGGCTTCAGCTACAACCAGATCTTCCCCACCTGGCAGCTCGCCATCTACGACCGCCAGACCTCGCGCTACTACGGACAGACGGCCCTGTGGGGCTCCGCGATGCGTCCCACGCTCTCGCCAGACGGCCGCTGGCTGGTGTACGCCTCGCGCCTCGACACCGAGACCTCGCTCCGGATCCGCGACCTTCAATCAGGCGACGAGCGCATCCTGGTCCGCGCGGTGCAGCGCGATGATCAGGAGTCGCGCTATACCCGCGACCTGATGCCCGGGATGAGCTTCTCGCCGGACTCGAGGTTCCTGTTCGCCGCGTGGGGCGGCAGGATCCGGCGGATCACGATCCCCACGGGTGAGACCACCGAGATCCCGTTCAGCGTGGACGTGGAACTCGAGCTGGGCCCGCGGGTTCACTTCACCTCGCGCATCAGCGATTCGGCGATAACCGTCAGGCAGATCAGGAGCGGCGCTCTGTCGCCGGACGGCTCGCGCCTGGCGTTCACGGCGCTCGATCGGCTATGGCTCCTCGACCTCCCCACGGACACAGCGATACATGCGGTGAGGAACGCGCGCCGCGTGAGCCGCGATTCGATCGGTGAGTACTCGCCGGCCTGGTCTCCCGACGGGCGCATGCTAGCCTGGGTCACCTGGCACGACACGTCGGGCGGGCACCTGTGGACCCTGCGTCTCGACCAGCGCAACGCGCGGCCCGTTAGGGTTAGTCAGGTGCCGGCGTACTACATCAACGTGGCGTTCTCGCCAGACGGACAGCGGCTGCTCGCCGTGCGCGGTCCCCGCTACCACCGTATCCAGGAGATGGGCGGGCCGGGCCTCGAGCTGGTGTGGATGCCGGTTGCAGGCGGCGCCGGCGAAACGGTGACGCGGGTTGGCCGCGCCTCGCTGCCACACTTCGTGCGCGGTCAGCCGGACCGTATTTGGTACTACGAAACCGATGGCCTGGTGTCGTTCCGGTGGGACGGCACGGATCGAAGGCGCCACGTGCGGATCACCGGCTACACCAATCCCGCGCCCGGCAGCCAGCCGACCCAGGCCAGCGACATCGTGATGTCGCCGCTCGGCGACCGGGCGCTCGCGGAGGTTAATAGCCAGCTATACCTGGTGGCCGTCCCCCAGATCGGCGAGGAGCCGCCCAGCATTTCGGTCACCAACCCCTCCAGCGCGTCGGTTCCAGTTCGCAGACTTACGCGCTCATCCGGAGAGTTCGCGCGCTGGGCGCCGGATGCCCGCACGATCCATTGGTCCATGGGGCGCTGGTTCTTCCGCTACGACATTGCGGTCGGCGACTCGGTGGCGCGCCTGACGCGCGACACCGCGGCCACCAGGGACACGGCGCGCGCCCGCAACGACACGGCCCGGGTCCGCAACGACACCACCGTGGCCCGTCGCGATACTACCCGGGCGCCTCGTTATGAAGGCCACCGTCTGGAGGTGGTCATCACCGCGCCCCGCGACATCCCGCGCGGTTCGATCGTGCTCCGTGGCGCGCGGATCATAACGATGCGCGGGGACGAGGTGATCGAGGACGGCGACATCGTCGTCACCGACAACCGCATCGCCCAGGTTTGCACCGGCCGCTGTTCAGACCCGCCGCGCGGCGCACGGGTGATCGACGTGACCGGTCGCACCATCATGCCGGGTCTGGTGGACATCCATGCGCACCTGCGACCGCCGTTCGGGGTGCATCGCGGCCAGGTGTGGGAGTACCTTGCCAACCTCGCCTACGGCATAACAACAACCCGGGACCCGCAGACCGCCACCACTGACGTGCTCTCCTACGGGGACCTGGTCGAGACCGGGGCCCTGCTGGGCCCGCGCATCTTCTCGACCGGCCCGGGCTATTTCTGGTCGGACAACCCGGGATCGCTGGAGGAGACCCGCGAGCAGTTGCGGCGCTACAGCGAGTACTGGCAGACCGGTACCATCAAACAGTACATGGTCGGCAACCGGCGCCAGCGGCAGTGGGCCATCCAGGCGGCAAGAGAGCAGGGCCTGATGCCCACCACCGAGGGCGGGCTCGATTTCAAGATGGATCTTACGCTGATGATTGACGGCTACCCCGGACTCGAGCACAACCTGCCGATCACGCCCATCTACGAAGATGTCGCCCAGCTCGCGGCGCGCTCCGGCATAACGTACACCCCCACACTGCTGGTGGCCTACGGCGGACCGTGGACCGAGAACCTGTACTACGAGTCAGTCGACATCCACGCCGACGCCAAACTGAGAAGGTTCACGCCGCACGACGAGATAGACGCGCGAGCCCTGCGACGCCCGGCCTGGTTCCATCCGAGCCAGTACGTACACGACCGGATCGCGCGCGCTGCGGCGCAGATCCTTCGCGCCGGCGGGCGCGTGGGCCTGGGCGGCCACGGACAGCTGCAGGGACTCGGCGTGCACTGGGAACTGTGGAGCATCCAGTCAGGGGGCATGAGCACCCACGACGCCCTGAGGGTGGCCACTATATCCGGCGCCGAAGCCATCGGGCTCGCGCAGGACCTTGGCTCCCTGGAGCCCGGGAAGCTGGCCGACCTGATTGTGCTCGACCGCAATCCGCTCCAGGACATCAGGAACACCAATGCCATTCGTTACGTGATGCGAAACGGCCGACTGTACGAGGCAGACACGCTCGACGAGATCGCGCCTAACCCGCGGCGGCTGCCGCGGCAGTGGTGGATGGAGGAAAGATAGGGGACAGAACTACAGCAGGAAGCGCGACAGGCGGTCGAACGCCTGGGGCCAGCGCGCGCTCGCGGAGCGGTCTTCCACGCCGTATTCCGCGAGCGCGACGTGCGTGCCCCGAGGGGTCGCGCGCAGCACGGCGGCGACCTCGCGGCCAGGAGCGCTCCATCTGACCAACTTGTCCTCGACCTGCTCGGCCATCGTCAGGCCGTCGAAGGCGCCCTCGCTCCAGCGCACTACCACGTCCGGATCGCTGAGCGACCGGAACACCGCATCGGCGGGCGCCGGGACCTCGCCCGAAATCAGGTAGCGCTCCCTCCCTTGGAGCGCGGGGTCGGACACCCGGGCGTCGGCGCCGGTCTCGACCCACAGGCCCAACAAGGCCAGTCCGTGCAGCCAGCCGGAGAAGTGGCCGTGGATCGCGGCTTCCCACGCCGGATCGTCCTCGTGCCAGCCTTCGTGCCTGAGGTCCAGCCGCACGCCGCCCATCAGTTCGTGAATCGTGAACGAGAGCGGCGTCGGCTCGGGTGTGTGCGGCCAGGTCAGTGAACGGTGGAACGGCGGCTGGTCGCTCGTTTCCACCGGCCACCGACTGGCCGGCAACGCATCGAAAAGAAGGTCAGGCCGCTCAACTAGCGCCGCCCACACTGCGTCAGCAGCAGCAGCGATAAACGTCTGAACGATCAGAGCCTGCACCTTCTGCCTCTGTGCCTCCACCTCTATCGGATTTCGGTCTCCTCGATCACGATCCCCCGCCTCGCCAGCTCGGCTACGTACGGCGCCGCGGGCACTCCCTGGTTGGGAGCGAACGCACCCTTGCGTTCGATTCGGCCATCCACCTGCATCAGGCCAGTAACTGAGAGCGAGTAGCCGGTGGTGCGCATCATCGCCGTCACGCCGCGCTGCTCGTCGTACCGGTCCACCAGCTGCCAGCGCCATCCGGCTCGCGTGCCACCCTTCGTCCCCACCACGTCCACGCGCAGCGCCACGAGGTCCCTGCCCTCCTTCCTGGTGAGCTTCGGGGACACGACCTCGATGAACACCTTGCGGGGCACGACTTCGCAGCCGTCAACGGTGACCGGTTTCGTGTCCAGCAGCCCCAGCTCGCGGATCGGTCTCATGATGGCCACGTGTCCCGGATAACGCAGCGTCTTGTATTCCATCACCGGGATCTTCCCCTCGTAGTCGAAGGGCATAGTGGAAATGCCGCCGCCCGTGTGGAACGCCTCCAGCTGTCCGATAGGCGCCGGGAACTCGACCAGTTCCAGTTCGCTCAGCGCGTCAACTCGGGTGCGCTTGCCGCCCCTCAGCACCCAGCTGGGCGTGGTGTAGTAGTCGAGCGCGCCCTCCAGCGAGTAGACCACCATGTAGTTGAGCGGCGGCTCCGGCTGCTGGGGTAGCCCGCCCACATATATCTTCACCGACTCGGTGGTATCGAGCCGGCGGATGCCTTCGCCGGCGAGGACGTTCACCATCCCCGGCGCGAGGCCGCAGTCGGGGATTACCGTTACCCCCTTCGCCCTCGCCGCCGCATCGAGCTTCAGCTGCTCGATCACTATTTCGGTATTGCCTCCGAGGTCGGCGAAATGAACGCCTGCCTCCACCGCCAGCCGCGCCAGCTCGCCGTTGAAGTAGTAGGGCGCCGCGGACAGCACGCTCTGCACGCCGGCCAGCGCGTCGCGAACCGCCGCACTGTCGCGCAAGTCCAGTTTGCGAAGCTCGAGTCTGGGGTCGTCGCGGTGCGGCTTGAGGTAGTCGGGGAGGTGGTCGAAGGAGCGGTCCACCATCAGCACCTTCTCCACCTGCGGCTGCAACAGAAGGTCGAGGGCGCAGGCAGATCCCTGCTTGCCGGCGCCTATGACTAGGAATCGCATTGCTCTCAATGGGTCAAAGGGTCAACGAACGGGGGACCGCGCCCGTCAGTGCCGGGTCCCCGACAGCGGGTGCAATCTAGCAGTTCCGGGGCCCGAATGCCGAGGCGCTAGCTGGGCTCGCGGCGCATCACGGAGGCGAGCAGGAGCGTCACCTCGGGGTCCAACACCACCTCGTCGGGAAGCTCTCTATCCAGCCAGAAAGTCACCTGCTGCTCCAGCGGCTCGCGCTCCAGCGAGAACTCGCGCCACATCGTGCTGCCACCCGGCAAGCGCAGCGCCACCGGCACCCGGTCGATCCGGTAGCGTCCCCAGCCTTGCGGCTGCGCCTGGCGGACTGCCAGCTGCACACCCCGGCGCCCACCTTCGCTGATGTGGCGCCAAGTCACCTCGAGCTGCGGGAACCCCGGCTGCCGCAGCCACTGATCGAAGAACCAGCGCAGCTCGCCGCCCGCCGCCTCTTCCATGACCCGCCGGAACTGGTCGGTGGTGACCGACGAGTCGCGGAACCGCCCGTAGTAGGTCCTGATTCCACGAAAGAACGCCGAGTCGCCCACAAGGCCCCGCAGCATGTGCAGCACCCAGGCGCCCTTCTGGTAGCTGTTGGTGTTAAGGAGGTTGTTGGGGTCCGACTCGGCCGTGTCCAACACCGGTCGACTGGTTGCGCTCGAACGCACGATCGCCGCGGCAGAGGCCCGCATCCCGCGCGCCAGCAGGCTGTCCCCGTCGAGCGAGGCTCCGACCACCAGGTCGAAGTAGCTGGCAAATCCCTCGCTCAGCCACAGGTGCGGCCAGTCCGCCGGCGTCACCGCGTCTCCGAACCACTGGTGAGCCGTTTCATGCCTGACGACGCCCTCACGCATCGAACGCCTGACGTACGCGCCCTCGGCGTAGAAGATCGCCGTCGAGTTCTCCATCCCTCCATAGCGCGTGGAACTTTGCACGTGGGCCAGGTTGCGATACGGATACGGACCCACCAAACGCTCCATCACCTCGAGCACCGCGGTAGAGCGGCGGAACGGCACGCTGTCGGCGAACGCTGAGTCCTCAGGATAAGTCCAGACCGTGACCGGTATAGTGTCGGCGCCGCGCACGAGCGGCCGGTGGGAGCTGACCGCCATATCGGTCGCGCCGATGACCATCGTGTACGTGGGGATCGGCCGGTCCTCACGGTACACCCAGCGCGTGCGGCCATCGGAGCCGGCGGAGCAAGCGATCAGTCGGCCGTTGGCAACCACCTCCATGCCCGCGGGCGCGCCGATTTCCCAACGCACTGCGGCCTTGTCCGACGGATGGTCCACTGTGGGAAGCCAGTACCGCGCGCGGTTGGGCCAGTTGTCGCCGAAGAACGAGGGCCGGCCGCGGGCATTGGTGCGGATGATGAGCCCGTCGCCGGGCGAGCCACGGTACTCGATCCGGGCGCCCGCGACTCCCCGGGAACGTGACGCGCCGCGCCGGATCGCGATCCACAGCACGCCGTCCCGCTGGCCGAAGTCGAGCCTCCGCCCGGTCTCGGGATCCAGCACGCGCTCCACCGTCATACCCACCAGGTTCAGGCGGAGCGTGTCGTCGTATCCGGGCAACTGCTCGAACCTGACGGCGGCGGCGGCGGCGATCGCCGTTCCACTGTCCGGCAACTCGATCGCAAAGCTGTAGTCGAGAACGTTCACGCCGCGCTGCTGCGCGTGGAGACCGCCGGCCAGAGCCGCGCCTGTCAACGCTATGAGCCCGGCGGTACCTCGGGCTGTCACTCAGCGTACACCCCGAGCACCGCCGTGGCCGGCTGCGGTATAGCTTGTTCCCGGCTCCGGAGCGCCTCCTGCTCCGCAGCGAGGATTTCAGCCTCGACGGCGGCCTCGACTTCCTGAAGGCGGTCCCCTGCGTCCTGCAGCCTGGCCTTGAGATATTCCTCGTACAGGCCGATCGGATCGCGACGACCCCACTCGGCGAACCACTCGGCGGGAAACGTTTCGCGCGCCTCGCGCTCGTCGTGCGTGGCGTGGCCGCCCATGCGGAAGGTGTTGGCGACCAACATCGCCGGCCCCCGGTCGGCGCGGCAGCGCGAAACCGCCAGGGACGTGGCGGCCCAGCCATCCAGCACGTTGTTCCCGTCGAAGCTGGCGCCCCACATTCCGTAGGCGAACGGCAGGTCGTCGAAGTGGCCGGGCAGGTGGTGCTGAGTGACACGTGTGCCTAACGCTACCTGGTTGTTCTGCACCACGTAGATGGCCGGCACCTTCTGCACCGCCGCGAAGTTCAAGCCTTCGTGCGCTGCTGCCGCTTTGGTCGAACCATCCCCGATCCACGTCAGGGCCACCGGCAACCCCGACCCCCGATCCCCGACCCCCGGTCCTCGCAGTTTCGCCGCCAGCGCGATCCCGGCGATCACCGGCACCATGTCGCCAACATGCGAGATCGGTTGCAGGACGTTCCAGCGCATCGAGCCGTGGTGCAGGTCCCGCCCGCCTGAGGGCGAGTCCGCCGTGGCCAGATAGCTGCGGAAGCTGTCCGCGACGCTCATCCCCATCTCGGCGCACGCGCCGGCATTACGGATCATGGGCGCCACAATGTCGCGCGCGCGGTCCAGCGCGTGCACCGGCCCCACCGTCGCCGCTTCCTCGCCGGTACCCAGCCAGGCCTTGGATATCACGCCAGTGCGCACCCACCGCTTCAGCGTTATGTCGTGCAGGCGAGCGCGCAGCAGGCCCGCGTACAGCTTCAGCAGAAACTCCTCGTCGAGCGCCTCGATCAGCGCCCAGCGCTCTGGATCGCGGCGGAGCGTGGCGGCAAACTCCGCGACTAACCGCGGATCAGGGCTCCACGAGACGTACTCGGGCGGGTCGTAGGCGGGATAGCGCTTCACGGGGGGAAGATAGGCGGTAGGGCCGCAAGGCGGTAAGGCGGTAGGTCGTCCATGGTGCTCGTGGAAGCGTTCACGGATCGGCAGCCACAGGTGCTTCCAGTTGCCATGCCTCCGTACCAGCGATGCCTAGCCTGGCAAACTGGCCCACGACCTGGGATTCACGACGAGCGACAAGTGGAAAAAGCTCGACGAGCAACGAAACGAGAGCGGCACGTTGCTGTGGGGCTGTGCACGCGCCTGTGCCGCTGACCCCATCTCTCTACCGCGCTACCACCTTACCGCCCTCACCGCCTCACCCACACCTGCCCCCCTTTCATCACGAAGGCCACGCTCTGCAACACGGCGATGTCCTGGAGCGGATCGCCCCGTACAGCGACGATGTCGGCGTATCGGCCCGGCTCGATGGTACCGACGTCGCGTTCCATGCCCAGCAAGGTCGCGGCGTGGATCGTGCCCGCTTGGATCGCCTGCATCGGAGTCAGGCCGCCGTAGCGGACCAGCAGTTCGAACTCGCGGGCATTCTGGCCATGCGGGAACACACCGGCGTCGGTGCCGAGAGCTATTCTCACGCCTGCCGCGGTCGCGATGCGGATGCCGCGCTGCATCGCGGCCCAGGCGGCCCGTCCCTTGGCCGCGGCCCAGTCGGGCAGCCGCGCGTTCGACTCGCCCTGTCCAACTGTGAAGCCGGCCATCAGTGTCGGGACCAGCCAGGTCTGGTGCTCCACCATCACCCGCGCTGCTTCCTCCGTCATGAACGAGCCGTGCTCGATGCTGTTCACGCCGGCGCGCGAGGCGGCAATGATGCCCTCGGTGCCGTGGGCGTGAGCCGCCACACGACGCTCCAGCAGTCGCGCGGTACGCACCACGGCTTGCAGCTCGTCCTCATCGAATTGCTGGACGCCGACCTCGTCGCCCTGCGAAAGCACTCCGCCGGTCGCGCAGATCTTTATCACGTCGGCGCCGTACTTCACCTGGAGCCGGATGGCGCGACGAATCTCCTCGGGTCCATCCGCGATGCCCTCGAGCGGCCCCGGTTCGCGGCCGAACAGTCCGGGGCGGAACCCGTTGAGGTCGCAGTGGCCGCCGGTGGTCCCGACGCTGTGGGCCGCAACCAGCATGCGTGGCCCCGGGACGCGGCCGGCGTTGATCGCGTTGCGCAGCGCCACATCGGCGAAGTCGCTCGCGCCCACGTTGCGCACCGTGGTGAACCCGGCTTCGAGGGTAGCTCGCGCGTTGCGCACCCCGAAGATGGCCTCGTCCGCTGGTCCCTCGCGCACCGGCGCGCTCACCCACTCGCCTTCCCCGATGGGCCGGCCGGTCAGGTGAACGTGCGCGTCCACGAAGCCGGGAAGGACGGTGTAGCGCGAGAGGTCGATCACATCCGCGCCGCGCGGCACCGCCACGTCGGCGCCGACGGCCGTGATCCGGTCGCCCCGGATCAGGATGACCGCGTTGCGCACCGGCGCTCCTCCGCGCCCGTCGATCAGGGTGCCGGCGCGAATGGCTGTGGTGCGGGTGGTGTCCTGGGCGGTAAGACGGTAAGGCGGTATGGCGGTAAGCAACAGCACCGCGAGCGCCAGTCGGGGCGCAACCCGACCGGCGCCTGCTACATCCCCAGGTTCTCCCATCGGCTTCTCACTCCGCAGATTCGGGCTCCTACCGCCTCACGGTACCAGTTTGCCGCCTCTAGCCGAACATGCCCTTGATCTTCCCCATCACCCCTCCCCCACCCCCGTCCGTCGCCTTGACCAGCGCCTCGCCGAACTCGCGCGCCGTCTGGTACCTGTCGTTAGGATCAGCCGAGATGGCCTTCATCAGCGCCTTCTCGAACTCGGGCGTGAAGTTCAGGTCGCTCCGGGCCTTGCGCAGGGGCAGCGGCTCGCCGCGCAGCCGCGCGATCATCATGTCCTGCGCGCTCTTGCCCTCGAACGGCAGCCGGCCGGTGAACATTTCGTAGGCCACCAGCCCCAGCGCGTAGATGTCCGACCGCCCGTCCAGGGGCTTGCCCCGGATCTGCTCCGGGCTCATGAACTCGGGCGTGCCGAGAATGATCCCGGTGGCGGTGAGCCGCGCCGCCCCGGGCGCCTCCCGGCGCTCCTTGGCGAGGCCGAAGTCCATGACCTTGGCGACGAACTGCCCCTGCGAATCCTTGACCAGGAAGATGTTTTCGGGCTTCAAATCGCGATGCACTATCTGCTGCTCGTGCGCGAAGTTCAGCGCCTCGCATACCTGGACCATGATCGGCACGCCGACGGCCAGGCCGATCGGGCCTTCCCTGACTTCCATGTCCGACAGCAGCTCGCCCTTGAGCAGCGGCATCACCAGGTAGATCAGGCCTTCAGCGGTTTCGCCCAGCCGCATGATGCGGCAGATGTTGGGGTGATCGAGCCGCATTGCCAGGCCTGCCTCGCGTCTGAGCCGTTCGGCAGCCGTCTTGTCCTGGGCCAGCTTGGGCGTCATGATCTTGACCGCCACCATCTCGCCGGTCGAGATGTCCTTCGCCTCGTAGACGAACGACATCCCACCCTCGCCGAGCTTCCGCACCACCTGGTAGCGCTGATCGAGCGTCTGGTTGCGCAGCGTCTTGGCGGGATCGCTGGTCGCCGGGGCGGCCTTTATGGAGGCGCGGATCTGGGTGGAACCCGGGCTCGCCGGGCTCGAGGGCACCACGATGTCAACCAGCGACGAACCGTCCCGGGGACAGAACTTGGCGTCGCCCGCGTAGACGGTCCCGCACTTGGGGCAGCGTTTCTGGCTCACAGGCGTACCAGATTACGTCCGTCGGCCTTGGCGCGATAGAGTGCCGTGTCGGCTGCTGCCAGGAAGGTCTCGGGAGTTGTCACCTTGGGGTCCGGGTAAGAGGCAAGCCCGATGGACACCGTGACTCTTACCGGAGTGCCGGCGTCCCCGAACGGGTACTGCGAAATCCGCTGTCTCATGCGCTCGGCGAACACCATGGCGCCGTGCACGGCCGTCTCCGGAAGCACCACCACGAACTCCTCCCCGCCGTACCGGGCGACCGCGTCCACCGAGCGCACCTCGCGCAGCAGCAGGTCGCCAAGTTGCCGCAACACCGTGTCGCCCACCAGATGGCCCATGGTGTCGTTGATCTGTTTGAAGTGGTCCAGGTCGACCATGAGTATGGTCAGCACCAGCGAGTAGCGCCTCGCCCGGTCCAGTTCCCGCTCCAGCGTGTCGATCAGCGCGCGGCGGTTCAGGCACCCGGTCAGAGCGTCGGTCGAAGCGAGCTGCTCCAGCCGTTCTCGGTCGCTCACCACGGTGGCGAAGTCGTGGGCCTTCTCGAGCGCCGAAATCGCGGCCCGGATCACCTGGTCGGCGAACTCTGCGTCCTCGGCGGTGAGGGCCTTTTCCCCTTCGACCGAGCGCAGGTACAGCACGCCGGTCTGGACCTCCTTCATGCGGAACGGCAGCGCGATCGCCGAACGGGTGGCGATCTCAACGCGGTCGCGCTCCCAGCCGGCGCGGACCTGTTCGAACAGCGGGTCGGCCAGCACGTCCTCGACGATCACGGTGCGCCCGGTCTCGAGTGCCTTGATGATCTCGGGGTAGCGCGCCAGGTCCACGCGCAAATTGCGCAGCATCGGGTTCTCGAACGCAGCCACGACCGTACCGTGGGTGTCTCCCGGCTGGGCCAGCACGATCGAGCACTTGGAAATGCCCAGGGCGCGCGCCACCCGGCGCGAGAGGATGTGATAAATCTCGTCCGGCTTGAGCGAGTCGGTGACCTCGTGGAGGATGTCCACGATCGAGGAGCTCTGCTTGAGGTCCTCGGTCACCGCCATCAGACTCGCCTTCATGGCCCGCAACTCGCGGCCCCGTTTCAGGTGCGCCTCCACCCGCGCCAGCAACTCCTTCATCCGGAACGGTTTGGCCACGAAGTCAGAGGCGCCGATTTCCAGCGACTTCACGGTGCCGTCCTCGGGCGGCATGGACGACACCATCAGCACCGGCAGGTCCTTCCAGCCTGGTTCGGCGCGGATGCGCTGCAGCAGCTGCAGTCCATCCACCCGCGGCATCATGATGTCGAGCAGCACCAGATCGGGGCGTTCCTCCTGGAGCCGCTCCAGCAGACCCTCGCCGTTAGGCACCGCCACCACCTGGTAGCCGTGCTCCTTGAGGATCCAGGTCAACGTGGAAACCAGGGCCGCATCGTCATCGGCGACCAGGACCTTGGCGCCGGCGCCCATGGCGGGAATGGTCACTCCCGGCTCTCCCGCATCAGATCCATGAGTCCGGTCCACTCGATGTTGCCGCCCGAGAGCACAGCGACAACCGGACCGCTGAAGGCACCCCGCTCCTGGGCCAGCAACCAAGCCAGCGTAGCGGCGCCCGATGGCTCCAGCACCAGCTTCAGCCGGTCGAGCGCAAACCGTACCGCTCCGCGCAGCGCCTCCTCGCTCACCGTGACGCCGCGGTCCACGTAGCGCGACAGGTGCTCCCAGTTGAGTTCGCCGACCGAAAGGGTGATCAGTCCGTCCGCGATGCTGTGGGTGCGTTCCAGCTGGAGGCGCCGTCCCGCCTCGAGCGAGCGCGCCAGCTTCGGCGCGCCCTCCGGCTCCACCGTGATGATCTCGCACTCCGGGACCAGGGCCTTCACCGCCGTCGCCACTCCCGCCGAGAGCCCGCCGCCGCCGGTGGGCACCACCACGTGCCTCACACCTGCGCAGTCCTCGACGATCTCGAGCCCCACGGTGCCCTGGCCAGCGATGATGGACGGGTGATCGAAGGGCGGTACCACGGCCAGCGACTCGCTCTGCGCCAGTTCCAATGCCTTGGCGTGACGGTCCGCCGAGGTGCGGCCGGCGAGCACCACCTCGCCGCCGAGCCGCTCGACCCCGGAGCGCTTGGCCGCCGTCACGGTCTCCGGCATTACGACCACGGCGCGCACCCCGAATCGCTGCGCGGCCCACGCCACCGCCTGGCCGTGGTTGCCTGACGAATAGGTGATTACGCCGCGCGCTCCCGCTTCCACCAGCTCCCGTACCAGGGTGTAGGCGCCGCGCAGCTTGAAGGCGCCGACCCGCTGCAGGCTTTCGGGCTTGACCAGCACCGGTGTGCCGAGTTGCCGGGTGAGCGAGTCGACCGGAAGCAGCTGCGTGCGGACGGCCACTCCGCGCAGACCCGCAGCGGCCGCGCGGATTGAATCGAGCGAGACAAGGTCAGGCCGGGTCGAAACGGTCACGCAGGCGCTTTCCATGAGGTGCCGACCAAGCCAAGGTACCCCCCCCGAGGGACCGGGGCAAGTCGTTGTCGCGCCAGATGCTTAGCCCTCGTCGGGTGGGCGCCGGGAGCGGCGCTCCAGCAGCCAGTGGCTGGCAACCAGGTCGACAACCATGAGGCCGTAGAGCAACAGCGCGCCGCGGTCTCCGATCACGCCATACCAGCGCAAGACAGCCACCAGCAGCGAGTAGGCAAAGACGCCCGCGAGCACTAGGGGCCGGTTGAGCTTCACAGGTGAATACTAAGCGTGCCGCAGTCGCTCGTGGGCGCGATTCAGGACAACCAGCGCCTCGGCGTTCAGCAACGCCGCGCCGGCCGCGCCACGCAGCGTGTTGTGTCCCAGCACGACGAACTTCCAGTCGTGTACCGGGCAGCGCCGCGGGCGGCTGACTATGGCGCTCATGCCCCCGCCTCGCAGCAGGTCCTTGCGCGGCTGCGGCCGGTCGGATTCATCCATGACGATCACCGGCGAGCGCGGCGCGCTGGGAAGCTCCAGCTCCTGCGGCCGGCCCCGGAACGAACGCCACGCCGCGACGATACCATCCTCGTCTGTCTCGGTCCCGAGGCGCACGAACACCAGAGCGGTGTGCCCGTCCACCACCGGCACCCGCGTGGTCATCGCGCTGAACCTGGGCCCCTGACCGATGATCTTCGGCAACTCGGCCTCGATCTTGTCCGCTTCGTTCGGGATGTTCGGGATCACGTTGCCCAGCAGGTCCAGCGAGGCAACGCCAGGGTAGCCGGCGCCCGAGGCGGACTGAAGTGTCGTTATGCACGCGCTTTCGAGCCCGAAGTTCCGTGCCAGCGGGGCCAGCACGAGGCCCAGGGCTGCAACGACGCAGTTGGGATTGGTCACCAGCGCGCCCGGCCAGCGGTGTCGCTGTTCCGCCAGCAGCTGCAGCTGGTCCCAGTTGATCTCGGGCACCAGCAGCGGAACGTCGGGTGCCATCCGGTGCGCGCTGGCGTTGCTGATCACCACATGCCCTGCCTTCGCCAGCCCGGGCTCGATTCGCTCGGCGCTTGCCGCGTCCAGCGCCGACAGCACCAGCCGAGATGAGAACCCATCTTCGGGGCGCCTGACGGTGAGGCTCCCCGCCCTCTCTGGCAGCGGCGTCTCGAGCTGCCACCGGCACACAGCGCCGTAGCTGCGGCCCGCCGATCGATCCGAGCCGGCTAGCTCCGCCAGCTCGAACCACGGGTGCGACTCCAGCATTGCAACCAGGCGCTGGCCGACGACGCCCGTGGCGCCCAACACCGCGACCGGAATCCGGTCGCTCATGATTCGGCCGCCCCGACCTCGCGGCCGGAGCGCCTCTCGACGCGAAGACGCCATAAATCGAGCAGGTCGGACACGACCGCTTCAGCCGTGGGCCAGCGCCCCGCGCCCCGCCCCCAGACAGTAACCGTGCCAGCGACGGCGCTGTGCACGATCATGGCGTTGTCGGCACCGCGCACTGCCGCGAGCGGATGCGATCGGTGCAGGCGCTGCGGCCCGATGACGCCGCGCACGCCGCCACTTTCCTTCCACGTCCTGGCCACCAGACGAACCACGCCGCCGCGGCCCGACCGGGGGATTCCATTCCACACGATGTCTTCCAGGCTGCACTTCCCGAACGCGGCGCGAGCCAGCAGCACCAGCTTCAGCGCCGCGTCGGTGCCGTCAAGGTCGAGCGCAAGGTCAGCCTCCGCGTAGCCCAGCCGCTGCGCCTCCGCGAGCGCACCCGCGAACGATGCGCCCTGCCTCAAGCAGTCCAGGATGAAGTTCGTGGTGCCGTTGAGGACGGCCTCGATCATCAGGATTCGCCCTCGACGCCTGAGCCGCCTGACGGTTTCCAGCATCGGTACGGCTCCGCCCACCGCCGCCGAGCATCTGGCGCGCAAGGTCACCCCGGTCGCCATCACCAGCTTGTTCGCGCTCACCACGTCGTGACCCGCCGCCAGCGCGGCCGCCACGGCCGAGCGGGCGGGCTCATCTCCTCCTAGCATCTCCACCACCACGTCGCACTCGCCGGCCGCCGTGGCCACGGCGTCCGTCGTGAGCAGGTGTGGCGAGACTCCCTCGTGCCTCTCGGGCCGCCTGACGGCGATGGCCACGACCTCGAACCGATCGCGCATCCGCTCGAGGTGCTCGAGCACGCCGCGCCCCACCGTTCCCAGGCCGAGCAGTACGACGCGAAGTCTCCCGCGAGGTGGTATTCGCGCCGCCAGCGCCGTCCCTTGCGCGCCGATGCGGGTTCGGAATCCGCTGACGAGGCCACCGACCTCCAGCCGGACGCCGCCGTCCCTGGCGCACCGCAGGGCTTCGGCCTGAATTACCCGGCCTGCCAGTCGCTCCGCCTCGTCCCAACCGAGCCGGGCGAACGGCCGACCGATTCTGCCGCCCTGCGACGGGTCGCTCGGGTACACACCACCCACGTCCTTGATCAGGCGGCAGCGCGCGCCAAGCGCACGCGCCACCACGACAGCAGTAAGATCCGAACCTCC
>DATMBH010000210.1:0-7335 GCA_035559335.1 Gemmatimonadales bacterium
TCGAGGCGGCCAGCGGAGCCCGGCTGCGCCTGCGCCGTCTGTTAGGCGGTAGCCCGTTCATAGTGCGCGAGCCGTGACCCTGCCCGGCCTCGACGTTCCCACGCCCCTCATGGCGCAGTACCGCGAGATAAAGGCGCGGCACCGTGACGCCATCCTGTTTTTCCGGATGGGCGACTTCTACGAGATGTTCGAGCAGGACGCCGAGGTGGCCTCGCGCGTCCTGGGCTTGACGCTCACCTCCCGCAACAACGGGGCCGCCGCCGAGATCCCGCTGGCCGGCGTGCCGGTGAAGGCGGCGCGGCACTACCTGAAGAAGCTGGTCGAGAAGGGCTTCCGCGTCGCCATCTGCGAGCAGGTCGAGGACCCGAAGCTCGCGCGCGGCGTGGTGAAGCGCGCCGTGATTGAGGTGGTCACGCCGGGCGCGGTGATGAGCGATGACCTGCTGGACGAGCGCCGCAACACCTTCATCGTGGCCGTCTCGGTCCGCGAGGATACCGCCGGCCTCGCCGCCATCGACCTGTCTACTGGCGAGTTCGTGCTAGAGCGCCTCGCCGCGCCGGAACTGGAGGCCGCGCTGTCCCGTTACCGGCCCAGCGAGGTTCTGGCCGCCGAAGGCTCGATGACCACCACGACCGGCGCGCTGCTGACGCGCCGCGAGCAATGGGAGTTCGACCCGGCGCTGGCCGCCGAGGACCTGGCGCGGCGGTTCCGGATCCACTCGCTCGAGGGCCTGGGTCTGGAGCCGCAGGATTCGCTCGCCGTCGGCGCCGCGGGCGCGCTGCTGCGCTACCTATCGGAACTGCAGCCCTCGGGCCTGCCGCAGCTGCGCCGCCCGGTGGCGCGCCGCACCGGCGGCGTGCTGTACGTGGATGCGATGACCCGCCGCAACCTCGAGGTGGTCGAATCGCTGCGCCCCGGCGGCGATGAGGTCACGCTGCTGGGTGTGCTCGACCGCACCATCACGCCAATGGGCGCGCGGCTGCTGCGGCAGTGGCTGCTGCACCCGCTGGCCGACCGGGCGGCGATCGAGCGCCGCCACGACGCGGTCGAGATCTTGGTGCGCGACGAGCGCCGCCGCATCGCGCTGCGCGAGGCTCTGGACGGAGTGCGCGACCTCGAGCGGCTGGGCGCCAGAGCGGCCGCCCGCCGCGCCGGGCCGCGCGACCTCGGCGCGCTGCGCGACTCGATCGCCCGGCTGCCGGCCCTTGCCGCGCAGTTAGGCGGCCTATTCGACCTCGACTCCGGGTTCGACCCGCTGGCCGACCTCGGCGAGGACCTGGCCGCCTGGCTGGTGGACCGGCCGCCCCCGCAGCTGGGCGAAGGCGACACCATCAGGCCCGGCGCCAGCGCCGACCTGGACGAGCTGCGCTCGCTGCGCGAGGGCGGCAAGGGCTATATCGCCCAGCTCCAGACTCGCGAGCGCCACCGCACCGGGATCCCCACCCTCAAGGTGGGTTACAACCGCGTGTTCGGCTACTTCATTGAGGTCACCAAGTCGCACCGCGACTCGGTGCCGGCCGACTACGAGCGCCGCCAGACGCTCACCGGCGCCGAACGCTACGTCACCCCGGAACTGAAGGACTACGAGCACAAAGTGCTGAGCGCCGAGGAGGAGATCGCGCGCCTCGAGGAACGGCTGTTCGGCGAGCTGCGTGACCGGATCGGAGCGGCGATCGCCCGGATCCAGGACACCGCCCAGCGCGTCGCCACCGCCGACGTGCTGGCGGCGTTCGCCGACGCCGCCGCGCGCGAGCGTTATGTGCGCCCTGTGCTCACCGACGAATTCGCGCTCGAGCTGATCCAGTGCCGCCACCCGGTCGTCGAGCGCATGATGCCGCGCGAGGCCTTCATTCCCAACGATCTCCTGCTCGACGCCGAACGCCAGGTTCTGATCATCACCGGCCCCAACATGGCCGGAAAAAGCACCGTGCTGCGGATGACCGGGCTCGCCGTGCTGATGGCGCAGTGCGGCAGCTTCGTGGCGGCGGAATCGGCCACCATCGGCATCGTGGATCGGCTGTTCACGCGCGTGGGCGCCAGCGACGACCTGGCCCGGGGCCAGAGCACCTTCATGGTGGAGATGAGCGAGACCGCGGCGATACTGCATAACGCCACCCGGCGCTCTTTAGTGCTGCTGGACGAGATCGGCCGCGGAACCTCGACCTATGACGGAGTCGCGATCGCCTGGGCGGTGGTCGAGTACTTGCACGAGAACGTGGGAGCCAAGACCATCTTCGCTACTCACTACCACGAGCTGACTCAGCTTTCCGAGCGCTTCGCGCGAGTGGCCAACGCCAACGTCGCGGTGCACGAGGCCGGAGGTGAGGTGGTGTTCCTGCACCGGCTGCGCCCGGGCGGAGCCGACCGCTCCTACGGCATTCACGTCGCGCAGCTGGCCGGCCTTCCCGAGGCGGTGATCAGCCGCGCCCGCGAAGTGCTGCACACCCTGGAAGCGGGCCATCGGGTAGCCGCCACGAGCCGTCCCCAGGACCAGTTGGCACTGTTCAGCTCACCCGAGCACCCGGTAGTCTCGGCGCTGAAGGCGCTGGATGTCGACGGCCTCTCGCCGCGCCAGGCGCTCGACACTCTCGCCGAACTGCAGGCCCGCGCCCGGGAGGAACAGTGACCTTGGCCCGCCGTGTGACCGCCGCGCTGTTGCTGGCCGCGGCCGCCGCTTGCGGCGGCGCAGACCCCGAGCGCGCCCGCCAGGCGGCCACCGAGCGCACCAACAACGTGCCGGTGGCACTCAACGGCGAATCGCCGTTCCAGTACCCGCCCGACCTGTACGATCTTGGTATCGAAGGCGAGGTCAGGCTCCGGCTGTACGTGGACTCCACCGGCAGGGTTCACCCCGAGTCCACGCGAGTTGCCTCCAGCTCCGGCACGCCCGCCCTGGACTCGGCGGCGGCCCGCGGCGCCGCCCAGCTGCGCTTCGCCCCGGCTCATCGCGACGGAGTGCCGGTAGGCATGGCCTTCTATCAGCCGGTGATCTTCCGCCGCCGCAGCGCACCCACACCCGCTCCCATCCAGTGACCAGACCAGCAATCCAGGCATACGACAGCATCCTGGAGGCGATCGGCCGCACTCCGCTGATCCGCCTCTCCCGCATAACGCGCGGCATCCGCACCCCGGTTTACGCCAAGGCCGAGCAGCTAAATCCCGGCGGTTCGGTGAAGGACCGCATCGGCCTGGCGATGATCGAGGCCGCCGAACGCGAGGGACGGCTCAGGCCAGGCGGCACCATCGTCGAGGCCACCAGCGGCAACACCGGAGTGGGCTTGGCCATTGCCGCCGCGGTCAAGGGCTACCGCTGCGTATTCACCATCCCTGACAAGATGTCCATGGAGAAGGTGCGCCTCCTCCGGGCGCTAGGCGCCGAGGTGATAATCGTGCCGACGGCCGTCCCCCCCGACCACCCGGACTATTACGTCGTGAAGGCGCGCACCATTGCCGCCGAGACGCCTAACGCGATCATGGCCGACCAGCACTACAACCCGGCCAACCCCGAGGCGCACTACCGGACCACCGGCCCCGAGATTTGGGAGCAGACCGGCGGGCGGATAACCCACTTCGTGTGCTCGCCCGGCACCGGAGGCACGGTGAGCGGCGTGGCCCGCTACCTGAAGGAGAAGAACCCCGCCATCCGCATCATCGCCGGCGACCCGGTGGGTTCCATCTACAAGGAGTACGCCGAGACCCACCGCAAGAGCGAGGGCTTCCCCTACAAGGTCGAGGGCATAGGCGGCGACAAGATCCCCAGCTCGCTGCACTTCGACCTGGTGGACGAGTGGATCACCGTCAGCGACGCCGACTCCTTCGCGATGGCGCGGCGCTGCACCCGCGAGGAAGGGCTGTTCGTCGGCGGCTCCACCGGACTCAACGTGTTCACCGCACTGGAGGTGGCGCGCCGTGTGGATGATCCCGAGGCGTGCGTGGTCACGGTGCTGTGCGACACCGGCGAGCGCTATGTCTCGAAGCTCTACGACGACAACTGGATGCGCGAGAACCAGCTGCTCGAAGCCGAGAAGGTCACCGCCTCGCGCATCCTCGAGCAGCACCCGGCCGGCATCCCGCCGCTGGTCTCGCTGGCGCCGGCCAGCACCGTGCGTCAGGCACTGAACCTCATGAGCACCTGGGGCGTCTCCGAAATCCCGGTGATTGACGGCGCCGACTGCGTGGGTTCGCTCAGCGAGAACACGCTCATGGCCCGGGCGCTGGAGAACGACAAGCTGCTCGATCAGCCGGTCGAAACCGTTATGGGTTCGCCCTACCCGGTGGTGGACGCGCTACTACCGTTGGACCGCGTGAGCTCGCTCCTGTCCAAGGAGTCAGCCGCCGTGCTGGTGCGCCGCGACGGCAAGCTGGCCGGCATCATCACCCGCTACGACATTCTCCGGCACGTGGCCGGCATCCGGTGAAGGTCTGCGTCCTCACCGGTGGCGTCTCGGCCGAACGCGACGTCGCCATCGCGACCGGGCTCGAGGTGGTGGCCGCGCTGCGCGAGCGCGGCCACACGGTCAGCGTGGTGGATCTGGCCGCCGGCTTCGTGCCGCGCGAGAGGGAACGCGACCTGCTGCCCGCCGGAGTGGGCCGCGAGCCGCCGCCGCTCGAATCGCTCCAGGCGCTCCAGCGCGGACTGCTGACCGCCGGCCTCGGCGAGCTGCCCGCCGTGCGCGAGGCTGACCTCGTGTTCCTGTGCCTCCACGGCGGGCAGGGCGAGGACGGCACGGTGCAGGCCCTGCTCGATGTGCTAGGCGTGCCCTACACCGGCAGCGGCCACCTCGCCTCCGCGCTCGCCATGGACAAGGACATCTCCAAACGGGTGCTGCGCGACGCCGGTGTGCCTGTCGCCCCGTGGCTGATGGCGCCGGCCGACGCGGCGGCAGTCGCCGCCGGCCCCGGCTTTCCCTGCATCGTGAAGCCCTCGCGCGAGGGCTCGTCGGTAGGGCTGTCGCTGGTGCGCCGCCCCGAGGACCTCGCCGCCGCCATCGAGCTGGCCTCGCGCTACGACCGGGAAGTCATGATCGAGCGCTTCATCCCGGGCCGTGAGCTTACGGTAGGCATCGTGGGCGACCGCGCCCTTCCCGTGGGAGAGATCATCCCTCGCCACGAACTGTTCGACTACGAGTGCAAGTACACGCCGGGCATGGCAGAGGAAATTTTCCCCGCCCAAATCCCCGCGGACCTCGCCCACCAGGTGCAGCAGGCGGCCCTCACCGCCCACCGCGCCCTCAAGCTCTCGGGCTACAGCCGCATTGACTTTCGCGCCAGCGCCGATGGTGGCATCTTCTGCTTGGAAGCCAACACACTCCCGGGCATGACCTCCAACAGCCTCATACCCAAGGCCGCCCGGGCGGAGGGGATGAGCTTCCCGGACCTGTGCGAAACCATCTGCCGGCTGGCCCTCGCGGCCGCCGGAACAAAGCCGTGAGTTGAGGGGGTACCTCTCGCAGACGATGTACGACGACCGCAGCCCGTTCACCCTGACCCCATGGGTGCGCCGCCTCCTCTTGGCGACCGGCGCGGTCTATCTGCTGCAGCTCACCGTCTTCACCAGCCCGTGGCTGATCGAAACTTTTGGCTTCCGGCCCTCCCAGGCGTTCCAGCGCCCGTGGACCATGCTCACCTACGCCTTCCTGCACGGCGGGTTCCTGCACATCCTCGGCAACGCCTTCGGGCTGTTCATGTTCGGCTCGCCGGTGGAGGCGCGGCTGGGGTCGAAGGCCTTCGCGCGCCTGGCCCTCTGCTCGGCGATCGGCGGAGCCGTGCTCAGCCTGCTCTTGCTTCCGCTGTCCGACACCGGCATAACGATCGGCGCCAGCGCCATCGTGTTCGGCGTGATGATGGCGTTCATGCTGGAGTGGCCCGATGCGCCGATCTTCATATTCCCGATTCCCGTTCCGATCCGGGTGAAGTGGCTGGTGCTGGGCTTCGCCGTGCTCTCGCTGGCAATGGGGCTCGCCGGCCTGTTCGGCTCCCACGACGGCATCGCCCACTTCGCGCATCTGGGCGGCTTTGCCGGCGCGTGGATGTACCTGCGCGGCGGCCAGATGCTGGCCCGGCCGCGCGCCGTGCGCCTCAGGGAGCGGTCGCCAGCCGTGCTGGTCCGCCCGCCAGCCGCCGACAGTTCGCGCTCGGTGCTGCCCTCGGCTCAGACGCCGTCGGGCTGGAGCGTCGGCGACCTGGCCGCCAAGGCCGAGGTGGACCGGCTGCTGGACAAGATCTCCGAGAAGGGTATCGGCAGCCTTACCGCTGAAGAGCGGAAGTTCCTCGACGAGATGAGCAGGCGGTTCCGGCAGGACCACTGACATGCTGGCGCTCGCGCTTCAGCTGGCGCTGGCTCCCCCTCAGCAACCGCCGTCTGACTTCGCGCGCGCCGAGTCGCTGCTCGCTTCGGGCCGCCTCACCGAGGCGCGGGCAGCCACCGAACGGCTGCTGCGCCGCAGCCCCGACGATCCCCGCCTCCTTACGCTGTTAGGTCGCATCCACCTCGATTGGCCGGTGTTCGGCCGCTACGCCGCCGAGTCGCTGTTCGTGCGCGCCTCGCGCCTCGACCCGGCCAACCCGGAGCCGTTCTACTGGATCGGCCGCACCGGCCTCGCGCTGGGTGGCGACGACGGCGAGATGATGTCGCGGCCCGCCCTGCTCGAGGTGCTGCGGCTTCAGCCCGACTACCGCGACGCCTGGGAGCTGTGGCTCAGGCTGTATCGCGGCGATGCTGAGCGGCGCGACGCCGTGGAGGCACTGGAAGCTCACGCCGGCAGCGCCGGCGCTGACCTGAAGCGCTCGCAGCTACTGCTCGAGCTGCGCGATTATCCGCGCGCGCTGGCGCTGCTGGCCCGCGCGCTGTTCGAGAGCGGCGCCGACAGCGCCGGGGCCCGAACCTACGAGCTTGCGCTACGCCTAGCGCACCTGGACACCGATTCAGTGCTGTGGAAACAAGTGCGGGGCATCGCCACGCCCCGCGAGCGCGAGGAGTATCTGCGCATCGGCCCCGGGGAGCGCGAGGACTTTTTAAGGCTGTTCTGGGCGCGCCGCGACCCGCACCTAGCCAGTCCGCTCAACGAGCGGATGGGCGAGCACTTCCGCCGCATGGCGGAGGCCCGGCGGCAGTTCGCGCTGCTGCACCCTAACGCACGCTATCACCGCTCGCGCCTGTGGCGCGCCCTTGCCGGCGGCCTGGGCGAACCGCCCGGGCCCGAGCTGCGCGGCGTCATCGACGCCGCCCGCGCCACGCCCTGCGTGGCCGAGCTGCCGACCGCCGCCGTGGAGGTGCTGAGCGGCACCATGTCGGCCGGCTCGCTCGACAGCGCTGGCCAGACCACCGTCAACCTC
>DATMBH010000211.1:0-4234 GCA_035559335.1 Gemmatimonadales bacterium
GGCCCCGCACGATCGCGAAGTGCTCGCGCACCGAGAGGAACGCCAGCCGCGCCTCGGTCTCGCCGTCGATCACTTCGAGTGGAATGCCGATCTCGTGCTTGACGCGCTCGACGAACTCGGCGCCGTTGGCCGCGTCGCGCACCGCGCTGGTGGCCACAATTGCGATCCGCGCAACCCCGCGCCGCTCGGCGGCCTGCGTCATCCGGGCCAGCGCCTCGATGGCGCGGTCCATGGACTCGGGGGCCAGGCGGCCCGAGGCCGCCAGGCCGCGCGCCAGCCGCGGCTGGTCCTTCAGGTCGTCGATGACGTTGAGGTGCCCGTCCTCGCCGCGCTCGGCGATCAGGCAGCGGATCGAGTTCGATCCGACGTCGATGGCGGCAACCCGCTCAGTCACTGGGCTCGCTCGACGGCGTGAGCAGCGAGGGATCCAGCAGCTGCGCCAGCTCGCGTCGCAGCTCGGCCTGGACCTCCTCCACCGTGCGGGAGGCGTCGATCGTGGTGAAGCCGTAGGAGCCGGCCATGCGCTCGAACTCGTCGAGCATCAGCCGCTGGTACTTGCGGAATGAAGTGTAGAGGTCGGGTGCCAGGCCGATGTCGCGCCCGGCTTCCCAATAATCGAGCTCCGAACCGCGGCGCAGGATGCGGCGAATCAGATCGTCAGGATCGAGTCTCAGGAAGAACACGCGCTCGGGCACCAGCGCAAACCCGTACAGACCTGCCAGCCAGTCGCGGTCCAGCCCCCGCACCGCGCAGCGCGCCATGGTGGTATAGATGTAGCGATCGGCCAGCACGATGAAACCGGAACGCAGCGCCGGGATGATCTCGTTCTCGATCCGATCGGCAAGGTCGGTCGCGTAAAACAGGGCCATGGTGGTGCGGTCGAAGCTGTGGCCTTCCTTGGCCTCTATGATCCCCTTGCGGGTAAGGGCCGAACGGGCCAGTCCGGTCGAGGCGACCGCGAACCCGTGGCTCTCGAGCCAGCCCTGAAGCAACTCGAGGTGCGTGGTGCGACCGACGCCGTCGGCTCCCTCGATCACGATCAGATGGCCCGGGAGGTTGCCGGCATCGCAGCCCGGCAGACCGCTGCCGTAAAATCGGGACTCCATCAGTACTGGCCGCCCTTGCGCTTGGCGAGGCCCTTGAGCAGTGGCCTGGCCAGCTTGCGCACCTCGCGCTGCTGCTCGACGATCGAGCGTGAGCCGTCGATCACCGTCAGGCCGAACTCGGCCGCAATGCGGTCGTATTCCTCCAACACCTTGCCCTGGAAGATGCGGAACGACTGGATGGGGTCGGTGGAGAGGCCGAGGTCCATGCCTGCCTCGTGGTATTTCGGCTGGACGCGACCCGATAGTATGCGCGCCACCGACGTGTCTATGTCAACCTTGAAGTAGAGCGCCAGGTCCGGCTGGGTCGCGAAGTCGTAAACCCCGCGCACCCAGGCGGGGTCACAGCCCCTGACGACGTCGCGCGCAAAGGCGGTGTAGGCCCAGCGATCCGCCAGCACGATCAGGCCGGCCTGCAGCGGCGGCAGGATCGAGCGCTCATGGCGGTCGGCGAAGTCGGTGGCATGGATCAGCGAGAACGTAGTGGGCGTGAACAGGTTGCGCTTCTTGCCGCGCTTCGTGGTGTCCTTCACCAGCGGCGAGCTGTTCCACTCGGTGAACGAGACGTCGTAACCCTCGGTCAGGAGAAACGTCTGGAGCAGGGAGAGCTGGGTGCTCTTCCCGCTGCCGTCAATTCCCTCGACGACGATCAGGCGGCCCGGGTACTGGTGTTTCTCGCGTAGGCTCAAGCAGGTCCGTCCTCGGCGTGGTGCTTGATGGTCTTTCCCTCCGCCACGAACACGACGTCTTCGGCGACGTTGGTGGCCAGGTCGGCGACCCGTTCGAGGTTGCGACTGACCAGAAGCAGCTCCATGCAGGCCCCGATGCTGCCGGTGTCCTCCATCATGCGTGTCAGCAGGATGCGGAACACCGAGTCGTTGAGCGCGTCCACGGCGTCGTCGCGGCGGCAGATGTTGCGCGCCAGCTCGGTGTCGCCGCGCACGAACGCGGACAGCGCGTCCGAGAGCATGGCACGGGCCTGCCGGGCCATTTCGACGATCTCCGCCTCAGGAACTATATGCGGATAGGCCAACAGGCGCTCGGCGGACTGGGCGATGTTGACCGCATGGTCCCCGACCCGCTCAAGGTCGTTGACGATTCGGATGGCCGAGAAGATAAGTCGGAGGTCTCGGGCCATGGGCTGGTGCAGGGCTATCAACTGGAAGCCCTGTTCCTCGATCGAGCTCTCCAGCTCGTTGATGGCGCGGTCGCCCTTGATCACTTCCTGGGCGAGCATCCGGTCGCGCTTCAGCAGCGCGTCCACCGCGTTTCCGATTGCTTCTTCGGCCTCGCTCGAGAGCGCCACCAAGCGCTGCTTGAGCACGGCCAGCTCCTCGTGGAAGTGCCTGATCGGATCGGGGCTCATCCGAACCTCCCGGTGATGTAGGCCTCGGTCTGTTCGTCACGAGGCTTGGTGAACAGGTCCTGCGTGGGACCCATTTCGACCAGCCGGCCGAGGTAGAAGAACCCGGTGACGTCGGAGACGCGCGCCGCCTGCTGCATGTTGTGGGTGACGATCACGATGGTGTAGTCCTTTTTCAGCTCTACCATCAGCTCCTCTATTCTGAGCGTGGCGATGGGGTCGAGCGCCGAGCAGGGCTCGTCCATCAGGAGCACCTCGGGGTTGTTGGCCAGCGCCCGTGCTATGCAGAGGCGCTGCTGCTGGCCTCCGGAGAGCGAAGTTCCGGGTTCGTCGAGCCGGTCCTTTACCTCGTCCCACAGGGCTGCCTTGCGGAGAGCGGATTCCACTATAGCGGGCAGCTCGTCCTCCGTCACGGCGCCGTTGACCCGTGGCCCGTAGGCGACGTTGTCGTAGATGCTCTTGGGAAAGGGATTGGGCTTCTGGAACACCATTCCGATGCGGCGGCGCAGTCCGACCGGGTCGACGCCGCGAGAGAACACGCTGCGGCCGTCGAACACGATATCTCCGCTGTGACGGGTGCCGGGCAGCAGCTCCTGCATGCGGTTGATGGAACGCAGGAAAGTGGTCTTGCCGCAGCCGGAGGGGCCGATCAGAGCGGTGACCGAGTTCGCCTTCACCTCGAGGCTCACGTCGAACAGGGCCTGGCGCTCGCCGTACCAGAAACTGTAGTTCACGGCGCCGAGGATCATCCGAACCGTCCGGTGATGTAGGCTTCGGTGCGCGGCTCTCGCGGCGTCGTGAACAGCTGCGCGGTGGGAGCCACCTCGACCAGTTCGCCCAGGTAGAAGAAGGCGGTAACGTCCGACACCCGGGCCGCCTGTTGCATGTTGTGGGTGACGATCACGACCGTAAACTCCCGCTTCAGCTCGTGCACCAGCTCCTCGATGCGCGCGGTGCCTATCGGGTCCAGCGAGGCGGTGGGTTCGTCCAGCAAGATCACGTCTGGCTCCGGGGCGATGGTGCGGGCCACGCACAGCCGCTGCTGCTGGCCGCCTGACAGTTCGGTTGCCGGGTGCCGGAGCCGGTCTTTGACTTCGTCCCACAGCGCGGCGCGGCGCAGCGCGCGCTCCACTATCTCGGCTTCCTGCGCTCGAGTCAGACGCGGGCCGACCTTGAGACCGGCGGCCACGTTCTCGGCGATCGTCAGCGACGGAAACGGCGTGGGCTTCTGAAACACCATGCCGATGCGGCGGCGCACCTGGATCGGGTTCACACCCGGCGCATAGATGTCGTAGCCGTCCAGCTTCACCGTTCCGGTCACGCGGGCTCCCGGCACCAGCTCGTGCATGCGGTTCAGCGACCGCAGCAAGGTGCTCTTGCCGCATCCCGAGGGACCGATGAGCGCGGTCACGCTGTGGTCGCGGAAGTCGAGACTGACATCGCGCACTCCGCTCGTGGAGCCATACCACGCGGTGAGGTTGTGCGTGGACAACCTGACGGCTGGTTCCGGGCCCGCGCCGGTGGGCATTGCCCTGGGCAGCGAAACGGTCGCGCCCATCAGGCCGCCTGCCGGCCCCGGGCACGGGTGAGGATCCTGGCCGCGGCGCCGAGAATCAGGACCATGGAGATCAGCACCAGCGCTCCGGCCCATGCCTGGCGGTGCCACTCCTCGTAGGGACCGATGGCGTACACGTACACCTGGAGCGGTAGGGCCGCCATCGGCTCGGACAGCCGAGTGGAGAAGAACTGGTTGCCCAGTGCCGTGAAC
>DATMBH010000212.1:0-4810 GCA_035559335.1 Gemmatimonadales bacterium
ACGGTGATGTGCGGATAGCCCGCCACGGCCGCGAGCGTCGAGTTGCCGCCAATGCCCGCATCGCCGCCAACCAGGTCCGTAGGTCGCGCCGGACCGGTGCTCGGCGAGATCAGCGCGTCCAAACGGTGTTCGGACATCACAGCGTCAATCCCTTCCTCTCGCGTCAGGCGCCGCAGCCGGTCACGCAGCTGAGTGTATTCGGGGCTCGAGAGCGGTCCCACCCGCGCGGCCTGCTCGAACAGCTCCTGCCCGAAGTAGGGCATCTCCCGAGCGGCCTCGCGGATGTTGAAGGCTATCAGGTCGTCCAGGTTCCGCACCGGGCTCCCGGGCGCCCATTCAGCTAGGTATCGCTCGATGTCCGCCTTGAACTCGAACAGCAGCAGCTGGGTCGTGCCCTGAAGCTGCCCCTGAGTGGACACGGTTACCGGATCCACTAGCTCGGCGCCGCGCTCGCGCAGCAGCCGGAGTGCCCGCTCGTAAAGCTCCAGCACCTTCGGCGCCGCAAACGCGGGTCGCAGCACACCCAGCCTCGCTCCGCGCAGACCCTCCGGGTCCAGCGACCGGGAATAGTCGGCCGCCGCCGCGGGCGCGGCCGCCGTTGCGTCGTCATCGGCATCGGCCCCGGCCATCGCCGCGAGCAGCGCCGCGGCATCGGCTACTGTGCGGGTCATCGGCCCCGCGGTGTCCTGACTGTGCGCGATCGGTATGATGCCGGAACGGCTCACCAGCCCCACCGTCGGCTTCACGCCCACCACACCGCACACACTGGACGGAGAGATGATGGAGCCGTTGGTCTCGGTGCCGACCGCCGCGGCGCACGAGCTCACGGCCGCAGCCACCGCCGAGCCTGAGGAGGAGCCCGACGGATTGCGGTCGAGCGCATACGGGTTGCGGGTCTGGCCGCCGCGCGCGCTCCAGCCGCTCACCGAGCGAGTGGAACGGAAGTTGGCCCACTCCGACAGGTTGGTCTTGCCAAGGATGATCGCGCCCGCTTCGCGCAGCCTGCGCACCACGAAGCTGTCGCGCGGCGGCCTGGCGCCCAGCAGCGCCAGCGACCCCGCGGTCGTTTCCATGCGGTCCGCGGTCGCGATGTTGTCCTTGATGAGGATCGGGATCCCGTGCAGCGGCCCGCGCACGCGGCCCTCGCGCCGCTCGCGATCGAGATCGTCGGCGATACGCGGCGCATCCGGGTTTACTTCCAGCACGTGACCCAGGGCGTAGCGGCGGTCTAGGTCGCGGATCCGCGCGGTATACTGCTGCACCAGCTGGCGTGAGGTTACCCGGCCGCTGGTCAACCGCGCCTGCAGCTCGGCAATGCCGACCTCCGCCAGCCGGAATGACCCCTGCGCCTCCAGCACATCGGTCGTTCGGTCCCGCCATCGCCCGGTTTCCCGTGTCGGAATTCCACATACACCGAGCGCGACTCCGCCCACGAACTCCCTGCGTCGCATGACTCCTCCGGCATCGCGCACGCGCCCAAGCTACGCCCTCGCGCCACCTGCTCACAACTCTTAGTTTGCTCGCCCTATGCTTCGCCCACACCTGATCGCCGCGCTCGTGCTCTCGGCGGCAGCCTGCGCCGGACGCGGGGGCCCGGAGCCCGGAATCCCCGCAACCTGGCGCTACAGCCCTCCGGCGCCACCCGTCGTCGGGCAGCGGGCCATGGTGGTTTCGGAGCACCCGCTGGCGAGCGACATCGGAGCCCAAGTGCTGCGCGAGGGCGGCAACGCTATAGACGCCGCGGTAGCCGTCGGCTTCGCGCAGCAGGTCGTCAATCCCCGCGCCGGCAACATCGGGGGCGGCGGTTTCCTGGTGTACCGGCAGGCCGACGGCCAGGTGTTCGCGCTCGACTACCGCGAAATGGCGCCGGCGCGGGCGCACCGCAACATGTTTCTCGATTCGGCCGGAAACGTCACCGAAGCCTCCACCATCGGCGCACTGGCCAATGGGGTCCCAGGGTCAGTTGCGGGACTGTACGAAATGCACCGGCGCTTCGGCCGGCTGCCGTGGCGCCGGCTGGTTGAGCCGGCGATCCGCCTCGCACGCGAGGGCCACGTGGTGGACTCCATCCGCGCGGCGGTGATCGAGTCCAACCGCAGGCGGCTGGCGCGCTTTCCTTCCACGGCCGCCATTTTTCTGCCGGATGGCGCACCGCTGGCCGCCGGCACGCTGTGGATCCAGCCGGAACTGGCCGAGACGCTGGATCGCATTGCCGAGCACGGCGCGGACGGTTTCTATCGGGGCCGCACCGCCGACCTGATCGTGGCACAGATGCAGCGCTCGGGCGGACTGATAACCCACGAGGACCTCCAGAACTATCGCGCGGTGTGGCGCGAGCCGATCCGCATCACCTACCGCGGCTGGACCATCTACTCGATGCCGCCCAGCTCCAGCGGCGGCGTCACACTCGCGATGATGCTGAACATCCTCGAGGGGTTCCCGCGCCTGCCGCGCCACGGCTCGGCGGAGCTCGCGCACCTCCAGGTCGAGGTGATGCGGCGCGCCTTCACCGACCGCAACCGCTACCTGGGCGACCCGGACTTCGTCGCGATGCCGCTCGAGCGGCTGCTCTCGAAGGAATACGCCGCGCAGTGGCGCCGCAGCATCGACTTCACCCGCGCTACCCCGTCCAGCGAGATGCCACCCATCGTCGAGAGCGAGGAAACCACCCATTACTCCATCGTGGATCCGGATGGCAACGCGGCCAGCGTCACCACGACACTGAACGACAACTTCGGCAACGCGCTGGTGGTTGCGGGCGCGGGCTTCCTGCTCAACAACGAGATGGACGACTTCTCCTCCCGGCCGGGCACACCTAACGACTACGGGCTGGTGCAGGGCGAGGCCAACGCCATCGCGCCGCGCAAGCGCATGCTCTCGGCCATGACACCGACCATAGCGCTTAACCGGCAGGGCCGGCTCGAGCTGGTGCTGGGAGCCCCCGGGGGACCGCGCATCATCACCGGGGTATTCCAGGTGCTCTCCAACGTGATCGACCACCGGATGAGCCTTGCCGAGGCAGTCTACGCTCCGCGCATCCACCACCAGTCGCTGCCCGATTCGATCCGGTGGGAGGACGGCGGAGTGCGGCCGGAAGTGCGGGCGCGGCTCGAGGCAATGGGTCACCGGTTCTTCACCCGTCCCGCGTCCAACGCCGTTGTCGAAGCGATCCGGATCACGAGGCGCGGCATCGAGGGGGTGTTCGATCCGCGCACGCCGGGTGGGGCGGCTGGATTCTGAAAACAGGGGGACGGATGGACAGGGGGACAGTGGGACAGAGAATACGATCTGCGGCGAGTGCGGTGATCGCGCTTGGGTTCGCGATGCCAGGCGTGGCGCAGCAGCAGCGCGCCCTCACCGTAAACCAGTTCGTCGCGATGGCGCGACCGAGTGAGCCTCAGGTGTCGCCTGACGGGCGCTGGGTGGTGTATACCGTCACCGAGACGGATCTCGAGGGCAACCGGCGCCGCAGCGACCTATGGCTCGCGGCCAGCGACGGCTCCGCACCGCCGCGGCGCATATCCGTCGATTCGCTGGGCGGGCGCGCAGCGCGATGGAACCATAACGGCACCGCGCTTGCTTACGTGAACTCGCGCGGCGGCACAGCGCAGGTGTGGGTCTACGAGATCGCCTCTGCCCGCCATCGCCAGGTCACGACGCTCTCGACTGGGGCCGACGGGCCAGTGTGGTCTCCCGACGGCAGCGCGATCGCGTTCGTTTCGGAGGTGTACCCCGGTTGCGGCGACGATGCCTGCAACGCGCGCCGCGCCGAGGCCGACGCGCGCAGGGCAAGTCGCGCCCGCGTGTACGACGGCCTGCTGTTCCGGCACTGGAACGTATGGGAGGACTCTCTGCGCTCGCACCTGTTCGTGGTCAGCGCCAGCGGCGGCGTGGCCCGCGACCTGATGGCCGGGCGGGACCATGACACCCCGGTGCCACCGTTCGGCGGTAGCGAGCAGTATGCCTGGAGTCCTGACGGCAGGGAGCTGGCATTCACCACTAAGCTCGCCACCCGGGACCAGGCATGGAACACTAACCTCGACATCTACACGGTCCCGGTCACGGGAGGTGAGCCACGGCTAGTCACCCAGGGCATGAACGGCGCCGAGCAGAACCCGGTCTATTCGCCTGACGGGCGCTGGCTCGCGTTCCTGTCGCAGGAACGCGCCGGCTTCGAGTCGGACCGCTGGCGGCTGATGGTGATGGACCGCCGCACCGGGCGCGTGCGTGAGGTGACCCGCAACTGGGACTTTCCGATAGGCGAGTTCGCCATCATGCCAGGCGCGGCGACCGACATCTTCGCCGTGGCCGAAAAGCGGGGCCGGCACGTCATAACGCACATTGTGTTCGAGACCGGCGAGGTGCACGAGATCCTGCCGGGCATGAACCCCACGGCCCTTTCCATTGCTCCCACTCAGCCGCCCGTCATGGCGTTCATCAGCGACGCCCTGAACCGGCCGCCGCAGCTCTTCGTGTGGCGTGCCGACCACCGCAGACCGGAGCAGCCGCGAGCACTCACCGCGCTGAACCCCGCCCTCTCGCAGTTGCCGATGAACCCGGGACGGGAGTTCGGATGGCTCGGCGCCCAGGGTGACAGTGTGTTCGGCTTCCTCGTCACACCACCCGGATTCGATCCCTCACGCCGCTACCCCGCGGTGATCCTGATTCACGGCGGACCGCAGGGCGCATGGCACGACAACTTCCACGGCCGCTGGAACGCACAGCTATTCGCAGCGCCGGGTTACGTCGTCGCGTTGCTCAACCCGCGCGGGTCCACCGGCTTCGGGCAGCGGTTCACCGACCAGGTGTC
>DATMBH010000213.1:0-7802 GCA_035559335.1 Gemmatimonadales bacterium
GGGTCCTCCTTTGAGGATCGCGCGCCCAGCCGGCTTCCTGCCTAACCACCTCGAATCCGCGACGCTCCAGATCCGCCACTGCCAGCTCGCGCGCGATGACGTGCGCCGCCCGTTGCGCCTCGCGGGTCGGCAGCCGGCGCGTCGAATCGAACGGTTCGAGCAACACCAGCCGTCCGCCGGGCTTGAGCGCCGCGAACAGCCGTGACAGCATCGCCTCGTGTGCCTCCATCTCGTGGTAGGCGTTCACAATCAGCACCGCGTCGAGGGAGTCCGAGGGCAGCCGCGGATCATCCGCTCGGCCTTCGACTACCACGATGTTATCGCGCCCCGGCTGCCTGCTGATTGACCGCAGGCGCGCCAGCGCGCTGGGCGCGATGTCCACCGCGAACACCCGCCCCTCGGCGCCGACCGCGCGCGAGAGCCGGAGGGTGTAGAAACCGCTTCCTGCACCGACGTCCGCGACCACCGCGCCGGGCCGGGCACCAACCGCTTCGAGCACCTCCGCTACCCGCTGCCAGCGCTCGCGGCCGGTGGGCTGCTGCGTGGAGCACGGCTGGGCTGGGATCAGCAGCAGCGCCAGGGCCAAGGCGTCGGAACGCATGCAAGGATTCTGGGCAGCGAGCAGCGAAGAGGGAACAGGGTAGAGGGAAATTGCCGCCCTTTCCCGCTTCCGTGTTCTCTACTCCGCGCCATTTTTCGTCCCCATCGCGCGTTTTTTCGGTTGACAAAACCCCTTGTCACACCGTAAGTTGGCTCATTGTCCATGGTTCCCGAGCGGGGTCCCGGGAGGGTGTTGTGGCGAGGAGTCTGAACAAGGTCATGTTGATCGGGAACCTGGGGTCGGATCCGGAGGTCCGGACCACTCCCGGGGGGACGAGGGTGGCACAGTTTTCGCTTGCTACCAACCGCCAGTGGACCACCGACAGCGGCCAGAAGCAGGAGAAGACGGAGTGGCACCGGGTGGTGGCCTGGAACGGCAACCGGGGAACCGGACTAGCTGATATCGTCGAGAAGTACGCCCGCAAGGGTGACCGGATGTACGTGGAGGGCCGGATCGAGTACCGCTCTTACGAGGACAAGAAGGACGGTCAGACCAAGTACGTGACCGAGATCCGCGCAACCGACATCGTGCTCCTGGGTGGGCGCGGTGGCGATGCTGCGACCGGCACCGAGGGAACGGGGCGGCGCTCAGCCGCCCCAGCCCCGGCCCAGACGGCCGGCAAGAAGGGTGATGAGGCGTTCGACGACTTCCCGGAGGCCCTCGATGAGGAGGACGACGATCTGCCGTTCTGAGGCCGCGCTGCTGGCGGCGCTTCTCATCTCGCCTGCGGCGGTCACGGCCCAGCAGCAGCCCGCTCGCGCGGGCCAGCAGCCGGCGGCCACCACGCCCGCGAGCCTCCCCCCAAGCCACGTGGTACAAGCCGGCGAGACCCTGTGGGCGCTGGCCGAACGCTACTTCGGCGACCCACTACTGTGGCCCGAGATCTACCGCCTCAACACCGACGTCATCGAAGACCCGGCGTGGATTTTCCCCGGCGAGGAGCTGAGGCTGATCGCCCCGGAGGAGCCGCCCACCGATGTGGCCGCTGCTCCAGGGAACGTCGCTGTGGTTCCCATGGGCGACACGGCTCAGGCGGGACAGGCGCAGCCGCAGCTGCCGCCCTCGCCTAACGCACCTACAGTGTTCGCTGCGCGGCCGGCCCCCGGTCCGGTCCGCACTGCCGGCGGCCGGGTGCTGGAATTCGTGGGCGACACCAGCTACCGGGCCGTGCGCGCCGGCGAGTACTACTCGGCCGGCTTCGTGACCGAAGGCGAGCGTCTCAACACCGGTCGCCTGCTGGGGAACGTAGAGGCCGCGGCCATCCGTCGCGCCACCGACCGCAACACCGCCACGCTGTTCACCGACGTCCTGATCCGGCCGCCCCAGGGCGACTCGCTGCGGCGCGGCGACCTGGTCCTGATCCTGCGTCGTGGGCGCGAGATCCGCGGCTTCGGCGAGGTGATGACGCCCACCGGTCTGGTCAGGATCACCGGCGATGCACCCGACGGCAACGTGACCGGCCAGGTGATCAGCGCGTTCGGGCTGATCGTCAACGGCCAGGAGGTAATGCCGGTCGCGCCGTTCTCCATGCCGTCCGCCGGCCGCCCGGTCGACGTGACCGAGGGGCCAGAGGCCACCGTGATCGGGCTGCGGGACCAGGAAGAGGCCGCGACGCTCCAGTCAGTTCTGTTCCTCGACCGAGGGGCGCAGGACGGCGTGCGGCTTGGCGACGTGTTCCAGATCAGCGGCGCATCCCGCACTCCTGGCGTGTCCGGCGGCGCCATCCGCGAGCAGGCGCGCGCCATGGTGGTGAACGTCAGGTCGCGCACCTCGACCGCGGTGCTGCTACAGGTGACCCAGCCGGATGTGCGCCAGGGCTCTACCGCCCGGGTGATCCGGCGGTTGCCTTCGTGATCTCGCGAACCCGCCGGGGACGGCGGGTTCGCCAATCCAACCTTCAGCGCCGCAACTGCGGCGAATTCCCCTCGTGAACCGACGTGTGCTCGTAACCGGCGGCGCTGGCTTCATTGGCTCGCACGTTGCGGATGCCTTTCTGGCGGCCGGCTGGGAAGTGGCCGTCCTGGACGACTTCTCCCGCGGCCGAGAGGCCAATCTGCCGCGCGACGTCGAGATCCATCGCCTCGACATCCGCTCCGCGGCTGCTAGAGAGCTGACGGCCCGTGGCGGATTCGAAGTCATCTGCCATCATGCCGCCCAGATTGACGTCAGGGTCTCGGTCTCCGACCCGGTGCTCGATGCCCAGCTGAACATCGTGGGTTTGCTGAACCTCCTCATGGGAGCGAGGGAAGGCGGAGTGCGACGGGTGCTGCTGGCGTCCTCGGGCGGGACCGTCTACGGCGCCGGGCAGCCGCCGTTCCGCGAGTCCGATCCGAAGCTGCCGGTCTCACCCTACGGCGTCGCGAAGCTGTCCAGCGAGTACTACCTGGCCGCGTTTGGCGCCATGTACGGTCTCGAATACGTCTCGCTGCGCTACACCAACGTGTACGGGCCGCGCCAGGATCCGCACGGCGAAGCCGGCGTGGTGGCCATCTTCTGCAACCGGCTCAGGAACGGCAGTGCGATTACCATCTTTGGCGATGGATCCCAGACCCGCGATTACGTGTACGTTGAGGACGTCGCCCGTGCCAACGTGCTGGCGGCCGAGGCGAAGCTGCCCGGATCCGACGGCTCGCTCGATGCGTGTGCGTTCAACATCGGCACCGGGACTGAAACCAGCGTAGTGGAACTGGCGCGCGCCTTGATGCGCGCCACCGGCCGGCAGGTGGCGGAGGAATACGCGCCACCCAGAACCGGAGAGCTGCAGGCCAACTCGGTGATCAACGAGAAGGCACGGAGGGTGCTGGGCTGGAGGCCCGAGGTGGACCTGATCACCGGTCTTGGCCGCACCGCAGCGCACATCTTCGCCGAGGGAGACTGAATGCAGATCGGCGGCGCGGTACCGACTACGTCGTGGGAGCTGATCACCTCCGCCAGCTTCGAGACCAAGATGGTGCTCGCGGTGCTGGCGGTGTTCTCGGCGCTGTCGTGGGTGCTGATCGTGGCGAAACTGGTGCAGTTCCGCAGGCTGCGTCGCGCGGCGGACCGCTTCTACGGCGCGGTCGAGCACGCCGGCCGTCTCGATGAGGCGCGCGACGCCGTGGCGATCCTGCCCCCTTCGCCGTACAAGCGGTTGTTCAATGAGGGCCTGGCCTTCTACGAGGAGTTGGTGCCTGGCGGCGTGGCGGTGGCTGCATCAGAGTCGAAACGACTGCTTCCGGCCCAGCTCGAGGCACTGCGTATGGTGCTCGAGACCCAGGTGGATGCCGAGCACGACCAGCTGGGGCGGTGGATCCCGTGGCTGGCGACCCTGGCCTCGGCGAGCCCGCTGCTGGGACTGCTGGGCACGGTGCTCGGGGTGATGGATTCGTTCATCGGCATTGCGACTTCGGGTTCGGGCAACCTCGCCGCGGTTGCACCTGGAGTGGCTGAGGCGCTGGTGACGACGGTGCTGGGCCTGGTGGTGGCGATCCCCGCCGTGATCGCCTACAACATCTTCACTTCGCGCCAGAACTTCGTGTCCGCCGAGCTCGAGGGTTTCGCGCGGGAGTTCATAGTGACACTGGCTCGCGAGGGCAGGGTCTGAAGTGCGTCGCGCCAGACAGCGCGGGCGCTCGGCGCTGAACGCCGACATCAACGTGACGTCCCTAGTGGACATCGCGTTCGTGCTGCTCATCATCTTCATGATCACGGCGCCGATGATGCAGGGCGGTGTTGACGTGCGCCTGCCCGAGGCCGAAGTGCGCCCGCTGGAGTCGCGCGAGGCGCTGGTGGTGTCGGTGGACCGCCGCGGCAGGATCCACGTGGACCAGGCCGAGTTCCGTTATGCCGATTTCAGGGCCAGCTTCCGCGCCCTAGTGGCCCGGCGCCGGCCGGGCGGCGTCTACCTGCGGGCCGACCGCGCCGTGCCTTACGGCGAGGTGGTGAGAGTGCTCGCGGTGATGCGCGCCGCGGGAGTGGAGAACGTGGGTTTGGTGGCCGAGCCTGAGGACACCGGGCCGTGAGGGCGCTGCGCTCGCGCGCGACCGGAGCGCCACCGCTGGGTCTCGGGCTGGCTGGCAGCGTGATGCTGCACATCACGGTGGCGGCCGCGGCCCTGAGCGCCGGCAGGTTCGCAGGCCAGGTGAGTCCGCCTCCTGCCTACCGTGTGGAGCTGGTCGCCGCGCCTCAGCCGGAGGCTCCGGCGGCCGCGACCGCAACGACGGAGCCCCCGCGCCCGGCCGAACCGGCGGCGCCAGCCCGCAGCACGCCCGCTCTGCCGGTGCGCGACCCCACGCCGGCGCCCGCGCAAAGGAGATCCCCGCCCGATCCCCCGGAGCGCGCGCCGGCGCACCAACCCGAGCGGGCACAGCCCGTGGCGCCCGGCGGCGCCGCGGGCGTGGGCTCCGATCCGGCTACGGTGCGCACCGAAGGAGTCGAATTCCCGTTTCCGGGGTATCTACGCAATCTGGTCGCGCAGGTGTACCGACGCTGGCGACCTCCGGCTGGCAACCAGAACCTCGAGGCGGAGATCTTCTTCATCGTGCATAGGGACGGGACGATCAGCAGCCTCAGAATCGTCAGGCGCTCGGGATCGTACGGGTTCGACCTCGAGGCTCAGGGCGCCGTGGAGGCGGCGGCGCGCTCCGGCGCGTTCGGGCCGCTCCCCGACGGCTACGGCGCCGATGTGCTGCCGGTGTCGTTCTTCTTCACGCCAGGCGGGATAAGGTAGGACAGTGGGACAGTGGGACGGTGGGACGGTGGGACAGTGGACGGTGATTCGTGTGGTGGCGGTGGCGGTAACTGCTGTGTGTGCGGTTGGGGTCGCACGGGCGCAGGATACCGCGCAGGACCGGGGCGTCAGGATCGGGATCACATATGCGCCGGGGACGCGGCCGGCGCTGGTCGTGGTGCCCTCGGCGCGGCCGCTGTTGGATTCGGTGGCGACGATCGTGGCGCGCGACCTCGACCACTCGGACCGGTTCGAGATGGTGCGTGCGCCGGCCGCGCTGGTGGATACCGCCGATCTGCGCCTGACCGCGGCGCTGGGCGCGCAGTTCGTGGTGCAGGTGCGGCTGGCCGGATCGGGTCCGGAGCTAGTGCTGCGCGACGGTCGCTCGGGCGACGTGCTGCTGCGGCGCAGCATCGGCACCACCGACGCGGATTTGCTGCGCTGGTCGGCGCACGCCGCCGCCGACGAGGTTGTGCGTACCGTGACCGGACAAGCGGGAGTCGCTTCCACGTCGTTACTGTTTGTGCGGAACGGTCGTCTGTGGCGGGTGGAAGCTGACGGGCACGGCCTGAGGCGAGTGCCGAGCGCGGGCTTCCCGTCGCTGTCGCCGGCCTGGTCGCGCGACGGCCGCCGCATCGCCTACACCGCGTTCGTGCGCAGCGGCATGCCGATCGTGATTCAGGATCTCGTCACAGGGGCTAGGGAAGTGGTGCCGACCACCGAGCGCGGGCTCAACATCACGCCAGCCTGGTCTCCGGACGGCAGGCGCCTGGCGTTTGCCCACGGTACCGAAGCCGGCACGGACATTTACGTTCATGAGGTGGGCGGGGGCGTGCAGCGGCTGACAGTGGGCCGCTTCTCCGACAACCTGAGTCCCACCTGGAGCCCGGACGGCTCGCGCATCGCCTTCATCTCGACCCGCGCGCGCACACCGCAGCTGTACGTGATGAACTCCGACGGTACCGACCAGGAGGTGCTGGCGCGGTTTGATTTCGGCGCAACGGGCGCGACCTCGGCTCCCGAGTGGTCGCCCGACGGTCAGGCGGTCGCGTTCCATCGCGAGGTGAACGGCGAGCCGCAGATCTTCGTGTTCGACTTCGGCACCCGAGCCCTCCGGCAGCTTACGGGCTCGGGACGCAACGAGGATCCCACTTGGGCGCCTGACGGCAGGCACATTGCGTTCGTTTCATCACGCGGCGGTGCGCGCAACATCTGGGTCGTGGACCTGGAGACGGGCCGCCTGCGCCAGTTGACCACCGGCGGAGGCGCACGCCTCCCTGCGTGGTCTCCGCGACTCACCCGCAACTAGGAACGGAAAGATGCGACTTCCTCGCACCCTGATGCTCGTCTGGAGCGCGCTGGCTGCGGCCGCGTGCAGCAGCAATCCGCGACCCCAGGCCGCCACGCCGGCAGTCGACTCGGCCGCGATCAGAGCGCGCGCCGACTCGATTGCGGCGCTGGCCCGCGCCGATTCTGTGGCGCGCGCGCGCGCGGACTCGGTGGCGCGGGCGCGTGCTAGCGCCGACTCGCTGGCCCGCGCACTGGAGGCGGCCCGGGCCGACAGTGTGCGGGCCCAAGTGCTGCGCGACAGCGCCGAAACCGCGCCCCCGGCGAGCGCCGGGCTCGACCCAGCGCGAGAAGCGGTCCTGGCCCAGCCGGTGTACTTCGCGTTCGACCGGTTTGACCTGTCACCCGAAACACAGCGGTTGCTGGATCAGAAGCTGGAGATCCTGCGCGCCTTCCCCCGGCTGATGATCCTGATCGAGGGGCATTGCGACGAGCGCGGCTCGGACGAGTACAACATTGCGCTGGGGAACCGGCGCGCCGCGGCGGTGAAGCGCTACCTCGTCGAGCACGGGATTGCCGAGGATCGGATCGAAATAGTTTCCTACGGAGAGGAGCGCCCGGCCGTGGCCGAGTCGAACGAGGAAGCATGGGCCAGGAATCGCAGGGCCGAGTTCCGCATAACGAGAGGCGTGGCATAGTGCGGAGGCACGCCGCGCTGGCCATGCTGGTTGTGCTGGCCACAGGATGCGCCACCCGCGGCGACGTGGTGCGCCTCGAAACCCAGCTCGCGCAGCTACGGCAGGAGCGCAACCGGCAGGACTCGCTGCTGACCGTGAACCTGGCCGCCGTGGCGCGGATGCTGCAATCGCTGTACGACACGCTCGCGGTGCAGCAGACCGCGCTGACGCGACTGCGCGGCGACCTGCGGGTCGAGCTCTACAACATTCAGCAGCAGCTGGTGGCGGTGCAGGAACTCACCGGCCAGAGCCAGCAGCGGCTCTCGGAGCTGCGTGGCGAGCTGGCGCAGCGCTCCCCCGCTGCGGCGCTGCCCCAGGCTGCTCCATCCGCCCCTGCCGCGCCGCCGGGCGGGGCGCCGGCTCCGGGTGGCGCCGCGCCGGCGGCGGTCCAGCCGGGCCCGACTGCGGCTCCGGCCGAGCCCAATGCGGAGGAGCTGTACGAGGTGTCCATCCAGCAGCTGCGGCGGGG
>DATMBH010000214.1:0-2945 GCA_035559335.1 Gemmatimonadales bacterium
GTTGCCCAGTGCCGTGAACAGCAGTGGCGCGGTCTCTCCGGCCACCCGGGCGACGGCCACCAGGCACCCGGTGAGGATGCCCGAGGCGGCAGTGCGCACCACTACCTGGAGCGAGGTGCGCCAGCGCGGGTACCCGAGCGCGAGCGCCGCCTCGCGCAACGAGTTAGGCACCAGGCGTACCATCTCCTCGGTGGTGCGGGCCACGATCGGTATCAGGATGACGGCCAGAGCCACTCCCCCGGAGAAGGCCGTGAACTTCCCCACCGGCCTGACGATCCAGGTCCACGCGAAGATACCGATCACGATCGAGGGAATGCCATTGAGCGTATCGGCGACGAACCGCACCACCCAGCCGACACGCCCGCCGCCGAACTCGGCCAGGAAGACGCCGGCCCCTACTCCGATCGGGATTCCAATGGCGCAGGCGAGGCCGACGATGATCACGGTCCCGGTGATCGCGTGCGCGAAGCCGCCGCCGCTCTCTCCCAGCGGCACGCTGGAGCGGGTGAAGAAGTTCCAGTCCAGCGATCCTGCGCCCTTCGTGATGAGCATTGCGAGGACGGCCGCTAGCGGCAGCACGGCGAGGGCGGCCGCGCCGTAGGTCGCGCCGGTCATTAGCGAGCTCACCAGCCGGCGCGGCAACCGTGCGCTCACAGCGCCGAGCTCCCGGCGGCCGACCCGCGGGCAACCCGCCAGATCAGCCACCGTGCCAGCGCGTTGATGATCACCGTGATCATAAACAGAACCAGGCCCACGTAGACCAGCGCTGACAAGTGGATGTCGGATACCGCCTCGGCGAATTCGTTAGCGATCGCGGCGGCGATGGTGTACCCGGGTTCCACCAGCGACAACGAGATCTCGTGCCGGTTGCCGATCACCATGGTGACGGCCATGGTCTCACCTAAGGCGCGGCCCAGCCCGAGCACGATGGCGCCGAAGATCCCGGTGCGGCCATAGGGAAGTATGACCGTCCACACTGCCTCCCACCGCGTCGCACCCAGGGCGAGGGCCGCCTCGCGCTGGTTGGCGGGCACCGCCAGCAGCACTTCGCGCGAGACCGCCGCGATGTAGGGCAGGGTCATGATCGCCAGGATCACGCCGCCGGCGAGCACCGAGGGGCCGTAGAAGCTGCCGCGGAACAGCGGCAGCCGGTCGAGCGACGGCCCCACGAGCGGCCAGATCGTGTCGCGCAGCAGCGGAATCAGGACGAAGACGCCCCACAGCCCATAGATCACGCTGGGCACGGCGGCGAGCAGCTCGACCAGCGTTGCGATGGGCGTGCGCAGGCGGCGCGGCGCGAATTCAGTCAGGAAGATCGCAACGCCTAGTGCCAGCGGCACCGCGATCACCATGGCCACGACTGACGAGTAGATCGTTCCATAAATGAGGGGCAGGGCGCCGAACTGACCAGTCACCGGATCCCAGATGTCGGAGGTCAGAAACCGCGCGCCGAACCGTGCGATCGCGGGCCAGGCTCCGCTGACCAACTCGCCGAGTATCAGCAGCAGCAGCGCCGGCAGCACCAGGGCGAAGGCCGTCAGCATCAGCCGGTAGACGACATCGCCGCGACTGACGGTCCTAAGATCGTGCCACCGCTCCGAGCCCGAGGGGCGCGGAGCGGCGACCGGTACCGGTACCAAGGGCGCTTCGCTTCCCACGGGCGCTGGCTACTCCCTGCGAGTCGGCGCCAGCAGCGGCCGGCCGCCCGAACTCACCGACCGCAGGCGCTGCTCTACCAGCCGCACTACACGCTGGGGCAGCGGGGCGTAGCCGAGCTGGGAGGCAAGTCGCTGCCCGTCGTGAACCGCCCACCACAGGAACTCAAGCAAGGCGCGTCCCCGGGCCTGATCGTCGATCTGCCGAGGGATCAGGATCCAGGTGAACGAGGCAATCGGGTATGAGTCGGGCCCCGGCGCATCCGTTATGCTGACCCGGAAGTCGGTGTCGTTAGGAAGCTGGGCGCCGGCGGCGGCAGCAGTGGTGGAAGCTGGGGAGGCCTCGACGAAGTTCCCGGCGCGGTTGCGCACCAGGCCGAAGGGGATGCGGGTCTGCTCGGCGTACACCAATTCCACGTAGCCTATCGCACCTGGAGTGCGGCGCACCAGGCTGGCCACGCCTTCATTGCCGCGGCCGCCCAGGCCGGTGGGCCAATTCACCGAGGTACCGCGGCCGACCCGCCGCATCCACTCGGGCGAGATCTTCGACAGGTAGTCGGTCCACACGTAGGTGGTACCGGAACCGTCGGAGCGGTGGATCACCACGATCTGCTGGTTGGGCAGCGAGACGCCGGGATTGGCTGCGGCGATGCGGCTGTCGTTCCAGCGAGTGATCTGACCCAGGAAGATCCCGGCCAGGACCTCAGGGGTGAAGCGCAGCCGCGTTGTGGTCTCCGGCAGGTTGTAGGCTGGCACGACGGCGCCCAGCACGGTCGGAATGTGCAGCACGTTGCCGCGCACGGCGGCGATCTGGCTGTCGCTCATCGGGCCGTCGGTAGCCCCGAAGTCCACGGTGCGGTCGGTGAACTGGCGGATTCCGCCGCCGGAGCCGATTGACTGGTAGTTCACCTCGATGCCGGGGTTGGCGCGGGAGTACTCCAGCACCCAGCGCGAGTACACGGGATAGGGGAACGTGGCCCCCGCGCCGGTCAGCCGGACCTGGCCCTGCGCGGCAAGCGGGGTGGCCGCGGCGGCGACCGTCAGCGCGAGCGCCGCGAACGAGCGTGAGTACATGCTGTTCTCCATCAGAAGTTGGACTGCCACGAAAGCCGGAAGGCGCGCAGCGAGCGCGATCTGCCGGAATCGTCGCGGTAGCGGTAGTAGTCGAACCCCGCCCTCATGGCGGTGGTCTGGCTGAAGTGAATGCTGAGGGCGGGAGTGATCAGCATCCCGGCGTCGCGGTCGAGGCCGGTGTTAGGGTCCGTCAGGTCGAGGCGCAGCGCGGGCTCG
>DATMBH010000215.1:0-5057 GCA_035559335.1 Gemmatimonadales bacterium
GTGCCGATGGGACAGGTGCACGGGTTGCCCGTGGGGCTCAGCTTCTTCGGCCGGGCCTGGAGCGAGCCGGTGCTGCTGAGGCTGGCCTTTGCATACGAGCAGGCGAGCCGGGAGCGTCGCGCGCCGCGGTTTCTACCTCAGGCAGAGGTGAGCTTTGGTCCGCCGTGATTCGTCGTGGCTGTCGCCGCGGGCGCGCCATACCTAGATTGCGGCGCGTGAGCGCTGCCCACGACCCACGCCTCACCGAACAACGCAACCCAGCAACCGCCGAGATCGATCTCGCCTCCGCGCTCGAGATCGTCGAGCTGATGAACGCGGAGGACAGGCGCGTTCCTGACGCAGTTCACGCCGTGCGCGGCGAGATCGCGAAGGCGATCGGGCTAGTGGAGGAAAGTTTCCGCTCCGGCGGCCACCTCTACTACGTGGGCGCGGGGACCAGCGGCCGGCTGGGCATGCTCGAAGCTGCCGAGTGTCCTCCGACTTTCGGCACCGATCCCGAGCTGGTCCAGGCGATAATCGCGGGCGGGTTTCAGGCGCTGGTCAGGTCGCAGGAGGGCGCGGAGGACGACTTCGACGCCGGTGCCGCGGCGATCGACGCAAAGGAGGCGGGGCCGCAGGACGTGGTGGTCGGCATCGCGGCCAGCGGCACGACGCCCTACGTGCGCGGCGCGGTGAGTCGCGCCGCCGCGCGCGGCGCGAAGACGGTCCTGGTAGCGTGCACCGACCCTCCGCAGGACCTGCTGCTCAACGTTGACGTTGCGATCCTGCCCAAGGTGGGACCGGAGGTCCTAACCGGGTCCACCCGGCTGAAGGCAGGCACGGCCACCAAGCTGGTGCTGAACATGATCACGACCGGGGCCATGATCCGCTGGGGCCGCGCCTACGGTAACCTCATGGTGGACCTGACGGCGACGTCGCAGAAGCTGGTGGACCGCGCTGAGCGGATAGTGATGGAGGTGTGCGGCGTGGGGCGTGAGCAAGCGCGCGAGGCCATCGGCGCGGCCGGCGGAAGGGTCAAGACGGCGATCGTCATGCTCAGGAAGGCGCTGGGACGCGAAGAGGCCGAGCGGCTGCTGGAGGAGTCAGGCGGCTACGTCCGCAAGGCGGTGGGGGAGCCGCCGGCACTGCGCTGAGACGCTTAGGCGGGAAGTTTGGTGAGAGATCCAGTACTAGCTGTAGGGTTGATGTCGGGGACCTCCCTCGACGGGCTGACCGCGGCGCTAGTGCGAATCGAGGAGCCCGAGCCGGAGGTCTATTCCCTGAAGCTTTTGGCGAGCCGCACCATCCCGTACGGTGCCTCGCGGCAGTCGCAGCTGGCGGCGGCGATCCGGGCTGGGGGCCCCCGCGACCTGGCGCTGCTGCACCGCGATCTGGGGGAGTGGTCGGCCGAATGCGTCGAGACGCTGTTGGACGATGCGGGTGTGGCGGCCGCGAGCGTGGCGCTGGTGGCGAGCCATGGTCAGACGGTGTGGCACGAGCCGGGGCAGGTCTCGTATCAGTTAGGCGATCCCGCGGTGATCGCCGAGCGCTTGGGAGTGCTGGTGGTGAGCGATTTCCGCGCCCGCGACGTCGCGGCGGGCGGCCAGGGCGCGCCGCTGGTGCCGCGGGCCGACCGGCTACTGTGGGCAAGGGAAGGGGCGCCGCGGGTGCTGCTCAACCTGGGCGGCATCGCGAACCTGACGGCGGTGCCGCCGCGCGGCAGCGACGAGCCGCTGCTGGCATTCGACACGGGACCCGGAGTGATGGTCATTGACGCGTGCGTCAGGCGGCTGTTTCCCGGGATGCGGTTCGACGCGGGAGGCGAGATCGCCTCACGCGGTCGCGTCCTGGAACCGGTACTCGAAGCGGCACTATCCCACCCGTTCTTCTCGACCGAGCCTCCGCGTAGCACTGGGCGAGAGCTGTTCGGCGATGGCTACGCCGATGGCCTGGTGGCGCGCTGCCTCGAGGTATCCAGTGCCCCGGAGGACGCGGTGGCAACGGCGACGGCGCTGACGGCGCGGGCGATAGGCGCGGCAGCCGGGTTCATACCGGCCCGGTTGCGGCCCGCTGACGTCGTGCGTTCGGGCGGTGGCTCGCGCAACCCCGCGCTGGTGCGCGCGATCGAGGCCGCCTGGCCGGGCGTGGAGCACCGCGCCTTCGACGAGCTTTTCTTCGACGGCGAGGCCAAAGAGGCGGCTGCGTTCGCTTTCCTGGGCTACCTGACCTGGACCGGCAGGCCCGGGAACGAGCCGGGTGCCACGGGCGCTAGGGGGCCGCGGGTTCTGGGCTCGATCACGCCGGCATGAGTCGCAGCCCGTTCGCCGAGCTGGTGATGCCAGCGCTGCGGTGGGATGCAGAGCGTGGTTTCGCCCACCTGCTCCCCGAGATCGAGCGGTACCTCGATCTGGGAGTAGGCGGCTTCATCCTGTTCGGGGGCGAGGCCTCGGCGGTCAGGAAGCTGACTCGCGAGCTGCGCGCCGCCGCCCGCCATCCGTTGCTCATCGCCTCTGACCTCGAGCGCGGCGCCGGCCAGCAGGTGCGGGGGGCGACGTCGCTGCCTCCCCTGGCCGCGCTGGCCGGCCTGGGCGAGGACGCTGTGCGGTCCGCCGCCCGCATAACGGCCCTTGAGGCCCGCGACCTCGGCATCAATTGGGTGCTGGCGCCGGTCGCCGACCTCGACGTCGAGCCCGCCAATCCCATCGTGCAGACCCGTGCCTTCGGCGAGGACCCCGCGGCCGTGGCGTGGCTCGTTAAGGCGTGGATCGAGTCCTGTCAGGCGGAGGGCGTGCTCGCGTGCGCCAAGCACTTCCCCGGGCACGGAAGGACCCGCGCCGATTCCCACGCCGAGCTGCCGGTGGTCGAGTCCGACGAGGCGACGCTGCACGCCGACCTCGGGCCGTTCGAGGTGGCAATCGCGTGCGGCGTGGCCGCGGTGATGACCGCGCACGTGTCGTACCCGGCGCTCGATCCCAGCGGGGCGCCGGCGACGCTGTCGCCCTCGATACTGACCGGGCTGCTGCGCGACCGGCTCGGCTTTCACGGGCTGGTCGTGAGCGACGCGCTCATCATGGAGGGCGTCGGCGGCGCTGCTTCCGAAGGCCAAGTGGTAGTGAGGGCGGTCGCCGCCGGCTGCGACCTGCTACTGTACCCGCGCGACGTGGAGGGCGTGATCGCGGCGCTGGAGCGCGCCGCGACCGAGCCGGGGCTCGCGATGCGCATGGAACGCGCGCGCGAGCGGCGAGCGGCGGCGGTGCGGCGTGCGGCCGCGGTACAGACGCTCGATGAGGAGGCGCGGTCCGAACTGGCGTCGCGGGGAGCTGAGCTGTGCCAGCAGTCAGTCGTGATGCAGCGCGGCACCGTGTCCCCCCTGACCGGCTCGGCACGCATCGAGCTGGTGGACGACGATGCGGGCGGGCCCTATGAGCTGCCACCGAGGGACGAGTTCGCGAGGGAACTGGAACTCTGGGGCGCAGGAGCACAGGGGCACAGAAGCGCGGGAGAATCGCGAATCGTTCTACTGTTCGCTGACGTGAAGAGCTGGAAGGGCAGGGCGGCACTCAGCGCTGAGAGTCGGGCGAGGCTGGAGGAACTGCTGCGCGAGCCGGCGGTCGTGGTGCTGTTCGGGCACCCACGCCGCAGCGAGGATATCCCGGGCGATGCGCCGGTGGTCTGCGCGTGGAGCGGCGACGTTGCGATGCAGCGCGCCGCCGCGCGACGCCTGGTAGCCCTGACGTGAAGCTCCTCGACTGGCTGGTGGTGGCGGCGTACCTAGCCGGGACCTTGTGGCTGGGGGTGTACCTGGCGCGCCGCGGCTCGACGTCGCTTACAGCCTTCTTCGTGGGCGGCCGTGCGGTGCCGTGGTGGCTGGCCGGAGCCTCGATGGCCGCGACCACGTTCAACGTGGATACGCCGCTGTACATAGCTGGCCTGGTGGCGCGCCGGGGCATCGCCGGAAACTGGGAGTGGTGGTGCTTCGTGTTCGCGCACGTCGCGATGGCGATGGTGCTCTCGCGCCTGTGGCGGCGCGCCGAAGTAATGACCGATGTCGAGCTGATCGAGTTGCGCTATGCCGGTCGCGCCGCGGCGCTGCTGCGCGCCACTCGCGCTTTCGCGTTCGGCATCCCCCTCAACTGCATCGCAATCGGCTACGGCATGCTCGCCATGCGCAAGGTGCTGGATGCGTTGGGTGTCACCGCACTGCCCTGGCTGCCCGGCGATCCGCAGCTGTGGGCCGTCGTCCTCATTGTGATCCTGACGCTGGTCTACGCCGCTGCCTCCGGGCTGTGGGGAGTGGTGACCACCGACTTTCTTCAGCTGGTCCTGGCGCTGGGCGGCGCACTGCTGGTTATGGGCTTTGCGCTGGGCGAAGTCGGCGGGCTTGGGCCGCTGCGGGAGCAGGTGGCGGACTTTGGGCGTGCCGATGCGCTGCGCATCGTGCCGCGACCGGGAGACGCGCTGCCGATGGGCACGTTCGCCGCCTACCTGCTGATCCAGTGGTGGTCGTACCGCCTGGCCGACGGTGGCGGGATGTTCGTGCAGCGGCTCTCGGCGGTGCGGGACGAGCGCGAGGCGGAGAAGGCGGCGCTGTTCTTCAACCTGATCAACTACGTGGTGAGGACCTGGCCGTGGGTGATCGTCGCGCTCGCGGCGCTCGTGGTCCTTCCGCCGCTCGCCGACCCCGAGCAGGCCTATCCGCTCATGATGCAGCGGTACCTGCCGACCGGCGTGCTGGGCCTGGTGTTCGCCTCGCTGCTGGCGGCGTTCATGAGCACCGTCTCGACCCAGGTGAACTGGGGCGCCTCGTACGCCGTGCGCGATCTGTACCAGCGGTTCATTAGTCCGCGCGCTGGCGAGGCGAACCTGATCCTGGTGGCGCGGCTTGCCACGGTGCTCATCACGCTGATCGCCGCGGCCGCGAGCTTCCTCATGGACGACGTGGGCAAGGTGTTCCGGTTCATGGTGCTGTTCGGCAACGGCACCGGCACGGTGCTGCTGCTACGCTGGTTCTGGTGGCGGGTCAACGCCTGGGCGGAGTGGGGCGCGCTGGTGGCGGGAATGACGATCGCGATCCTGCT
>DATMBH010000216.1:0-3143 GCA_035559335.1 Gemmatimonadales bacterium
GCATCCGCCAGCCGCAGCGAACGCGGCTCCCACCAGCGCGTGAACCACAGCTTCGGGCCCCTGGTGCCGGCAGTGCGCTCCGACTCGTAGAGCAGGTCGCCGGTGTCAACCACGATCCGCGCTCCACCGTCGCGGCGCGCCCGCGCGGCGGCCAGCAGTCGGCGCGGGTGCTGCGACAGCAGCCACACCACATCGTGCGCGCGTGAAGCGGCGTAGAAAGAACTTGGGCGGTCGTCGGTGAACCCGAAGGAAGGCATGATGTCCGGACCGAGGTGTTTAGCTAGGCCACGGGCCCGCTCCTCGATCGAGGCGACGCCAGCACGGCCGCCGAACCAGATCCTCAAGTTTTCCTCTCCTCCGGGGAAGCGATCAACTGCAGGCCGGTGGGCCACCGGAACTCGGCCGCGATGAGCGCCGCCAAACGGTCGCCCCGGGCCAGAGATCAATCATAGGGCACTGCAGGGCTGGTTGGCTGCTGCGCCTGGCGAAAGTGCCGCTCGCTCACGCCTCTCAGGAACACCACTCCCGCCTCCGTCCATGGATCACGCTGGCCGGCAATCGGCACCGGGACGAGCGCCAGGTCCGTGACGAGTCCCTCCAGCCGGGCCCGGGACCACCCGGCACTGCTCCACAAGTGTGGATGGAACTCCACGACCACGCCGGGTGGCGGTGCGCCCGCGAGCACCGAGCGCGCGCCTTCCAGCGCGTCGCCTTCCAGGCCCTCAACGTCCATGATTATCCAGTCGGGCTTCAGCGCGCGCTCACGGCACACTGCGTCAATGGTAGTAACTCTCACCGTCAACATCGTGGCGGGCGTCCGGCTCTCCGGGTTAGGCTCGCCGATCCGGCTGGTGCCCTCAACTGCCTCGGCCGCAAAGCGGGCCTCACCCTCACTGGCGCCTGCCGCGGCGGCGATCACCTCAACTCGGTCCTCGGCCCCGTTGCGCCGCACGTGGTCCTCGAGGATCAGTCGTGTGGCGGGATTCGGCTCGAAGGCCACCACCCTGCCACCCGGAGCCGACCACGCAGCGGCGCCGAGCGTGTACAGTCCGACGTGCGCTCCCACGTTCAGCACCACGTCGCCGGGCTTGACGCGCGACCTCAGGAAGGCCCAGACCGCCGGCTCGTAGATCTCCGGGAACAGGTGCCGAAGCCGAGGGTCCACGTTGAACCTGTCGGTACCGTTCACGGTCCGCTGGAAGCCGCGCCCCAGCGTCACGATGTCCAGAAGCGCCTCGTACGCTGGACGAGCCGCCCGCACCAGCGGATGTTGGCGACCGACGAGCGACGCGACCCCGGCACCCAGGCGCTGCAGCAGAGAACCGCTCATTCGCCGATGCCCAGTGCCCGCCGATAAACGGCCAGCGTTCCGGCGGCCATGCGCCCAACCGAGAACTGCTGCGCGCGAGCTTTGGCTCGCGCGCCCAATGCCCGGCGCCGCTCCGGATCACCTAGCAGCGATCCTACCGCCAGCGCCAAGTGCTCCGGGGATCGAGCATCCACTAGTACGGCGGCGTCTCCCGCCACCTCTGCCATCGCAGAATCGTCGTGAGCCACTGCGCTTGCCCCCGCCGCCATCGCCTCCAGCAGCGGCAGTCCGAAGCCCTCATATAGGGACGGGAACACGAACACGTCCGCGCGAGCGTGAAGCCAGGCGAGGTCCGGCTCTTCCAACACCCCGGTTCGGATCACCCTGCCCTCCAACGGAAGTGAGGCCACCAGGCGCTCGAACGCCGCTTCGCGCTCCGGGGTAACTGCAGCCCGCCCGTAAAGCACCAGCAGTGGCCGCGGTCTCGTGGGGTCGGTGTACCGTGATTCGAGCGCAGCGAAAGCGCTCACAAGGGTGCGGAGGTTCTTCCGGGGCTCGAGGTTGAATGGCGAAACCACAAGCGGCGCTGCTCCAAGACCGGCCAACACTGGGTTGCGCGGCTCGCGCGACGGCTGGAGCTCGGCGAGCGACGAGCCCAGCGGTACCACGTCCAGCCGCTCCGCATCGAGGCCCCACCGCATTCGCGCGTCGCGTGCAGTTCGCTCGCTTATCGCGATCCATCGCCTCACGAGTCGCCTGGCACCGAACCGGTATATACGGTAGGGGCGGCTGCGCACGGCCGGCTCATACTCGGGGAATAACTCGAATATCAGGTCGTATACAGTGAGCACGATGGGACACGGCGCCCACAGAGGTACGAACTGCGTGGTGGCGTGGAACAGCGACGCACCGGCCCGTACCAGCATGGCAGCCTGCCGAAAGTGCTCGCGATACGCCCCCGCCCATCCGCTTGCCGGTGAGTGCCGCATGTAGCGCCACCTCCCGTCGGGCGCGAAGCACTCTTGCAGCGCACCAGGCGGCTCCGGCGCCGACCCCGCCAGTACGAAGCGTTCCGGCCCGTCCATGGCCGCGAGCCCTCGCACCAGATCCGTCACATAACGGTACTGGCCCCCGGGGCCGCCGCGATCAAAGGACGAGCAATCCACCAGAATTGTGGGCGGCGCCATGGACTCGAAGATCGGTTTCCGCTTCACGGGGTGCAAGCGCGTCTGGCGCCCGGCGCTCCACCTCCGCACATTGTCCGCCGTGACTGAACCCACACCCACGCGCACTACGCGCTTCGCCGGCGGTGTCGCGATGGGATTCCTCCAACAGGTTGTCACGCTCCTCGTCGGCTTGTGGCTGACCAGGTTCACGCTGGATCACCTGGGTCGCGACAACTACGGTCTGTGGCTTGTCGGTCTTCAGTTGCTCGGTTACCTCTCGCTCGCCGATTTCGGGGTAATGGCGCTGCTTCCCAGAGAAACTGCGTACGCGGCGGCCGATGCCGATCCGACGCGGCTCCAACGCCTGGCTGGCGATGTATCTCGCCTAGCGCTGTGGCAGACGCCCGTCATCGCCATCGTGACTCTCGCGATCTGGCTGTTGTTGCCCGGGAGATGGGCGGAGCTGCGACCGGCGCTCGCCATCGCGTTACTGGCGTTCGCGCTTACGTTTCCGACCCGGATATTCCAGGCCCTGCTCACCGGCCTGCAGGACCTCGCCTTTCTCGGCAGGGCACAGCTCCTGGCGTGGGCCCTAAGTACCAGCGCGCTGGTGGTACTGCTTCTGGCCGGCGCGGGCATAGAGGCGCTCGCGGCATCCTGGGCGCTCG
>DATMBH010000217.1:0-26666 GCA_035559335.1 Gemmatimonadales bacterium
CGGTCGCACGGCGCTCCAGGTGAGCAGTGTCAACGCGGCGGCGCTGGCTAGGCCGACAGCACTCTGCAGCCAGCGCCGGCGCCGCTGCGCCCGCGCCGCAGCGGCAATGACGGGGAAGCGGTCGCGCGGCGGATGCAGCGAAGGAAGCGCCCGCAGCCGCGCCCGCATCTGCTCCAGCCGGTACAGCTCACCGGCGCATGTGGCGCAGGTTGCGACGTGGTCGCGAGTCCAGCTGGTCCCCTCGCCGTCGCGCAGATCCAGCAGTTCTGCAGTAGTGGCGTGACGCGATTCGCTGTTCATGCCACATTCTCCTCTCCCAGCCAGCGCCGCAGCCTGCGGTGCGCGCGAGCCAGCTGCGACTTGGAGAAGCTCGTCGTCATGCCCATGCGCTCGGCGATCTCCTCGTGCGTGAAACCCTCGACGTCGTGCAGCCAGACCACCGCGCGGGTCCGTTCCGGAAGCCGCGCCAGCGCCTGCTCCAGGTCGAGCCGCAGCGGCACGTCGTCCGCATCGTCACCAACGTCGCTCGTCTCATCCAATTCGTCAGTCTCGCGCAGTTTCTCGCGCCGATACCGCATCAGCGCTTTGCTGGCGGCGATGGCCCGGATCCAGCCCCACAGCGAGCCGTCACCCCGCCAGCTCCCCAACGAGCGGCACACTTCGAGAAACGTCTCCTGCAGCACGTCCTCGGCGTCTTCGGCCGTGCGCGTCAGCCGCCGCGCCAGGGTGTACACCGCCCCCTCGTAGGCCCGGTACAGGTGTTCCAGGGCCCCGAGATCGCCCGATCGCGCGCGCGCCACCAGGCTGCGCGCTTCGGCAAGGGGGAGGGTATCCGCCATTGCGGTCACACTGAATTGGATGCGGATCAGGCTGGCAGGGTCGCAATCGCCGAGGGCCGGGGGCGGGGGCGGAGGACAGAGGGGACCACTGCACGCACCCTCTGCCCTTCCACCCTCCGCCCTATACCAGCCCTGGCAGCGGCCTTACCGCCATCCCCATTGTGTGGAATCCCTTGTCAACGTAGACCGTGGTCCCGGTGATACCCGAGGCCAAGGGGCTGCACAGGAAGGCCGCCGTGGCGCCGACTTCGAGGGCGCTGAGCTTCTCCGGCAGGGGGCTGTTTGCCTCGCAATAGGTGATCATCTGCTGGATGAAGCCGATCGCCGTCGCGGCGCGCGAAGCCCAGGGACCGGCCGAGATCACGTTGATGCGGATGCCCCAGCGGCGGCCCGCCTCGTAGGCCAGGGTGCGGGTGTCCGACTCCAGCGCCGCCTTGGCGCTCGACATCCCACCGCCGTAGCCCGGCACCACCCGTTCGCTGGCCATGTAGGAGAGCGACAGCACCGAGCCGCCGGGCCGGAACAGTGGGCCAATGCGCTGCACCATCGAGACCAACGAGTAGGCGCTCGCGCTCACGGCCGCCAGGTAACCGGCGCGGCTCGTCTCGATCAGCGGCTTCTTGACCTCCGGGCCGTTGGCCAGCGAGTGCACCAGTATGTCCAGGGGCTTCTCGCCGAAGTCGGAGATCAGTCGGTTGGCCATCCCCTGGATCGAGAAGTCGCCCACGTCCTTGTAGCGCTTGTTGGTCCGGATCTCCTCAGGCGCCTGATCCAGCGTGTCGAACACGGCATCCAGCGGGTAGATCTTCTCGAACTCCAGCAGCTTGCCGTTTGAGAGCCGGCGCGCCTCGTCCATCTTCCCGCGCTCAAGCAGATTGAGGAAGATGTTCAGCGCCGGCGGCCAGGTGCCCACACAGACCGAAGCGCCCGCCTCCGCAAGGTACTTCGCGATCGCGAATCCGAAGCCGCCATCGTCAGCGACTCCGGCTACCAGCGCTCGTTTACCGCTCAGGTCGATGGCGACCACGCCCCCTCCCTCACACTACCAGGTTAACCAGTCGGTCCGGCACGAACACGATCTTCCGCGGCTCCTTACCGTCGATGAATTTCTGCACCGCCGGCTCGGCCCGCGCCGCCCGCACCGCGTCGGCCTCGCTGGTACCACGCGGCAGCGCCAGGCGGGCGCGCACCTTGCCGTTCACCTGAACCACCACTTCGACCGTTCCGGCCAGCGCCTTCGCCGCATCGAAGGAGGGCCAGCCGGCGTCCATGACGCTACCGCTACCGCCGAGCCGCTCCCAGCACTCCTCGGCGAAGTGCGGCGCGTATGGAGCGAGCATAACAACCAACGGCTCCACCAGCTCCCGCGTGGGCCGCCCTTCGCGCAGCGCATTCACGTACTCCATCATCGCAGCGATTGCGGTGTTGTAATCCAGCGACTCGGTGTCGCGTGTGACCTTCTGCACGGTGCGGTGCCGGAGTTGCTCCAGTTCCTGCGCGCTGCGCACCTTGCTCTGCTTCCCCTCTGTCCCCTCTGTCCCCTCTGTCCCCTCCGTCACCTCCGTCACCACACTCCACACCTTGTCCAGGAACCTCCTGATCCCCGAAATCCCCGCCTCTCTGAAGTCCCCTCCCTCCTGGTAGGGCCCAAGGAACATCAGGTACATCCGGAACGTGTCGGCACCCCACTGCTCCACGTATTGGTCGGGCACCACCACGTTGCCGCGCGACTTCGACATCTTCGCTCCGTCCTTCACGATGGTCCCGTGGGCACGGAACTTCGTGAACGGTTCCTCGAAGTCCAGCATGCCGAGGTCTTTAAGTGCCATCGTGATGAACCGGCTGTAGAGCAGGTGCAGCACGGCGTGCTCGTTGCCGCCGATATAAGACTTTACTGGCAACCAGGTGCGGGTACGCACGGGGTCGAACGCGACGTCGGAGCGATCGGCCGAGGGATAGCGCAGGAAATACCACGCCGAGTCGAGGAACGTGTCCGACACGTCGGTCTCGCGCCGTCCGGTCTTGCCGCATTTCGGGCACGGCACTCGGTACCAATCCTGGTGGCGCGCCAGCGGCGAGACGCCTGAATCGTCGGGCCGGGTGTCCTCGACCCGCGGCAGCAGCACCGGCAGATCCTGCTCCGGCACCGGCTGCGCTCCGCAGTCGTCGCAGTGAATGATGGGAATCGGCGGCCCCCAGTAGCGCTGCCGCGATACGCACCAGTCGTGAATACGATAGTTGACCACGGAGCGGCCCAGCCCCCTGGCCTCCAACTCGGCCACGATCAGCCGCTTGCCTTCCTCTGGCGGCAGACCATCGAAGTGGCCGCTGTTCACCAGGCGGCCGCCTTCGATCTCTGGCTCGGCGGCGGCCAGTGGCGTCGTCGCGTCCTGACCTGGTCCGGCCACGACCCGGACAATCGGCAGGCCGAACCGGGTCGCGAACTCGAAGTCGCGCTGATCGTGACCTGGCACTGCCATTATCGCTCCGGTGCCGTACTCCATCAGCACGTAGTCCGCGATCCAGATCGGGATGCTCTGGCCGGTGGCCGGGTTGCGAGCGTACGCGCCCGTGAATACGCCGCTCTTCTCCTTCTCGCCCACCTTGCGCGACACCACGTCCCTCTTCTCCACCTCGCGCCGGTACCGGTTCACCGCGGCGCGCTGTTCGGCGGTGGTGAGCGACTCGACGAGCGGGTGCTCGGGCGCGAGGACCAGGTAGGTGGCGCCGTAAACCGTGTCCGGTCGGGTGGTGAACACCGTTATGCGCTGGCCGCCGGGCGTCGCGAACACTAGCTCCGCGCCCTCGGAGCGTCCGATCCAGTTGGCTTGCAGTTGCCGCGTCGAGTGCGACCAGTCCAGGTGCTCCAGGTTACCTAGCAGCCGCTCGGCGTACTTCGTGATGGCGAAGAACCACTGCTCCAGCACTCGCTGCTCCACCCGCACGTCCGGGTGCCGCTCGCAGTAACCTCCCACCACCTGCTCGTTGGCCAGCACCGTCTTGCAGGCCGGGCACCAGTTCACCGCAGCGCGCTTGCGATAGGCGAGGCCGGCCTTGAACAGCTGCAGAAAGATCCACTGTGTCCACTTGTAGTACGCCGGGTCGGTGGTGTTGACCTCGTAGCGCCAATCCACCATCAGGCCCATGCGCTTCAACTGGCGCCGGAACCGCTCCACGTTGCGCGGGATCAGGTCAGCCGGGTGGACGCCCATCTTGAGGGCGAAGTTCTCGGAATGGATGCCGAACGCGTCGAACCCGAGCGGCTCGAACACGTCGTCTCCCATCAGGCGGCGGAACCGGCCGTAGATGTCGGCCCCGGTGAACGCGAACACGTTCCCCACGTGCAGCCCTTCGGCCGACGGGTAGGGGAACATCATGAGGTTGAAGAACGGTCGCGCGGCCCCATCGAGCCTGGTCCGGTTGGTGCCACGTTCATCCCAGAGCGCCTGCCACCGGGCCTCGACCGCTTTCGGGTCATAGGTCATAAGACCGTGGAAGTTAGCGACTTGCGGGCGCAGTGAGCCATCCCTAGCTTGACCCGCCGTATGGCCCTCCTTGGCCGCCGTTCCCGTGACCGCACCCTGCAAGGCTCCCTGGTCTCCGCCGGCGTGTTCGTCGCGCTCGCCGTGGTGCTGCTCGCTTCGAGCGTGTCCTGGCGTGTGGCGCGGCGCTGGCTGGAACGCGAGGCGGACCAGCGGCTGGGCGAATCGGCGAGCCGAACAGCGGCTCTGGTCGCGCTGTACCTCCAGGAACGTCGCGCCGAGCTGGAACGGCTTGGCGCAGTTCCATCGGTGGTTGCCGCGGCTGAGGCCGGTGAGCGCGAGTCCGCGCGGCGCAATCTGGCCGGCATGTCGCTGGAGCGCGCCGAGGCGGCGATGAGCGCCACGCGCTCGCTCGATGCCGATGCGACTGCGGAGTCGTTTCTGCGCAGCGTGGCGCGGAGTTCCGATTTCGCCGAACTGTTCGTGACCGAGTCGCACGGCTACGTGGCCGTGACCACCAACCGGACTTCGGATTTCGTGCAGAGCGACGAGGAGTGGTGGCGCCGCGCCTTCGCCGGCGAGACCTACCAGTCCGCGGTGCTGTTCGATTCGTCGGCGGGGGTCATTTCGCTGGAACTAGCCGCGCCGGTTATGCGCGGCGGCCGGCGGGTCGGCGTCATCAAAGGTGTGTTCGACATCTCGCGGCTGGCCCGCCTTGTGGCTGGTTCCTCGACCGGCAGCAGTGACGTGCAGGTGGTGAGCGCCGACGGGCGGCTGATCGTCGCCGAAGGCGGCGTCGGAACGCTGAATCGGGCGGCCGATGCGGACATGATCCCGCGCGCTGACACCACGGCCTGGGCGACCGTAAGCCTGAACGGCCGCACTGATCGGGTTGCGACGCGGCGGGTTGGAGGCGGCGAGTGGTGGGTGGTGGTGCGAAAGAGCACCTCCGAGGTGTACGGCGCGGTGAACGCCGTGGGCCGGATGATTCTGGTCGCGGCGATCCTACTGGCGGCAGTATCGATAGGTGCGTTGACTGGACTCGGCGCCTGGCTCAACCAGCGGGTCACGAGGCCGGTGGAGCGCATCGCCGACGTCGCCAGCGCCGTGGCGCAGGGAGATCTCGGGGCCGACGTCGAGATAAGCTCGGGCACCATCGAGGTGCGGCAGCTCGGCACGGCCCTCAATGGCATGGTGGGCGCGCTGCGCCGACTGGTGGGAGCCATACGGTCGGCGGCCGACGAAGCCGCGGCGATGGCCGCCGAGATTTCCGCTTCCACCGAGCAGATGGCCGCTTCCGGACAGGAGATGTCCAACACCACGCAGGAGCTCTCACGCCGGGCCCAGGAGCAGGCCGAGATGGTGAGGGTCGCGGCGCACGACGCGGCGCGGATTCTGGAGATCGCGCACCGGCTGGCGGCCTCCTCCCGCGCCGCCGCCGAGCGCAACCGCAGTCTGCTGACGACGGCGGAGGAGTATCGTGAGCAGCTGGCGCGGAGCGCCAAGCAGCTCGACGGCCTAGGCGATGCCCTGGAAGGAGCGGTCTCCGACGTGCAGGCCCTGGCCGAGGAGTCGCGTCAGATCTCGCGCTTCGTGCAGACCACCAAGGCCATTGCGACGCAGACCAACATGCTGGCCCTGAACGCCGCGATCGAGGCCAACCGCGCCGGCGAGCAGGGCCGCGGCTTTGCGGTGGTGGCGGACGAGGTGCGCAAGCTCGCCACTCAGGCGGCCCAGGCCTCGGTGATCATCGAGGGAACGGTGCAGGCGGTGCTCACGCGGGTGCGCCGCACCCACGAGACGATGGGTCAGTTAGGCGCGACCGCCGAGGTGGCCCGGTCCGCCGCCCGCGCCGTGGGCGAGGGCCTGGCTGCGGTGAGCGAGGCCGCCCGGGAGAACGACCAGTGGTCGGGCGAGATCAGCGCGTCGGCTTCGGAGTCCGAGGCGCTGGTGGAGAGCATTTCGCAGCGGCTCGATTCGCTGGCCGCGAGCACCGAGTCGTTCGTGGCCTCGGCCCAGCAGATCGCGGCCAGCTCCGAGGAGCAGACCGCCGCGACCCAGGAAATCGCGGCCTCGGCCCAGGCGCTGGCGAACGCCGCGGACCGGCTTACCGGCGCGATCCAGTCGTTCAGACTGCAGCAGCCGCAGGAGGCGTGAAGGGGGGCAGAGGGCAGAGGGTTGCCCGCCATCCTCTGCCCTGTGCCCGCGTCACTATCGCCCTTCCATCCTCACCTCTGCCAGCACGCTTCTGAATTCATTGAACGTGAGCGCCCTCGGCGCCGCCGGCAGCGGCGGGCTGGTGTACTCGGTCTGCCCGCCATGCACCGTTATGCGAAATCGGGCGATGCGGTTGTTGCCGAGGTCGGCGGCCACCAGCACCGGCATCCGGAACTCGGGCGGCACCCCTTCCTGCACTACCCTCAGTCGCACCACGTGCCGCCCGCCGTCCGCGGGCACGCTGTTCCAGGCGACCCGATAGGTCGGCAGTGCGGTCCCGTGGACCCACTGGTCGAAGAACCACCCCAGGTTCGAGCCAAGGTGACGCTCGAAGACGTCGCGCAAGTCGGACGTGGTGGCGGCGTGGCCGCGATATGACTCGTAGAACTCCCGCAGCGCAGCGGTGAACCGGTCGGCGCGCAGCGTTCCCAGATCCATCATCATGATCCGCAGCATGTGGAACACCCAGGCGCCCTTTTCGTACACCACCACCTGGTAGCCGCGCGGCGTCTCGGGCGAGGCGTTGCGCCACCCGGCGCTGATCGGGCCCACCCGCTCGCGGATGCGGAAGATGTTGCCGCGATACTCGTCCAGGTACCTGTAATAGTCGTCGTTTCGGCGCCGTGAGGTCTGCAGATACCACAGCCCCGCCAACGTTGACAGTCCCTCGGACAGCCAGGCGTCGCGATACGAAGCCGGGCGGACCGCATTGCCCCACCACTGGTGCGCTGCCTCGTGGGCGCGGAAGAACTCGTCGAACCCGTCCGAGGAGGTGTTCTGGAAGGTCCCCCACGAGAGGTGAATCAGGCCCGGGAACGAGACGCCTTCGGGGTACGGTATTTCGGTGACGATGAACCGCGGATGCGGCGCCTCCCCGAACAGGCTGGTGAACAGCTTCAGGCTGTTGGAGATGTCCGCGCCCACGTTACGACTCATGTTCCGCTGCTGGGGCAGGTAATGGCCCAGGCGTTGGAACGCCTGGCCCAGGAGCCGGTGGGCGCTTTCCGACAGCAGCACGTCCACCGGAGGCGCGTCGGGGAAGTGGGCTTGGTACAGGTCGAACAGGCCGAGGTTGAAGGTGGCCCGGTGGGTCGGAGCCCGCGTGAGCCACCTCGTCGTGACCACCGATCCTGCAAGGGTGGAATCCACTCGCTCGCCCACGCTCGCCAGGGGGTAGCGCGCAGGACTGCGAAACGTGATGTCGAACGTCGCGTAGTCCTCGCCCTGGCCGTTGAGCGGATACCATGCCGCTCCCGGGTCCACGTAGAACCAGTCCCCGTAGCGATCTATCGTGCTGCCGCGGTAGTGGATGGTGAGTGCCAGCGAATCGCCGGGTTCGAGCCGGCGCGCAAGGCGGACCCAGAGATCGCTCGACTCGCGGGCCTTGAAGGCCTGCACCCGGCCGCCGACCTGGGACACGGCGGAATCCACCTCGAGACCGCGCTGGAGGTGCAATCGGATCCAGGGACCGATCGGCTCAACCGCCACCATCATGAGCGTGGCGGCGGCGGTGATGACCAGATCGGCGGAGAAGGATTCCGTGACCGACACGTCCATCCGATAGGAGGGAATGCGCAGCCGGTCTCGATGTCGCCACCCGCGCGCCAGCGCCAGGTCGCTGGCGATGGCGAACTGGCTGACGACGGCCCAGTTGGACCCCCACTCGCGACGGTTCACCTGGCGCAGGAGACGCACCGCTTCGCTGAGCGCCGGGTTCAGCTGGAACAGCAGCGGTTCGCCGTCCTGCCTTCTCAGATAGGCCATGAACAGGCCCGGCCCGTCGTCGTTCAGCAGATGCGTAAGCACATCGCCGTCGAAGGTGTCGTCGGCGGTACCGCGCAGCGAGCCGATCAGGTCGCGCACGCGATTGGCGGATTCCTCGCTCACTGGGGCCGCGGCGAACTGGAGCGAGCCGAGCTGCTGCATCGTCCGGTCGGTGAACAACAGGACCGCCTCGGTTATCGGCGTTTCCAGTACCGTCGCGCCGGCGAAGTGGCGCAGCACCTCGCGCTCGGCGGGCGTCGGGGGTTCGAACCGGAACCGTCCCGAACCGCGGAACACCGCGCCAATGGTCCGGCTTCCCACCGGGCCGAGAAGCGTCAGCGTGCCGCGTTCCAGCGTGAGCCGGCCCGCGTCGCGCGTGATGACGAAGTTGTTCACCGGAGCGACGCGCTCAGCCAGCGGGGCCAGCGCCGTGATCTCGGCAACGCGGCGGCGGTAGTCCGGTGAGTCCTGAGCCGAGAGGGGACTGGCAAAAAGAAAAAGGGAGAGGAGGATCAGGGCAGCGGGTCGAGGACAGCCGCCTTCTGGCCTCGGACTTGCTGCCATACTGCCAGTCGTCATATCAGTCCTTTGGTCGATGTGCAGCAACGTGTGCCGCCGCGAGCCCCCGTAGGTTGACCGCGGCCCTGAGATCACCCTTCACCAGTGCATCGCGCACCGCTTCCGCGATCTCGACCGCCACGCGCTGCTGCGCCTCCCGGGTCGAAGCGCCGAGGTGCGGAGTCAGCAGGCAGTTAGGCGCCTTGCGAAGCGGCGAATCCATCGGCAGCGGCTCCGGCTCGAATACGTCGAGCGCGGCGCCGCCTAGATGTCCCGAATTCAGCGCTGCGGCGAGCGCCTTCTCGTCCACCAGCGCGCCGCGCGCCGTGTTCACCAGTACCGCGCCCTTCCTGCAGAGCGACAGCCGTTCGGCATCCAGCAGCCCGCGGGTCTCGTCGGTGAGAGTCAGGTGCAGCGTGAGGATGTCGGCGCCACGCAGAACTTCCTTGAGCGATAGCAGCTCGACGCCCATCGCCTGGGCATGCGCGGCGGGCACGTAAGCGTCGAACCCGATCACCGTCATTCCGAACCCCTGCCCGATGCGCGCCACTTGAGTGCCGATGCGTCCGAGCCCAAGCACGCCTAACGTCTTGCCCCGCAGCTCGGTGCCTTCGAAGGGCTTACGGTCCCACTTGCCTTCTTCCAGCGCCCGCGCAGCCCACGGAATCCGCCGCAACAGCGACAGCAGTAGCGCAAAGGTGTGTTCGGCCGCCGAGGTGGAGTTGCCACCGGGCGCCGTGAGTACCGGAATGCCGCGCCGCGTGGCGTCCTCGAGGTCGATGTTGTCGGTTCCCACCCCGGCGCGCGCGATCACTCGCAGGTTGGGTGCGGCCTCCAGCAGCTCGGCCGTCACCTTGGTCTCGCTGCGCACCACTAGCGCGGCGGCCCCGGCGATCGCCGCGCGCAGCGCCTCGGGACCCTTGCCCACAGTCTCGACGACATCGAACTCCGGCACCTCACGCAGGATCTTGAGCCCGCCCGGCGCCAGGCGGTCGGCCACCACGACTGTCTCAGCCACGCTTCAGAACCTCCATCAGCTGTGCCAGACACTCCTCGAGGTGCGCCACTGTGTGGTCTCCCATGTGGCCGATGCGGATCGTGGTGTCCTTCAGTTTGCCGTAGCCCGGCGCGATCGTGAAGCCGCGCGCCTCCATGCGCTTGGCGATCGCGCCGCCCGTGGGCTCGGCGTGCAACAGCCTGAAACAGGAAACCGTCCAGGAGCGCCGGCCGGCGGCCGGAAGGTACTCCAGGCCCAGGCTCGCGCCGTGATCGGCAATCCAGCGCTCGGCGCACTCCAGCATGGCACGGTGCGCGGCCCAGCGCGCTTCGATCCCGCCATTCGCTTGCAGCCGACCCAGCTGCGCGTGCAGAGTGTAGAGGGTCGAGATCGCCGGCGTGTAGGGCGTCTGGTGCTTCGCCGCCTGCTCCACGTACGGGACCAGGTCGAAGTAGATCCCCCGCGCGGGCAGAGTCCTCGCCCGCTCCAGCAACCGCTCCGAGGCAACGCCGAAGGCCAGCCCCGGCGGCAGCGCCAGGGCCTTCTGCGAGCCGGTGAGGACGAAATCCAGGCCCCACGCGTCGGTTTCCACCGGACTGCCGCCCACCGAAGTCACGCCGTCTACCAGCAGCATCACGTCGTCGGCCTCACGCACGACGGCCGCGAGTTCCTGGAGTGGGTTGAGGGCGCCGGTGGCCGATTCGCTGTGCACCAGCGTGACCGCGTCGGCACCCGATTCGCTCAGCAGCTGTTTCAGCTGGTCTGCCTCGAAGGTGCGGCCAGGTTCGACCCTGGCGACGACCGCCTCCTTGCCGCACGCGACCGCGATGTCGGCGAAGCGCTGGGAGAAAGCGCCGTTGACCAAGCACAGCACCCGCCGGCGCACTCCGTTGCGGATCGCCGCTTCCATGAGCCCGGTGGCGGAAGATGTGGAAATGATGACCGGACGGCTGGTGCGGAAGATCGAGCGGAGCGGCTGGTCGACGGCGCGCAGCAGCGCCTCGGTCGCCGCGCCGCGATGACCGATCATCGGGTGCAGCTGCGCCTCCAGCACTTCCGGGAGAACCTCGGTCGGTCCCGGAAGGAAGAAACGGCCGAACGGCGCGCTCACGCGGGCACGCCGTCTTCGATCAGCTCGGCGGTCTCGATCAGCCGGACCCCTTCTTCGCCCCACTGCTTCAGCAGGTGCTCTTCGGCACCGGCATCAATCGGCTTCATGGCATCCTTCACGGCGAACAGCCGCACTTCCGGGTGGTGGCGCAGCAGTCCCTCGATTGCGTAACGGTTGCAGACGTCGGTGGCGACGCCGTACAGCACGATCGTCCGCGGCCGCAGTGCAGTTACGGCCGGCTCGACGTTGGGGTTGGAGAACACGTCGAACCAGTGCTTGTGGAACAGGATATCCCCCCTGTGGGCGCGGACCAGCGAGCCAAGCTCGCCAGGCTCGCGGGGCTCCGGCTCGATCACCAGGGGCTCGCGCAACGCCGTTTCCGGGATCTTCCTCTGGCCAGGAGTGCCACGCATGCAGTGAGGAGGAAACGTCTGGCGCCAGTCGGGGTGGTCCGACAGCTCGCGGTGCCCCGGCACGTGGTCGTCGGCGCTGGCGATGATGCGGATGCCACGGCTGTGCGCGTACTCGGTGAGCCTGGCGAGGTTGGGGATGATGGTCTCAGCCCCCGGCACGTACAGCTTGCCGTCGGGCATCATGAAGTCGTACTGCGTGTCGACGTCCCAGAAGATCACGGACATGACGAAAAATAGGCGGTAGGGGCGGTAAAGTCGGTAGGGGGCAGGGGGTCGGCGCGCAGCGCGCCTTTGGCTGCCTCGCTATCGCCGTGCCGCCTTACGTCCTGCCACGTCTTGCATGTTTATTCATTCCACCGTATGTTTATTCCCAGGCGGCCACGGTGGCCGCGGCAAGCGTCCCGAGACCGGAGTGGCGAGCGATGAAGACAGGCCGGAAGCCCCCCAAGAACCCGCCACCGGAGGCGTTTGGGATATAGGCGCTGGGCGGGTTCTAAGCCGGTAGGTAGATGGGAGGCGGAGGCTCGGTGCAGCAGCCTCCGCCTTTGTCTAAGTTCTGCCCCACCGCCTTCAGGGCCCCTACTCCACCCGCTCCAGCCTCGGATTTGGCCGGTACCCCCGCCCGACCTTCGCCATCGGCTTGCCTTCCACCATTACCACATCGGCCGTGAAATCGAACCGGCCCTGGAACAGCGAGCTGCCGACGCCGTAGGCATCCACCGGCACGCCCTCGGTCTCGAACTGGCGGATCTTGTCCACGTCGAAGCCGCCTGAGACCACGATTTTGACGTGTTTGAAGCCTTCGCGGTCCAACGCGTTGCGCACGTTCCAGACCAGCTGCGGGTTGACGCCGGTCGGCTTGAAAGTGCCCATCTGCGGCAGCACCGACCTATCCACCATGGTCTCGGAGGTATCGAGCCGCACGCCGTACAGCTTCTCGCCCAGCTTGCGCGCCACGGCCAGAGAAGTTCCCACGCAGTCGTTGGTGAAGTCCACCAGGCTGATCAGCCGCACGTGTTCGGGCATGTACTTGGCGAACTTCTCGGTGGCCAGGACCGTGTCGCCCCCATAGGCCGCGATCAGCGCGTGCGGCACCGTGCCCACGCCCTCGCTGCCCCACCAGCTGGCCTGCGCGTCGGTGGAAACGCCGATCGCGCCGGCTACGTGCGCCGCGTAGCCGTCGCCAGTCTGCACCAGCCAGTGGTCGTGCCGCGCCGGGAAGAACATCACTTCCTTGGGCCGCGCCGCCTCGACCACTGCCCTGGTGTTGGAGCCCACGCGGGTGCGGCGCGCCAGCACGCCCAGGTACAGCGTCTCGAGGTGGGCGAAGGCGTCGTACGGCCCCTCGATAAGCATTACCGTCTCCCACGGCTGCACCTCGTCGCCGTCGTACAGCGCGTGGACCGTGAGTTCCTCCCACTCGATCGCACACAGTTTGAGGATCGCGATCGCCTCGTCCACGCCGCCGAGGAACGCGTGCTTCTTGCCGAACACCTGCATGGTTACGCGCGGCCGGTGCCGGTCCTTGAGCAAGATGTCGCGAGCGCGGACGAAGTATTTGTCCGAGTAGTACCCGTCCCTCATCTTCTCGACGGGCAGGTGGAAGATCGAAGGATCCAGTCGCTTCCTGCGGTTCATTTGCCCTCGAAGTGCAGCTGCTTCAGTTCCTCAAGCTCGGCTTTCAGGGCCTGAGCGTTAGGCACATCCGGGTACTGTGCCAGGATCCTGCGTACCTCGACGATTGCCCGCCCATAGTCGCGCCGCATGTCCCGGTGCACACCTAAGGCCAGCAGCGCGTAGCCTGCCTTGCGACCCCCTACCGCGCGCTTTTCGCCCTCCCGGTACGCGAACAGCGCTAACTCCGGATCCTTCAGTTCCCGGCTCGCCAACTGCCCCAGCTGGTCGCACGCCGCCAGGTCGTTCGGGTCGGCGAGGATCGCCGCGCGGTAGGCCTCCGCGGCCCTGGCATACTCGCCCCGCATCACCATGCTCTGAATCTGGCTGTGGTCGGCCACCGAAGGAGTCGAGCCGCCGCTGGGAACCAGCAGCTTCCCGGTCAGGCCTGCGCCGCGGTCTAGCAGCGCGAACCGCGCCACCGCGTACACGCCGACAAACACCCAGCCAGCCAGGGCGGCCAGGACGGGCGCCCAACTCAGCGTGACCGCAGCCCACACCAGGTTGAACACGGTGGCCACCGCCATGAACATGGCGATGTACAGCACCTGACCCTTGAGGCTCCCGGCCGGGATCCACCCCAGGCGCTGCCACCATTTCTCCCGCTGTGCCGGGCTCACGGTGACGTCGTCTCGCTTGCGGGCTCGTATTGAGTGCGGGTCACGGGCCTCAATTCTGGCTCCGATCGTCCCCTTATGCTAGGATAGCGCCGTGAGCGGTGCGGTAGCACACGAGTTTCTGTCCCTTCAGAAGGCGCTGGTCGGGCGCTATTCGCTCGAGCGCGAGGTCGGCCGCGGCGGCATGGGCATCGTGTTTCTGGCCCGCGACGTCGAGCTCGACCGCCCGGTCGCTATAAAGCTGCTCCCGCCCCAGCTGGCCGCCCAGGCCTCGCTGCGAGAGCGGTTCCTGAGCGAGGCCCGGATGGCGGCCCGCCTCTCGCACCCCAACATCATTCCGATCTTCGACGTGGACGAGGTGGACGGGCTCGTCTTCTTCACCATGGCCTACGTCGAGGGCGAAACGCTGGGCCAGCGGGTGCGCGCCCGCGGCCCGCTCAACCCGCGCGAGGCCACGCGCGTCATCCAGGAAGTGGCCTGGGCGCTCGCCTACGCGCACCTGCGCGGCATCGTTCACCGCGACATCAAGCCCGACAACATCCTGCTCGAGCAGGGCGCCGGCCGCGCGCTGGTGAGCGACTTCGGCATCGCCCGCGCCGGCACGTCTAGCGGCCAGACGGCGGTGGGCGAAGTGATCGGCACCGCGCAGTACATGAGCCCTGAGCAGGCCTGCGGCGAGCAGGTGGATGGGCGGTCCGACCTCTACTCCCTGGGCGTGGTCGCGTTCTACGCCCTGTCCGGGAAGCTGCCGTTCGACGCGCCGGACGTGCCGGCGTTGCTTGCGCAGCACATAACGAAACCGGCTCCGCCACTGGCTGCCGCGGCGCCGGGCGCGCCGAAAAAAGTGTGCGATGCGGTTGACCGTTGCCTGGCAAAGGACCCGGCGCAGCGCTTCAGCACCGGCGAGGCGCTGGCCGAGGCGCTGAGCCAGAGCGCCGACGTCGCGCGCGAGATACCGGCGCCCATCAGGGTGTGGCTGACCAAGGGCGAGGGACTCAGGCCAGTGCTCAACGTGTGGACCGGCGTGACCGGCATTGTCGCGCTGATCAAACTGATCGGTGCGGTGTTCGAGGGCAGCGGCTTCGACATCGACGTGCTGCTGATGCTGGCGATGCCGTGGGGGGTGTTCGCCCTGGCTAGGCTGTACCAGACGCAGCGAGTGATCGCCGCCGGTTACGGCATCGAGGACCTGCGCGAGGCGCTGCGCCAGCAGATCGAGCAGCGACGTGAGGAACTGGCCTACGAGTTCGACCGCGAGCCATCGCGGTTCGCGAAACTGGTGCGGTGGACCGCGTGGTTCGGCCTGTTGCCAATGGCGGCGGGGACGATCTACGCCGGCGCAGCGGCGATACCGCACGCCACCATCGGCGCGGTGCTGCTCGGCGGCGGCGCCGCGCTCTCGCTTGGTTGCGCGGTGATCGGACGGTTCCTGCCCGGCAAGCGCCTCAAGCCGCGCGATCCGGTCCTCGAGTTCAGGCTGAAGCTCGCCGGCTCCAGACTCGGTCGGCTGATGTTCCGGATCGCCGGCATCGGAGTGAGACGGGCCGCGCTGCCGGCTGCACATCGGCCCACCGAGGTCGCGATCGGCCTGGCAGCGGAGGCCCTGTTCGAGGCCTTGCCGAAGGAAATGCGGCGGGAGCTGAAAGACCTGCCCGACGTGCTACGCCGTCTGGAGAATGACGCTCGACTGATGCGCGCCAGGGTTGAGGAGCTGAACGCGATGCTGGCGACCGCGGAGGCGGGCGCGGCACAGGAATCGGCGAGCCTGAGGTCTGCCGAAGGGGCGGCCGTGATCGTGGCCGGCGAGAGATCCAGGGTGCGCGAGCAGCTCACCGCCGAGCGTGACGCCGCGCAGAAACGGCTCGCTGCCAGCGTCGCGGCGCTCGAGAACGTGCGACTCGATCTACTGCGGCTGAAAGCGGGAGTCGGCTCGCTGGACGAGCTGTCGGCCGACCTTGCTGCGGCGCGAGATGTTCAGGAGGAGCTCGCTCGCGCCATCGAGGCGCGCGAGGCAGTGGAGTCGGAACTGACGCTGTCCGAAGACCGCCCCTGAGCCTTCGCCCCAACTCAACCCCTAGCCCCCATCCCGTTGAACCCTACTGCCCCAGCCCCTTCTCGATCGCCTTGATGATCGCTCTCATCGACCTCACCCGGGCCCACAGCTTGTCGTTCGCCTCTACCACCGTCCACGGCGCCCAGGTGGTGCTGGTCGCTGTCAGCATGTCGCCCACCGCGACGCGGTAGATGTCCCACTTCTCGCGGTTGCGCCAGTCCTCGTCGGTGATCTTGTAGCGCTTGTGCTCGGTGGCCTTGCGCTCTTCGAACCGCGCCAGCTGTACGTCCTTCGAGATGTGGAGCCAGAACTTCACAATGATGGTCCCGAAGTCCGCCAGCTGCCGCTCGAACTCGTTGATCTCCTGGTAGGCGCGGCGCCACTCCGCCTCGGTGCAGAAGCCCTCCACCCGCTCAACCAGCACCCTGCCATACCAGCTGCGATCGAAAATGGTGAAGTGCCCGCTCTTGGGCAGCCGGGTCCAGAACCGCCACAGGTAGTGGTGCGTGGCCTCGTCCCCCTTTGGGGCCGCGATCGGCTGGACGTGGTAGCCACGCGGATCCAGTGACCCGATCACGCGGCGAATGTTGCCGCCCTTGCCGGCCGCGTCCCAGCCCTCGTACACAATGACCACCGGCCGGCGCTGGTCGTAGCAGCGCAGCGCCAGCTCGCGCAGCCGCACCTGCCCGGCCCGGATCGCCTCCACATAACGAGCTTCCGAGAGCTTCTTGGACAGGTCCACCTGATCCAGCATCGTCTTGGCGCGAACGCCGGCGGCCGGGGGGCGCGCCGGCCTGCCCTTCGCCGCCGGCGCCTCGGCTTTCGCCTGGATCGCCCGTTGCAGCGCGTCGGCCAGCGTCTGGAACACCTTGATGCGACGCCAGTGCTTGTCGGTCGCCTCCACTATCGTCCACGGCGCGTGCACCGTGTTGGTCCGCGCCAGCATCTCCTCGGCAGCTTCGAGGTACTTGGTGTAGCGCTTGTGGGCTTTCCAGTCCTTCTTGGTCACCCGCCAGCGGTCGAACTTGCTCTTCTCGATGTCCTTGAACCGGCGAGCCTGCTCTTTCTCCGATATGTGGAGCCAGAACTTCACGAACACGGTGCCGTCGTCGGCCAGCACACGTTCGAACTGCTCGATTTCGCGGAAGGCGGCCTGCCACAGCCGCTTAGGTACGGCCTTCTCGACGCGATCCTGGAGCACCCGCCGATACCAGGAGCGGTCGAAGATCGCGATCTCGCCCCGGGCCGGGAGCTTCGACCAGAAGCGCCACAGGAACGGCCGGCGCTCTTCCTCCTCGGTGGGTTCGAAGATGGCGTGCACCTTGTAGCCGCGCGGGTCGAGGCGCCCTACCATCTTTTCAATCGTGTCACCCTTGCCAGCGGCGTCCCAGCCTTCGAGGACGATTACCACGGGAATCTTCGCCTCGTAGATGGCGCGCTGGAGGTCGTCGAGCTGGTCGCGCAGCGGGCGGAACAGCTTGTCGTACTCCGCCTCATCCAGTTTCTTACCGAGGTCAACGGTCTCGAGCATACGGCACCCCCAGGGCGTGGCCGGCCACGGACCCCGAGAACCTATCGCCCGATGGACAACATCTGCCACACCCTCGCCGGGCTCGCCCTTGGCGAGGCCGGCCTAAAGCGGAAAACGGCACTCGGCAACGCCACGCTGATGGTGGCTGCCAACGTGCCGGACGTGGATGCGCTCAGCTACCTGGTGGCGAGCCCGCTGGACGCCCTCGGCTTCCGCCGCGGCGTCACCCACGGCCTGCCCGCGATGCTAATCTGGCCGTTCGTCGTCACGGCTCTGATGCTCTTAGTCAGTCGGCTCGAACGCCGCTGGCGCCCCCGATCAGCGATCCCCGACCCCCGATCCCTGGTTTTGCTTTCCGCGGCCGGCGTCCTGACGCACCCCGCGCTGGACTGGCTCAACACCTACGGAATGCGCTGGCTGAGCCCATTCAGCGATCGGTGGTACTACGGCGACGCGGTGTTCATCGTGGACCCTTGGATGTGGGCGTTCCTGCTGGCCGGCGTGATCTGGTCGGCGCGGCGCTGGAACTCGGGCGCCGAACGAGCCGGAGGGCCGGCGCGGCTGGCCCTGGCGTGCTCCGGCGCCTACGCGCTCCTCATGCTCGCCTCTGGCGCAGTATCGGAGCGCGCGGTGCGGCGAGAACTGGAGCGCGAGGGCCTGACAGCTTCGCGCGTCATGGCCGCGCCGGTACCGCTCAACCCCTTGCGGCGCACGTTTGTGGCCGAGGCGCGCGGCGGGTACCTGACGGGAACGGTCACCTGGCCCGCACTCGCGGTACGGTTCGAGGGTCGAGTGGCGCGGCGCGATGCCTCGCCGCTGGCCCAGGTTGCCGCGGCTTCACCTGAGGGCCGCACGTTCCTCAGCTGGTCGCGGTTCCCCGTGTTCCGGCCTTCGCCTGACCCGATGTGCGAGCTTCCGCCTGGCTCCGTCTGCATTCTCGACATGCGCTACTGGCCGCAGCCGTGGGCGTCGGTAGCCGTGACCGTAGAGCGTCCGGTATCTTTGCAGCCGACCACCAGTCCGGAGTAACCGTGTCAGCCAGAACCACTCGCCGCCAGTTCATCGCAGCGGGGATCGCGCTGCCGGCCGGCGCCGCGACCCGCTTCCCCGCCCCCGCCGTCCGCATCCAGGGCACCCGCGCCGTCGCGGTTTCCTCGGCCAACAGCCTCGCCCCGGTCACGCGCGCCATGGAGCTGGTCGTACAGGGAGTCGATACGCTGGATGCCGCCGTGGAGGGCGTGAAGATCCAGGAGCTCGATCCCAACGATTCGTCGGTGGGGTACGGTGGGCTGCCTAACGCCGACGGCGTGGTGCAACTCGACGCCTCGTGCATGCACGGTCCGACGAAGCGGGCCGGGGCCGTGGCCGCGCTCGAGGGAATCAAGACCCCCAGCGAGGTGGCCCGGCTGGTGCTGCGCTACACCAACCACGTCCTGCTGGTCGGCGAGGGGGCGCAGCGGTTCGCGCGCTCGTTCGGGTTCGAGATCGAGAACTTGCTGACTGAACGATCGCGCCAGGCGTGGCTGCGGTGGCGCGCCAACCTCAGTCCCACCGACGACTGGCTCGACATCCCCCAGGGCGAGCAGGTGTGGCTGAACCGACCGACGGGCACCATCAACCTCAACATCATCAACAGCCGCGGCGACATCTCGTCGGTCACCACCACTAGCGGCCTGGCCTTCAAGATCCCGGGCCGTGTCGGAGATTCCCCGATAGTGGGCGCGGGGCAGTACTGCGACAACGAGGTGGGGGCCGCCGGTTCGACCGGGCGCGGCGAGTCGAACATCAAGGTGTGCGGGGCGTTTCTGACAGTGGAGGGAATGCGGCGCGGCCTGTCGCCCACCGACGCATGCCTCGAGACCCTGCGCCGCGTGGTCGCGATGACCGAGACCCGGCTGCTCGATGGGCGCGGTCGCCCGCGGTTCCAGTTGATATTCTATGCGCTCAACAAGCGCGGGCAGTTCGGAGCGGCGTCGCTCTACCCATCCCGTTATGCGGTGCATGACGGGACCGAGGCCCGGTTCGCGGACACGGCGGCGCTGTTCCAGGAGCAGCAGCCGCGCTGATGCTCCTCTGCCGCCGCGCGGCGGCGCTCGCCGCACTCGCACTGCTCACCCTCGGCTCGCCGCTCGCCGCGCAGCGGCGCCGGGCGCCGCCACGCGATTCACGCCAGATGCCTTACGTGTTCCGGTTCCTGGTGTTCCCCACCTTCGATTTCCTGGAGGGACTGAGTCTCAGCGGCACGTTCGCGCTGCGCAAGCCGCCGCGCCGTGGGCCGATCCCGGCCGTGGCCAACTGGGAACTGACCATGCGCGCCTCGACCAGCGGCACCAGGGGTATCCAGCTGGCGTTCGATGCGCCGGACCGGTGGGAGGGATGGCGGCTGCTCGGCATCGCGGGCATCGAGCGGGCCCAGCGCGCGCCGTACTTCGGACTGGGCCGGGCAACCTCGCTGTCGGACTCGGCCGAGGATGCCAACGGGGACGTGCCGTACTACCGCTATGGCCTGCTGCGCTCGGGCGCGTTCGTGGCGCTGCAGCGCACGGTCGGCTCACCGCGGCTCAGACTGCTGGCAGGGGCGCGGGCCCGGCACTACCGGGCGCTGCCGCTGGAGGGCACCACGCTGCTGTCAGACGACCTTGCGGCGGGTCGTGTAAGCGCGGCCGATACCGGACGGCACGACGTGGTGGAGTTGCGCTACGGAGTGATCTACGACACCCGGGACGAGGAGGCCTCGCCCACCAAGGGCCTGCTGATCGAGGCCCTGGGCGCCACCAGCGTGAGCGGACCCGGCTACGGGCGCACGCTGCTCGGAGCGCGCGCCTTCGTGCCGGTGGGCGAGTTCACCACACTGGCACTACGAGCCCAGGTTGAGTCCATTACCGACGATGCTCCGTACTGGCTACAGTATGAGCGCCTGACGAGCTGGCGGCCGGAGGACGGATTCGGCGGCCCAACCACGCTGCGGACCGTAATTCCCGGCAGGTTCCTGGGGCCGAACCGCTGGCTGGCCAGCGTGGACCTGCGCTACCGGAAGTACGACATCCCGCTGCCCACCAACCCGGTGAGGCTGTGGCTGGTAGCCTTCGCCGATGCCGGCCAGGTGTTCAGCTCGAGTGAACCGATCTCACTGTCGGACCTGACGGCCGATGTGGGCACCGGCTTCCGGCTCCAGTTTTCCAAGGGGACCTTGTTCGGACTCGACCTCGGCCTCAACACTGATCAAGTGTGGGGCATCAGCACGGGATTGAGCTTCAGCTTCTGAGTGCCGGCGCCTCTAGGTGCGCGAGACCACGGGCTCGATCGGGGCGCAGCCGTAGCGCCTCCGGGAACTGGCGCGCCGGCCCCGGTCGTTCATATTCACTGTCACACTCATGACTGAGTCCGGACGCACTTGCGTCACCTGCAGCGCCGAGCTGCCGGAGACTGCGTTGTTCTGCCCCTCCTGCGGAGCCAGTACCCCCACCGAGGTGAGCGGACCATCCGCTGCCACGACGCTGGTGACCAGCGCCGAAGAACTCGATTACCGCGCGCGGCTCCAGCGCGCCCTGGGCCAGGGCTACGAGCTGCGCGAGTTGATCGGGCGCGGCGGGTTCGCGGACGTGTACGCCGCCTTCGAGCTCAGTCTCAAGCGGGAGATAGCGGTCAAGGCCGTGCGCCCCGACTTGGTGGTGCAGCGCACCATGATGGAGCGATTCCGGCGCGAGGCCGAGGCCGCCGCCCAGCTGCGCCACCCCAACATCCTCCCCATCTACACCGTGGGAGAAGGAGAGGGGCTGGTTTGGTTCACGATGCCCCGCGTCAAGGGCGAAAGCCTGCGCGCGCTGCTCGAGCGAGAAGGCGCCCTCAGTCCGGAGGAGGCGCGCCGGATTCTGCGTGAGGTGGCCAGCGCTCTGGAAACCGCGCACGAGGCCGGCCTGATCCACCGCGATATCAAGCCTGACAACATCATGCTCGAGGGCCGCCAGCGGCGCGCCCTGGTCATGGACTTCGGGATCGCCAAGGCCATGGCGACAGGCGGCGACCAGGAGGGCCTGACCGCCGAAGGTGTGGTGATCGGGACACCTCAGTACATGAGCCCCGAGCAGGCCACGGCCGATCCTGCCACTGACCATCGGACCGATATCTACTCGCTGGGCGTCGTGGCTTACCAAATGCTGTCGGGGCGGCTTCCCTTCCAGGCGTCCAGCGCTCACGAAGCGATCGCCATGCACCTGACGGCGACGCCGCCGCCGCTTACCGGAGTTCCGGAGTATCTCGCTTCCGTAGTGATGCGCTGCCTGGCCAAGCGGCCAGCCGACCGGTGGCAGAGCGCAGCCGACCTGGTGCGCGAGGCGGACTGCTGCGCACCCTACACCCAGGCTCCACCGCGCCGCGACCGGAAGCCACTGTGGATCGCGGCGGCCTCGCTTGCCACCGTGACGGCGCTGGTGCTGCTGCTCAAGCCGCTGGCGAGCCCGCGCTCGGCAGATGCCGCCAGCGTTGCGGTGCTTCCTTTCGACAACCTCTCGCGCGACAGTAACGACTTGTATCTGGCCGAAGGTCTCGCGGACGAGATGACTGCGCGGCTGGCGGCGATTGAGCGACTCCAGGTCAAGAGCCTGAGCGCAGTGCGCCGCGCAGCGGCCGCGGCCGCCGGCGACCTGGCGACGCTGGGCCGGGAGCTGGGCGTGAGCTATCTGGTGGAAGGTAGCGTGCGGCGCTCCGGAACCAGGGTGAAGATCACGGTGTCGCTCGTAACCGCGCACGACGGCTTCCGCGCCTGGGCCGAGGAGTTCGATGCCATGCCGACGGACCTCCTCGACCTCCAGGAGCGAATCGCTGGCCAGGTGGCCAGCACCATCGCGGGGCGGCTGCTGCCCGCCGAACGTGCTTCGCTCGCCGCCCGGCCCACCAGCGACGCGATCGCGTACGATCACTTCCTGCGCGGGAACTTCTACCTGGGCCGTCGTTCGCCCCGCGCCATGGAGCGCGCCATCGCCGAGTACGCCGAGGCGGTGCGGCGCGATCCGCGCTTCACGGCCGCCCTGGCGCACATTGCGCTGGCGTACGGCATCGCGGTGTGGTGGGGCTGGCGGCCACACGGGCTCTCGTTCGACGAGCAGCTGGAACGCGGGCTGGCGGCGTGCGATTCGATCCTGGCCCGCGACTCGAGCGTGGCCGATGCGTGGGCGGCGCGCGGCTACCTGCTGAGTCTGAGGAACCCGCGGACCTACGAGGGTGTGGAGGAGTCGTTCCGCCGCTCCTTCGCGTTGGACTCCGGCAACGCCGAGGTGTGGCAGCAGTACGCGTGGGTGCGATCGACCCTGGGCGACGACACGGGGGCCGAGCGCGCCTATCGCAGAGCCCTCGCCCTCGAGCCCGAGCGCGCGGTTACCTACTCCGCGATGGCATGGCACGTCGCCTTCCTGACGGGGCGCACGCGCCAGGCGCTCGCCCTGGCGGATTCCGCGCTGCAGCTGGACCCTGACGCCTACTACGTGCTGCCGTGGCGCGCCGAGGTCTATCTTGAGTTAGGCGACACCGCGCGTGCGCGTGCCGCCGCCGAACTCGCCGTCCGGGCCTCGCCGCCGGAGTTTCGGCTCGTTGCGCTTGGCGCTCTGGCCGCGGTGGATGCCGCCACCGGCGCGCGGCGGACCGCCCTGGCGCGAGTCGATACCATGACCGCGCTCGTAATCACGCGCGGCGAGCCCACGTTCCTCGAGGCCAACCAGATCGCCTCGGTCCTGGTGCGCCTTGGCGAGCATCGCCGCGCCATCGAGGTCCTCGAGCAGGGCAGGCCGCGCGGCGCGCCGCTGTGGTTCATGATGCGGTTCCCGGTGTTCGACCCGATCCGCCAGGACCCGCGGTTCGAGCGGCTGTTCGCGGCCGCCCGGCCGCAGCCTGCACCGATCTGAGGAACCGAGCCGGGGCCCAAGGCATTATTCTCCCACCCATGGGACTCACCGAAACGCTTCAAACCAATCCGCTGGCGGCGCTGGCGACGTTGTTCACGGCGGGCGTGGCAACGAGCCTTACACCGTGCATCTACCCGATGATCCCGATAACCGCGGGCCTGCTGGCCGGTGGTGCGGCACCAGAGCGGTCGCGCTGGCGCACGGTGGCAATGACCGCCAGCTACGTGGTCGGGCTCGCGATAGTGTACGCCACACTGGGGCTGGTGGCCGGGCTGTCCGGCTCGCTGTTCGGCGGCGTGGCTTCCAATCCCTGGGTGCGGCTCGGCGCCGGGGTGCTGTTCATCGGGTTCGGCCTGGCGCTGCTGGACGTGATACCCACTCCAGTGCCGCAGCGGCTGATGAACTGGGCCGCCGGGCTGAGCGCGCGCGGTGCAGGCGGGGCATTGCTGCTGGGCGCAACCAGCGGGATCGTGGCCGCACCGTGCGGGGCGCCGGCCTTCGCGGCGGTGCTCACCTGGGTGGCGGCGACCCGGAGCGGCGCGCTGGGATTCCTGTATCTTTTCGTCTTCTCGTTAGGCATGACCGCAATCCTGGTGCTGGTAGGCCTGTTCTCGGGAACCGTGGCCGCGCTTCCCAGGGCGGGGCGGTGGATGGACTGGATCAGGCGCGCCGGCGGGGTGATACTGGTCGGTGCGGGGCTGTACTACTTCTACTTGATGCGCGAGGTGCTGTGAGAACTCCGCTTGCCGCAGCCGGCCTGGCCGTGCTCGCGTGCGCCCCGGCGCTGGCCCAGCAGGACGAGATCGGACTGCCTCTGGGTTCCACGCCCGCCGCCGTCCAGGTGCAGACGCTCGACGGCCAGAGCGCTGACCTGTCGCAGTTCGTGGGCAGACGGCCCGTGATCATCCAGTTCTGGGCTCACTGGTGCTCGCTGTGCGAGGCCCTGAAGCAGGACATGATCGCCGCACAGCGCCGCTACGGTCGCGAGGTGGAGTTCATCCTGATCGGCGTGGCGGTCAACCAGTCACGCGAGCGGATGCGCCGCCATTTCGAGCGGGAACCGATGCCGTTCCGACTGTACTACGATGCAACGGGTGCGGCGGTGCGCGCCTATGAGGCGCCAGGCACATCGTATGTGGTGGCGCTGGACGCCAGCGGAAGGGTCAGGTACACAGGGATCGGAGACGAACAGGACGTGGACCTAGCGGCCAGAAGGGCATTGGGACGGTAACGCAGAGCAGATGGCGGCGGAGCAGAGGGCGGCGCCTCGTTTCAGACTGCTCTGCGGGACGAACCGTGCTTTAACATCCCGGTAGGCCTGGCCGTAGATACCAGTGCATGTGCGCAGCTCAGCCTGAAGGCGCTCCTCTGGATCGCCGCAACTTTGTCCGACGCGCCGGCGCAGCAGCCGCCGTAGCCTTCACGCCCCTGACGCGCACCAGCCTGTCCGGAGGGGGGCCTTGGATGCGTCGCTCAACCGACGACGCACCAACGGTTTCTGAGCTCGATGAAATCACCCTCTCTGAACTCGTGGAAGGCATCTCCACCGGTCGCTGGACTTCGCGGAGCATCGTAGCAACGTACCTGGACGCCATCGCCCAGTTCGACCGCCGCGGTCCCACCATCAACTCGGTCCTGGAGATCAACCCCGACGCCCTGGCCATCGCCGAGGCGCTGGACGAGGAGAGGCGCACCCGCGGCCTCAGAGGTCCACTCCACGGCATTCCGATACTCGTGAAAGACAACATCGGTACCGCCGACCGGATGCACACCAGCGCCGGCTCACTGGCTCTTGCCGAGTCAATAGCACCGCGCGACGCCTTCGTGGTCGAGCGGCTGCGCGCCGCGGGTGCCGTGATTCTCGGCAAGGCAAACATGAGCGAGTGGGCCAACGCCCGAGGCAGCAACTCGATCGGCGGCTGGAGCGGCCGCGGCCGGCTGACGCGCAACCCCTACGCTCTGGATCGCAGCCCCGGTGGGTCGAGTTCGGGCACCGCCGCTGCTGTCTCTGCGAACTTGGTTGCCGCCGCTGTCGGCACTGAGACGATGGGATCCATTGTCAGTCCATCAGCGATGTGTGGCATTGTCGGTCTGAAGCCGACGGTGGGGCTTGTGAGCCGCGCCGGGATCATCCCGGTCTCCTACACCCAGGACACCGCAGGACCGATGTGCCGGACAGTGCGGGACGCAGCGATCCTGCTCGGCGTTCTGGCGGGAACAGATCCCCGGGACCCCTATACGGCTGAAGCGAACGCGCACCGGGTCCCTGACTACACGTCCAACCTCGATCCGGACGGGCTTAGAGGTGCGCGAATCGGCGTGGCGAGAAACCTGTTTGGAGCCAGCCTGCTCGCCGACCGCGTCATTGAGCGCGCGCTGGACGTGCTCCGCGCAGCCGGTGCAGTGCTGGTGGACCCGGCGAACATCGACTCCGCGTCTGCCATCTGGTCGTTCGACTCCGAGGTGCTGTCCTTCGAACTGAAGGCCTCGCTTAACGAGTACCTCGCATCGCTCGGCCCGGACTCCCCGGTACGAAGTCTGGCGGACGTGATCGCGTTCAATCTGCGCCACAGCGATCGCGAGCTGGTGTGGTTCGGGCAGGAGACATTCGAGTACGCGCAGTCACGTGGCCCCCTCACTTCTCCGGAGTACCAGGACGCGCTCCGCATGGTCCGCCAGCTAGCTCGCACCGCGGGGATCGACAGAACCATCGCCACGCACCGGTTGGACGCCATCGTGGCGCCGACCCAGTCGCCGGCGTGGCTCACGGACGTGTTGCTGGGAGACAACTCGATACTCGGCAGCTTCGTGGCTCCGGCAGCCGCCGGATACCCAAGCATCACCGTGCCTGCGGGCGACGTGGCCGGACTACCGGTCGGAATCCTGTTCATCGGACCAGCCTGGAGCGAACCCACCCTGCTGCGGCTGGCCTACGCCTTCGAACAGCACTCCCGCGCCCGGCGCACGCCAGCCTTCCTGCCCTCAGTGTCAGCGCGGGCCTGAGCCTCGACGACCTACCTGCTTCCCGAAGTGTCGCGCGGAACGATTCGCTCGATCGCCTGTCCCAGCTCGACGTACGCCTGCGGGTCGATCTCCCGGAACGGCACCGCCCGCCACGCGATGCGCCCGTCCGGTCCCACCACAAATAGGTTGCGATTGGTCAAGCCAGGTCGTGAGGCCAGCGCGCCATAGGCCCGGCCGACTGCCAGGTCCCGGTCGCTGGCGAACAGGAACGGAAACTCGTTGTCGCGGGCCCACGAGGCTAGCGCCGTGTCCGGGTCGGCGCTGATGGCGATGAGAACCACGTTTCTACCGAGTCTGAAGAGCTGCGCGTACTGATCACGGTACGCGTTCATCTGGATCGTTCAGCCACGTGTTCGGGCGCGGAAGAAGAACGCCAGCACCACGGTCCTGCCGCGGAAATCGCTGAGCCGCACCGGGTCGCGCAGCACCCCGAAGCGCGTCGCGCCGCTCAGCGCGAAGTCGGGCGCGACCGCTCCGATCTCGAGCGGC
>DATMBH010000218.1:0-6263 GCA_035559335.1 Gemmatimonadales bacterium
CGTCGTGACAGGCGACGGGCCCCGCCAGCGATACGATGATGATCAGCGCGCCATCAAGGGCGCGGCGGTAGCGTGCGGTAGCGCTCGAACAGCTCCGTCTGCCGGCTGGTGAGGGGGATTTCGCGACCGCGAATGAAGACACTCACCACCCCCGTGGAGAACTCGAAGGGGTCACCGGACCATACAACCACGTTCGCTACCCGTCCAGTCTGAAGCGAGCCGTACCGGTCGTCGAGGCCGAGTATCTGTGCTGGCGCCAGGGTCACCGCCCGCAGCGCCTGTTCCCACGGCAGTCCATAGCTCACGGCGTTGCCTGCCTCCTGGCGAATCAGCCGCGCGTTATGCGTGTCGCCGCCGGCGATGATGGCGATGCGGACGCCCGCCGCGGCGAGCCGAGCGGCGTTCTCGTAGCGCGCACCCAGCTGGTTGAACGTGGGGATGTTGGTCAGCGGCGTCACCAGTACCGGGACGCCGGCTGCGGCGATCTCCTCGGCGATCTGCCAGGCCTCGGCGGCCCCATGCAGCACCAGGCGAATGTTGAACTCGCTGCGAACCCGCAGGGCGTTGCGGATGTCGAAGACGCGGTGCGCCGTGACGACCAGCGGCATTCGGCCCTCCAGCACCGGCTGGAGCGCCTCGAGTTCCACCGCGGGAGCCGCCAGAGGTCTCATGGCGCCCCGCTCGAAGTCGGCACGGCGGCGCGCGTACTCGCGGGCGTCGCTCAGGATCTGGCGCAGCCGCGCTAGGGTCCAGGCCCTGGCGCCCTCTCCGGCGTCGCGGCTCGACTCGTCGAGCGTTACGTGCATGGCAACCGGGTTGCGCACGATCATGTCCTCGATCGAGCTACCCGCGAAGTCAACGAACACGCTCTGGCCGGCGATGAAGCTGCCGCTGGGAACCAGCAGCCCGGACGTGGTGCCCTCGATGCGGGTGACCGGTATGAGCGTCGAAGCGGGATTCAGTCCCTCCGCAACATTGAACGCAGCTGCCACCTCGCGGCGCACGCCCAGCTCCTGCGTGGCAGTGCCGAGGGGGATCTCGACCAGGCCAACCTGTGTGGCGGCGTTGATGAAGCCCGGAGTGACCCAGCCGCCCCGCGCATCCACGCGCCGCGCATCGGCCGGAATCGCCAGGCCGGCGCCGACGGAGACGATGATTCCGTCGCGCATGAGCACCACGCCGTTCTCGATCGGCGGGCCGGAGACCGGAAGGACGCGGGCGTTGGTGATCGCGACAACTTGGGCGTGGAGGGAGGCGGTAAAGCCGGAAACAAGTAGGGCGGCGAGAGTAGTGGCGGCGGTACCGGCAGTAAAAAACCTGTGCAGCGATGACGAGCGCACTTGCCCTACCTCTCCTATCTCCCCGAGGTCTCCTACCACCTTTGCCGTCTTCATGGCGCCCGCCCCGGCACGTTGCCCAGCTCGAAGTCCGTGCGCCGCCAAGTCCGCGGGTCGTTGCGGTCGTAGATCAGCGCGCCTTCGATGTACACCTGATCCGCACGCGTGTAGACCGAGAACGGATCGCCGCTCCAGACCACGATGTCGGCCTGGCGGCCGACCGTCAGGCTCCCGACCACTGAATCAATTCCGAGGACCCACGCGGCGTTGGCAGTGATCCAGCGCAGCGCCTGGTCGCGGGTGATGTTGATGCCGGCGCGGCGTCCCGACCACATGGCCTTGGCCGCTTCCTGGTTGAGGCGCTGGATTCCGTCCGGGCTGTCGGAGTGAATGACGGCGATGCCGCCGGCAGCCGTGACCAGCGCGGCGTTCTGAGGGATGCCGTCGAAGGCCTCCATCTTGAAGCCCCACCAGTCGGCCCAGACGCTGACGGCGACGCTGTCGCGCGCCAGCAGGTCGGCGATCTTGTAGGCCTCCACCGCGTGGTGGAAGGAGCGGATCCGAAACCCGAACTCGCGCGCGACGTCCAGCATCAGCGCCATCTCGTCGGCTCGATAGCAGTGGTTCTGGACTAGGATCCGCCCGCGCAGCACGTCGGCGAGCGTCTCCATCGCCAGATCCCTCTCTGGCGGATCGCCCTGGCGGTTCCGCAGCCACGCGTCCCAGCGCCGCCGGTAGCGTTCGGCCTGGATGAACGCAGCCCGATAGCCCGCCACGTTGGCCATGCGGGTTGACGGGCCGCGGCTCTGGTAGATGCGCTTCGGGTTCTCGCCGCAGGCCATCTTCAGGCCGTGCGGCGCGCCGGGGAACTTCATCTCCTGCACGGTGCGCGCCGGCACCAGCCTCAGGGTAACGCCGCGGCCGCCTATCAGGTTGCCGGAGCCGGGCAGGGCCTGGATGGTGGTGACGCCGCCCGCCACCGCAAGGGGTATCTGGGGGTCCTGGGGCCAGAAGCTGTGCTCGGCCCATACGTTAGGTGTTATCGGGTTGGTGAGCTCGTTGCCGTCGCTCTCCGCCTGAGTGCCGGGCGCGGCGTACACGCCGAGGTGCGAGTGCGTGTCTATGATTCCGGGGGTGACGAATCGGCCGGTGCCGTCGACGACCACCGCTCCGGGCGGGGCAGGGATCTCTGCCGAGTCGATGGCCACGATGCGGCCGTCGCGCACCAGGATGCTGCCGCGCTGGATCTCGACGCCGGTGGCGGTGAGGATCGTGGCGTTGCGAATCAGCACCGGCGGGTACTCGCGCCGCCGGTACGTGGAGGGGAACGGCTGCCGGTCGAACGACATGGTGTCGCGCTGCGCTCCCGGCCGGGTCCGGGTGACTTCCGGCGGCGATTTCCACTGCACCCAGCTGCACGAGCACAGCACCAGGCCCAACGACCAGGGCAGTAAGCTCCGAAGCTGCTTCCTGCTCCCGGCTCCCTGCTCCCTCAGTCTCATCGCTGCTCCCTGCTCACGAGTTCAAACGCCACCGGCTGTCCCGTCAGCTCCACCTTCGCCAGCAAGTACGGCGCCTCACGAGTTACCCATGCGACGATCGGGATCGGTCCACCTGTCACCTCCACTCTCCAGCAGGCAAAGGTCCCCGCCGGAACTGTCACGGATTCCTCGCCGCTGACGGTGAGAGTCAACTGCTCGACCCGAGCCTGGTCCCCGGAGAACACCGGCAGCGTGAACCGGGCGCCAGCCGAGTAGGGAAGCGCCGCGATGACCAGGAACAGCGAGTGGTCGTCGAGGGTGCCTTCGGCGAGAGTGGTGTCAATGGTGCGATCCTGCGGGCTCTGGCCCGGGCCCGCCGCCGAGCGCGACTGGCCGCGCACGCGGTTGCCCTCGTAGTCCAGCCGCACGAACAGGTCCTGGTTCATCTGCCGGCCGGAGCGCCTGACGCTCACCGGAGCCAGCGTAACGGCATCCACCAACACGGTGTCGTCCTGCCGCATGATGGGGCCAAGCCCGGTGCTGCTCACGGCGCGCCACACGGCACGCCCGCCGGTCTCCGCGCGCTCGATCGTGCGCGATTCGGTGCCGAACTCGCGACCCTGCACCAGGATCCTCGTCCTCAGGTTGGCGGGAGCTATTCTGCTCCCGTCCGGCCGCACCGCCGCAGCGCGCGGCGTGAGGTCTGCTTCGGTAAGCGGCCGGCCGTCGCCGTCCACGATCCTAACCGGAGCGATGCGGCGCAGTCCTGCCAGTACGCGCGGTCCATCGCCAACCACCACGATCAGCATGCGGTCGGTTTGGAGCCGGGCTCGCGCGGCGCGTGCGATCTGCGTGGCTGTCACCGCCGCCAGTCGCTCGCGGTAGCGCTGGACGTAGTCGCCCGGCAGGCCCAGCAGCCGCGCCGTGCCCACCTCTCGCGCGATTTCCTCAGGCGTCTCGATGGTGAGCGGAAAGCGGCCCACCAAGTAGTTCTTCGCCGCCACCAGCTCGCTGTCCGAGGGCGGTTCGTTCCGCATCCGCTCCAGCTGGCGCACCAGTTCCGCGAGCGCGGAGTCAGTGACCTCGGTGCGCACCTCGGCGCCCGCCTGGAACGATCCGGTGAAGCGCTCGCGACTGAAGCTGGAGTAGGCGCCGTAGGTCCAGCCGCGCTGCTCCCTCAGAATCATGAACAGCCGCGAGTCCGCGCCGCCGCCCAGGATCCGGTTCATCAGGGTGAGCGCATAGTAGTCCGGATCGCGCGCCGTTATGAACGGAAACCCGGCAACGATGTTGGACTGCACCGAGCCCGGCCGGTGGACCAGGACAATCTCGGTCGCCGTTCGGGCCGGCGGCTCCGGGAATCGCGGGTCCGGTTCGCTCGCGCCGCTCCACGAGGCGAGCGCGGTGCTCGCCAGGCGCATGGCCGCCGCCGATTCGACGTCGCCGGCCAGTACCAGCAGCGCGCCGGCGGGCCGGACGCGGGCGCGGAAGAAGGCCACCACGTCATCCCTGGTTATGGCCCGCAGGCTGGCCGGAGTCATGGCGCGCCCGTACGGGTGCCTTCCGAACACCTCGCGCCGGAAGGCGCGGTCGGCGAGGTAAGCGGGCTGGGCCAGGCTGGCCTGCAGCGAGCTGAGTGCCCGGGTGCGCGCCAGCTCAAACTCCCGCTCCGGGAAGGTGGAGCCCGTAACCACGTCGGCCAGCACCTCGAGGGCCCGAGGAAGGTTCTCGCTGAGGGTCGAGATCGTTACAGTGAGGAAGTCGCGCCCGCTGACCGCGCCGATCGAGCCGCCGGCACTCTCGATCTCGGAGGCGAGCTGGTCCGCCGTGCGGCGCGAAGTTCCCTTGGTGATCAGCTCGGACAGCAGCTCGGAGAGCCCTTCCTTGCCCTCGGGGTCGTAGAGGCTGCCGGCCCGGAGGGTGAGGCTGACCGTGATCACCGGCTGCTCGTCGTTGCGGACCACCAGCAGCTCGAGCCCGCTGCGCAGCCGCCCGCCGCCAAGGGGCGGGAAGTTGACCGGCCGCAGCGGCGCGGGTTCGGGTGGGCGGGTGGGGTACTGGGCGCAAAGGCGGTGGGGCGGCAGGGTGGCAAGCAGGACCGCCGCGGCGCCGAGCGTTCTTACCGCCTTCATTCATCCCTCCCTGCCGGCGGATTGATCACCAGCGTCAGCCGGTTGGCCGGCCTCAGGTATTCGCGCGCCACCCGCTGCAGGTCGGCGAGTGTCACGGCCAGGTAGCGCTGCAGCTCGGTGTTCACGGCCTCCAGGTCCCCATGGAACCGCAGCGCCGACTGGAGTGCCTCCGCGACTCCCATGGTGGTCTGGCGCGAGCGGATGGTGTTCACGCGGTACTGGTTTTGGGCTTTGACCAGCTCGTCTTCCGTTATGCGGCCGGAGTCGGTTGCCAGCCGCGCCAGCTCGTCATTGAGCAGCGATTCGAGCCGTTCGGCCGAAACCCCCTGGTTGGTGATGCCGAAGAACAGGCTCACGCTGGAACCGCGCCTGAACTGCGCGATGGCGCCGGCGCCCAGGGCTGCCTGGTCCTGGCGCACCAGCCTGCGGTTGAGCCGACTGGATTCGCCCTGGCCCAGGATCGTGGTGAGCAGCTCCAGGGCCGGCGCGTCGGCGTGGTTGCGGGGCGGGGCAGTATACACCATCACTACGGCCGGCAAGTTGGCGTTAGGATCCGTGACGGTGAGCCGCCGCTCGCCGCGCCCGGGTGTGTGGTCGCAGGGGGGATCGGCCGCCCGCGTGCCGGGCGGGATGTCGCCAAAGTACTGCTCGATCAGCCGCCGGGCCTCGGCCTCATCGAAATCCCCTACCACGGTCAACACCGCATTGCTCGGCCGGTAGTAGGCGTCGAAGAACGCTTGGACGTCCTCCAGTCGCGCGGAGTCGAGGTCGGCCATGTCGCCGATCACCGTGTGCGCGTAGGCGAAACAGGTGGTGGAGTCGAACGGCAGCGTGAAGCCCTCGATCACGTAGCGCACGTAGGGTTGGTTGTCTATCCGCAGCCGCCGCTCCTCCTTCACCGCCTGGCGCTGGTTCTCGAAGTTCGAATCGGTGACCGCCAGCGACCGCATCCGGTCGGCCTCGAGCCACAGGGCGAGGTTGAGCCGGTTCGACGGCAGGGTCTCGTAGTAGTTGGTGCGGTCCTCGGTGGTCGACCCGTTCATCTGGCCGCCGGCGCGTTCGATCAGCTGGAAGTGCTCGGCCTTCCTGACGTTGGCCGAACCCTGGAACATCATGTGCTCGAATAGGTGCGCGAACCCGGAGCGCCGGGGCCGCTCGTTGGCGCTGCCGACATGATACCACACGTTCACGGTCACGATCGGCGTCGAGTGGTCGCGGCTGAAGACGACGCGCAGCCCGTTGGACAGCGTATAGGTGGAGTAGGCGATGCGGCCCGTGGATTGGGCGGTAAGGGCGCTAGGGGCGGTACACGC
>DATMBH010000219.1:0-18323 GCA_035559335.1 Gemmatimonadales bacterium
CAGATTCCTCCGGAACAGCAGGCCGCAGCCCGCTATCACCACCTCGCACGGAGCATGGTCGGCGATGGAGGGGTCCGCCGCTCCGGCAATCAGCCAGCCCCCGGGGGCAAGCGTGGCTACGAGCTGTCGCGAGACGCGAGCTACCACCTCGGCATCGAGGTAAATCATCACATTCCGGCACAGCACGAGGTCCATGCCGAAGAGACCGTTGCCTAACGCCGGATACGGATCGGTCGCAAGGTTGTGGTACGCGAAGGTCACTAGCCGGCGGATCTCCGGCAGCAACTCGAACTCAGTCCCGGCTTCACGGAAGTAGCGAGTGCGCGACTCATCGGGCGTGCTGCGCAGCGACCAGCGCCCGAACCTGCCGCGCACGGCCCGCGCCAGCGCGAGGCGAGACAGGTCGGTGGCTGTTATCTGCACCCGGTCCGCAAGTCCAGCCTCGAGCGCCAGAATCGCAAGGGTGTAGGCCTCCTCTCCGGAGGCACAACCGGCGCTCCAGATCCGGATCGGCCGACCCCGCACCCGCGAAGCCAACTCGGGGAGAACCAGTTCCCTGATGGCGGCAAGCTGGCCCGGATGGCGAAAGAAGTAGGTCTCTCCGACCGTTATGTCAGCAATTAGCTGATCGAACAAACCGGGGTCTCCGGCGGCAAGCCGCTCCACGCAGGCCTCGGCACCTCCGATACGACGCGATAGCCTGGCGAGCGCATCCTCCAGGGCTCGGCGGCGAGCAGCGGGAAACACCAGCCCGGTATGACGTGCGAGCAGCGCCGCGGCGGCGCCAACCAGCTCGTCGGTAAGCACGGGCTTCATGATTCCGGTCCGGCGGTTCGCGAAACGGCTAGCGCCGAGATGGCCCGATCCACACGCGCCGCTTCATCGAGCGACAGAAACTGTTCCAGGTCGTGGATTACCAGCAGTCCGTCAGGCAGCCGGGCCACGCCGGCTACGTAACGCGAAGGAGCGATCGAACCGGGGTTCCACTCCACGGTGTCCATCAATACCTGGCGCAGCTCGAGGGCTCGGTCCACGCGCAGTGCAACCCAACGGGATCCGGCAACTGCAACTACGAAGTGCTGGTCCGGTTGCAGTGGGACGCGATCGAGACCGAAGCGGCACCGCGGATCGGCTACCGGAACAATCCGGCCGCGGTAGTTCACGACTCCCTCAACCACCTCCGGAGCGCCCGGCAGCGCGCTTATCGCCACCGCGCGCACGATCTCGCGCACCGACGCCGCGGGCAGCGCGAACCGGTGGGGCCCCAGGGCGAACACCAGCAGCGCCTGCAGCTCGGTCGCAGCAGCGCTCCGACGCTCGATCTCGCCCCGCTCGGGGGCCTGGTCTGCGCCGCGCTCGATACGGGTCCTTCTGGCTGACGAACTCACCGGTGATTGCTGCTAGCATCGCACCCAGCAGCCGAACCTGCCACTGGGGAATCCTTTACTGTCTGTAGGGCTTCTACTAGGTATTGTGGTTGCGCAACGATCCGGAACGGGCGCCCGGCACCAGCCAGTGCTCAATGGCATAGCGCAGGAGTTCGGCGCCAGTTCGCACGCCGAGCTTGCGCAGCACCCGGGCGCGGTAGGCGGATACTGTCTTGGGGCTGATGCCCAGAGTTTGCGCGATCGAGACCAACCGCGCGCCACGTGCCAGAAGACACAACACCTCGAACTCCCGGTCCGTCAGGCGCTCGTGCGGCATCTCGTGCTCGCGCCCGCGCAGCCGTCCCGCGAGCCGTCGCACGAGCCGGGCGCTGACATACCGCTTCCCGGACGCTACCTGGCGGATTGCCGTGACGAGCTCGCGCGGCGTCCGAGATTTGGTGAGGCAGCCGTCGGCTCCGTTCCCGAGTACGCGAAGCGCTAACTCCTCCTCGCGATAAACCGTAAGGACTAGCACTCGCGCTGCTGGCTGGGCCGCCTTGATGCGCCGAATCCCCGAGAGCGGCCCGCCGGCCAGCGTGCCGAGTTCCAGCACCACCACGTCTACCGGCGTAGTTCTCAGCGCTGTGAGCAAACCTTCGTCGGATTCCGCCTCCGCCACCACCGTGATGTCGCCTGCACCTGCCACGGCTTGACGGACGCCCTCACGCACCACCGGATGTGGATCTACCACGAGCACACGGATCATACTTGCAACGTACGCCAGGAGTTTAGCTCAGTTCCAGCCAAGGAGGATCAGCCGATTCGACTGCTCAGAATCGGCCGGGATCACTAGAAGAGGAAAGGGGCCTCGGATTGCTCCGAAGCCCCCGCTTCCTCTTAACCTGGTCCCGTGCTCTCAGTACATTCCGCCCATTCCACCACCGGGCGCCGGAGCAGCGGGCTTCTCTTCCTTCTTCTCGACCACCACTGCCTCGGTGGTGAGCAGCAGGCCCGCGATCGACGCTTCACCGGCTATTGGCCTCCACAATTATGTAGTAGTAGCCGTTGGCATACCCTGACGGCACAGTGAACCTCTGGTCATAGTTCCGGAAGGCTCCGGGGCCGAGTGGTGACACGTCCACCTCCGCGAGCTCGAGATCGTCCGTGGAGATGGACTTGTCCCGAGACAGATAGATCTTGGCCTTCGAGGCAGCCGACGGGCTTTGCCCCATGTTGTGTATCCGGAACTGAATGTTCGAGCTCTCGCCGGGAAGCAGATTGTGTTGTGTTGGTAGACTCATGCCTTCGACCACCAAGTCGGCGAGTCCGCCGGAAGGCGTTCCCACATACACTGAGAAGGAGCTGGTGTTGGCGGCCTCGTTCAACTCAGCAACGGCGTCGCCAAAATCCGCGAGCAGCAACACATACAGATATCGTCCGACTGAGTATCCGCCGGGCATCGCGACAGTGATAACGCCACTCTGGTATGCACCAGAAGCGATGGTGCCAACGGGCGCTTCCGCCAGGAACCGATCGTCAGCAGAGTAAGTTGGGTCGGGAGAGAGGTACGCTGCGACAGCAGAAGAGCCTGCTGGTACAGCCGACCCCATGTTGATCACGCGGAATGGAACCTCCCATGAACCACTCGGCGACTCCACGTGGTGCTGCGGCGAAGTGACCTCCTCAATAACGAGGTCGGGTCCCTCGATGGCAGGAGTTCCGACATGAAATACGACATAGCCTGAGTTGTTTGAGTAATTGAGTTCCTGGATGCCTTCGCCAGGTTGCCCCTGGGGTCCCGAAGGCTCGTCCTTTCCGCACGCAGCCACCACTAATGGTACGCCGCAAGAGAGCAAGACCGCCCGAAGCACCTTCATGTCGCCTCCCCCAACATGTTGGTTCTTGTCCGCACGTACGCAGGTTCACCAGCCCCCCGACCGCGCTCGAGCGCCTTGCTGACCCACCCACCAAGCCCTACTTTCTTCGGCGCGACCCTCGAAAGCAGTGCTGACGAGCGGTGACCGGGGGACCGGATTCGTTTCTTGGACTTCGCATCCGAAACCTGTCACCATGGTGGGCTCACGCTAGGCAGCCACGGTCATAAGCCCGTCAGATGCCCAACGGAACTGCGGTTTCACCACCAGCTGACGCCCGCCTGAGGCTCACCACTCTGGGCGGCTGGTCGCTCGCATATGTCGCGGCCAGCGGCGAATCTGCGCCCGTCCTGGGCGCCTCCAAACCGCTGGCGCTCATCGTCTACCTCGCGCTCTCACCGGGCCGCACCGCACGCCGCGAACACCTGGTGGACCTGCTCTGGTCCGACCTCGAACCGACCGCCGCCGCCCACGCTTTGCGACAAACGCTGTGGTATATACGACAGCGCGCCGGCAAGGACCTCACCGCCACGAGCGACGGGCGGCTCCAGCTCATCGCCGCTGTGGATGTGGACCGCGACGACTTCCTCTGCGCCATGGAACGCCAGGACTTCGAGGCGGCAGTGGCGGCCTACGGAGGCGACTTCCTCCCCGGCTTCGCCGCTCCGGGCGGTGCGGAATTCGAGAAGTGGGCCGACCTCGAGCGCCACCGGCTCCGCGCCATGTTCGCCCGAGCCGCCGAGCATCTGGTGCGCGACCGGCTCTCCCGCGGAAGGACGCGAGACGCAGTGACCCTGGCCCGCCAGCTTCGCGACACCGACCCACTGGCCGAAGCCGGCTGGCGGCTGCTCCTCGAGGCTCTCATCTCGGCGGGTGATCGGCTCAACGCCGCCGTGGAGGCCGATGCCTTGGAACGGCTACTCGCCGAGGAGGAAAGAGAGCCCGAACCCGCCACCCGGGCGCTGCTGAAGTCAGCGAAGGAAACCTCGGCAGCGCACTCGTCGTTCTCCGACCACGAACCACCCCGAGCGCTGGTGGCCGAATTGGTGGGCCGCGAGCGTGAGTTCGGCACCATCATCGCCGCCTGGGATGCGGCCCGATCCGGACCGGCCCGCCACGTGCACGTCACGGCGCCGGCCGGCCTGGGCAAGACCCGCCTCTTGACCCACGTGCTCAACCGGCTGCGCGGCACGCGCGCCCGCGCGGTCATGGTGCGCGCCAACCCCGGCGCCCGGCACATCCCCTTCGCCGCGGCCAGCGACATTGCCGCCGCGCTGGCCGCACTGCCTGGGGCCCCCGGAATCTCCACCGCCGCGGCCGGCGCGCTGGTGGCGCTCAACCCCACGCTAAGTTCACGGTTTCCGTCCGCATCGCCGGACCCGGCCTCAGGCTCCGAAGCCCTCCGCCGCCGCACCATCGCGTTAGGCGAGCTACTTGCGGCTGTGTCCGAGGACGCGCCGCTGGCGGCGCTGCTGGACGACGTGCACTGGGCCGACCCGCCCTCTCGCGAGCTGCTCGCCGGCCTCGCTGCTCGCCTCTCCGGCGAACGCGTACTCCTGGTCACCACCGCTCGTCCGGTGACCGATGGCGCCCTTCAGCGCGACGATTCCACGCTGCTCGCGCTCGAACCGCTCTCCTCGTCGGATACGGCTGCGCTGGTAGCAAGCCTCGGCTCGCTGCCTGACGACCCCTGGGCGGCCGACCTGGGCAGCAGGCTCCATTCCGCCACCCACGGGTCGCCGCTCCTTATCCTCGAGACCCTGCAGCTGGCCATCGAGCGCGGAATCCTCGAGCTCGACGCAGCGGGATGGCGCTGCAACGACGCAGCCGGACTGGAGAGGGAGCTGTGCGACGGCGGCGCACTGCGTCATCGGATTGAGAGGCTGGACCGCAATCAAGGCTGGCTCCTGCTCCTCCTCAGCGTAGCGGGCACTCCCGTGGACGCCACGCTCCTGAGTGCCGGCGCCGGACGCGAGGAGGCCGCCGTTTCCGCTGACCTCGCCATCCTCGAGCAGCGCGGGTTCGCGCTCCGCGCCGGCCGATCCTGGACGACCAGCCACGACGCCGTTGCGGAAATGGCGCTGGATGCCGCGCCCGAAGGCGCCGTCAAGGCCGCGCACACGGCCCTCGGCCAGGCCATGGCCGCCGGAGCCGGTGGCGACACCGGAACGCTATTCAGTGCCGGCCGGCACCTGGTCGAAGCAGGCGATTACGCCTCGCTGCACGCGGTATTCGCAAAGCTCCTAACGGCCGCGCGGGCCGCGGGCGACCGCAGGCCGACCGCGGCGGTAGCGGCGCAGCTCCTGGGCCGTCCACCTTCCGACCCCGGCGTGAAGCAGCTGCTCCGCTCGCTCCCCCTCAGCACGCGGCTCGGTCTGACCTCCCGCGCCCGCATTGCGGCGGCCGGATTCTCGCTGCTCGCCGCAGCCACGGCGATGTCAGCCCTGCTGTTGCCCGAAGCGCCGCCGGATGCGGTCCTGTTCGTCACTACCGTTGACACGACGGGAGCGCTTCACGTCCTATCAGCCAACTTCCGTTCCTCGCAATGGCCGCGCACGGAAGCCGTGGAGCTGTCGGCACCGGACAACAGCGCTGGTGTCGCGGCGCCACCGGCGGATGCCGACAAGCCAGCCTTCGACCCAGTACACCGCCGCTGGGCCTTCAATCGGGTGTCGCCGGATTCCAGAAGCTGGGACCTCTACGTCAGGGAGCATGACGGCACCGAGCGCCGCCTGACGTGGGGCAGGCCGGACGACCAAGCTGCTACGTGGTCGCCGGACGGCCGGTATCTGGCATTCGAGTCCAACCAGTGGGATAACAGCACCTACGACATCGGCCTGATGACGGCATCGGGCGATTCCGTTCACGCCGTCGCCAGCGAGCCGGCTGGGGACCAGAGCACCCCCGCCTGGAGCCCGGACGGCTCGCGCATCGCCTACACCGAGAACCTGCGTGCCGGTGTGCAGAGAGGCTGGGGCCGGCCATGCTGGATCACTCCCGACCGCTCGCGGCGCTGGTGTCACAACAGCGGGAGCACCGACGTGCTCCAGATCGTGGCTTGGCAGGACGCGCGCCACGTACTGGCGGTCGCAGATGGCGGCTCGGGGCGCTTTGTGGCCAGCATTGACATGGAGACCGGCGCCATGTCCTCCTTGCCGGTCACCGTCGAATGGCTGGCCGCCTCACCCGACGCCCGCTGGGCGGTCTGCCTGTGCAGAAGGCCCGGCCGGCGGCGGGGCGAACTGCTGGCGTTCAGCACGGAGAGTCCAGAGCGACTGCTGCCGGTCAACCTCCCGCCTGGCCACGGATTCAGCCAGGCCGTGTTCGCGCTGCCGGCCGGCCCGCGCCCTGGCACGCGCCTTGTGATTGACACCGTGGAGTCGGCCGTTCCGCTCGACCAGCGCTACCAGATGGCGGCGTCGGGCCTGGATGGCTCGGGCCGGCCGCTAGCGGTGGACCAGCGTGTTATAAGCTGGGCCGTGGACGACTCGAGCGTCGCCACCATTGACAGCACGGGCAGACTGACTCCGCGGCGTATCGGACGCGTTCTGGTGCGTGCTTCGGCGGGCGGGTGGCTGCGCGACTCAGCCTGGGTCACCGTTGCACCCGCAGGATTCACGACAGTATTCCGCCACACCTGGGACGGCGGCAGCGACGCCTGGCGCATGTTCGGCGATCCGATGCCGGTGAGGGCACTCGGGCCGGGCGGCGTTCCTGCCCTCTGGCTCAGCGGCGACAACAACTTCTACACGGGCGCCTACACCGTGCAGGCAGCCAGCGCGAGAGAGGGCTTGGGAGTGGAAATCGCGATCTCGAGCCCGCTGACCGGCAGCCAGTGGCAGAGCCTCTTCGTGGAGCTGACTTCGAGCAAGGACTCAGTCAGTCTGGCGTCGTGGGACCATGTCAGCGGTGGCCCGCCATCCCTCGAAACGCCGGCAACCGGCTCGTGCGGGTTTTCGTTCCCCAACAGGATGGCCAGGCTTCCCCTCCAGACTCCACGATTCTCGATACGGGGTGAGTATGGATTCGGCCGCACGGACGGTGCGCTCGCGACCGGCCGCTGGTACACCGTGCGCATACAAATCTTTCCCGACGGCCGCTGTGGCGCAGCGGTGAACGGCAGGCCAGAGTGGATCTCCGAAGGCAGGCTGCCGCTCGGCCGGCCCTACCGGCTGGCCGTAGGCGCCTACTCCTGGCGGACGCGCATCATGGCGGGCCCGGTCGAGATGTGGACGGGAGTTCGCAACGACGTGGATTGGTCGGCGATCGATCGGCCGCAGGCCGACACCTTGCGCTCTTCCGGGCCACGATCTCGCTGACCCGCCTGCTCATCCCCCTCATCACCACCGCGCAGCTCCGCAGCGGCAGAGTGTCAGGCCCCTGCAGCACCGGTTGCCTCAGCGTGACTGCCGGGAAATCAGAACGGCCCCGGATCGCTCCGGGGCCGCCCCTCTCTTCCACCTATCTCCCGTCTGCTTTAGTACATCCCACCCATGCCCGCGCCCGGGGCCGCCGGGGCCGGCTTCTCTTCCTTCTTCTCGACCACCACTGCCTCGGTGGTGAGCAGCAGGCCCGCGATCGACGCCGCGTTCTGCAGCGCGGTGCGGGTGACCTTGGTCGGGTCAATGACTCCCGCGCTCACCAGGTCCTCGAACTCACCGGTCAGCGCGTTGTAGCCGAAGTTCGTATCCTTCGACTCCCGCACCTTCTCGACCACGATCGAGCCCTCGGCACCGGCGTTGGCCGCGATGGCGCGGATCGGCTCCTCCAGCGCCCGGCGCACGATATCGTAGCCGATGCGCTCGTCCTCGTTGGTGGTCTTGGGCTTGGCCAGCACCGACTGCGCGCGCAGCAGCGCCACACCGCCACCCGGCACAATGCCTTCCTCGACCGCGGCGCGGGTCGCATGCAGCGCGTCCTCGACCCGGGCCTTCTTCTCCTTCATCTCGGTCTCGGTGGCAGCGCCCACGTTGATGACCGCAACACCGCCGGCCAGCTTCGCAAGGCGCTCCTGCAGCTTCTCCTTGTCATAGTCCGAGGTGGACTTTTCGATCTGGGCGCGGATCTCGCCGATGCGGCCGTCGATGTCGGCCCGCTTGCCGGCGCCGTCCACAATCGTGGTGTTGTCCTTGTCCACCACGATCCGCTTGGCGCGTCCCAGGTCCGCCAGCACGGTGTTCTCGAGCTTGAAGCCGACTTCCTCGGAGATCACCTTGCCGCCCGTGAGGATCGAGATGTCGCGCAGCATCTCCTTGCGACGATCACCGAAGCCCGGCGCCTTGACGGCCACGACCTTGAGCGTGCCACGCAACTTGTTCACTACCAGCGTGGCGAGCGCCTCGCCCTCGACATCCTCGGCGATGATCAACAGCGGCTTGCCCGACTGCGCCACCTTCTCCAGGATCGGCAGCAGGTCCTTCATCGCGCTGATCTTCTTGTCGTGGATCAGGATGTAGGCGTCCTCGTGCACGGCCTCCATCTTGTCCGGGTCGGTGACGAAGTAGGGCGAGAGGTAGCCGCGGTCGAACTGCATGCCGTCCACCGTCTCCAGCTCGGTGGCCAGGCCCTTGGCCTCCTCCACCGTGATCACGCCGTCCTTGCCAACCTTCTCCATCGCCTCGGCGATCAGGTCACCGATCTCCTTGTCGTTGTTCGCCGAGATGGCGCCGACCTGGGCGATCTCCTTCTTACCCTTGGTCGGGACCGACATCTTCTTCAGCTCCTCGACGACCAACTCGACCGCAGCGTCAATGCCCCGCTTGACCAGCATCGGGTTGGCGCCGGCGGTCACGCTCTTCAAGCCCTCACGGAAGATCGCCTGGGCCAGCACGGTGGCCGTGGTGGTGCCGTCACCAGCCACGTCGGAGGTCTTGGTGGCCACCTCCTTCACCATCTGCGCGCCCATGTTCTCGATCGGATCCGGAAGCTCGACTTCCTTGGCCACCGTGACACCGTCCTTGGTGACCGTCGGGCTCCCGAACTTCTTGTCGAGGACGACGTTGCGGCCCTTCGGCCCGAGCGTCGCCTTCACCGCTTCTGCCAGCTGATCGACGCCCCTCTTCAACTTCGCGCGGGCATCGACGCTGAACATCAGCTCCTTGGCTGCCATCTTTCAGTTTCCTCCCTGTCGAAACCGGAGCCTCAGCCGATCTTGGCGAGGACGTCCGACTCCTTGATGATTAGGATGTCTTCGTCGTCGATCTTCACTTCGGTTCCGCTGTACTTCCCGTACAGCACCCGGTCTCCGACCTTCAACTCGAGCGGCACGCGCTCACCCTTCTCCAACCGGCCCGGACCAACCGCGATGACCTCGCCCTGCTGAGGCTTCTCTTTCGCGGTGTCGGGGATGTACAGCCCGCCCCGCATCGTCTCCGTTTCCTCCAGCGGACGAATCGCGACGCGGTCGGCCAGCGGATGCACCTTCAACTTCGACTTCGTGGCGGTGGCCATAGATCCTCAAAACCTCCCGCAGACTGTTGTGTAGTGGAACTTTGGACTGTTAGCACTCGCCTGTGGTGAGTGCTAACGACAAGTGATTGTAGAACTACCCCGCACCAGTGTCAAGGGGCGAATGAATGCATGTAACTCTTTGAAAGATAATGGGTTAGACGCGAGAGCTGATACGGACTCGCCTCGGGTTCAAATTGCAAACGCCGCCACGATCGCTGCATCCGTCACCGCCCAGGCCGCCAGCGCCTCGTACATCCCGCGCTGATGGCGTGCCGGATCCCACGATTGGTGATATCGGAGCCAGGGAATCAAGACCCCGAGCCAGGCCGCGAGCGCGAGTGCCACGGCACCGGCTTGCCACCATGCGACGGAGGCGAGCGCAGCCGCCCAGGCGAAGCAGGCGAACGCCAGCAGCGCGCAGGCCAGGGCCACCACCAGACTGCGCCGCATGCCCAGTATGATGGCCAAGGTGCGATCGCCGCGGCGGGTGTCCTCCTCGAACTGGTACAGCTGAGTGAGCGGGTATAGCGAGGCGAACAGCGGGCAAAATCCGAACAAAACCAGTGCAGCTTCGAGGTCGAGTGGCCTTCCGGTTGCAGCCCACGTGGCATACGGCGTCAGCGTGCCGAACCCCCACATGTTGATCACCCAGTCGGCGCCTCCCACAGCCTTGAGCCGCAGCGGCGGAACCGAGTAGGCCAGCGACATCGCGAAGCAGATCGCGTAGGCAATTACGAACCCGGTGGGCAGCGCAAGCGCCAGCACCTGCCCCGAGACCAGCAGCACCAGGGAAAAGCCCAGCAGGTAACGCGGTGGTCGGGGCGGCGCCCGCAGGTAGCCGATGTCGCCGTCGTCCTGGTCGAACACCGAGTTGATGGCGAGAGTTCCGCCGTTAAGGAACACCACCCACAGCAGCAGCGCGCCGGCAGCTTCGGTCAGCTTCTGGCCTTCCAGCGCCCCCTGGAGCCCGACCGCCAGCACCCAGCCCAAGGCCGTGTGGGCGGCCATGATGGGCCACTCGGCCGGCCGCATGTGGAGGATGTATGAGAAGGTATCGCCCGGCAGCAGACGGTAGCCGAGCCGGCGCCAGACGTTGTGGCCGCGAGCATCCGCGGCCATCAGTCGAAGCTGCGGCCGGCCAGCAGCTCGGCCGCGATCCTCAGGCCTTGCAGCGTCAGGTCGGGATGGACTTCCTCGATTTCCTCGGAGTAGGCGGCAACCAGCGGCGCCAGCCCTCCGGTGGCCACCACGCGCGGGGTGTCCCGCGTCGGCCACTCGGCCTTGAGGCGGCGCACCATGCCGTCCACGCTATCGGCGGCGCCGAACACCAGGCCAGCGCGAATGCAGTCCTCGGTCCGCCTACCGAGCGCGCGCAGCGGCGGACCGATCTCGGTCGCGGTGAGCTTTGCCGCCTTGCGAATCAGGTTTTCGCCCGCGGTGCGCACTCCGGGCGCGATTATTCCACCCAGGAACCTGCCGTCCTTCGTTATGCAGTCGAGGGTGGTGGCCGTGCCGAAGTCCACCACGATCACGTCCACGCCGAACAACCGACTCGCGGCCAGGGTGTTGACTATCCGGTCGGCGCCCACGGTGGCAGGCTCTTCCACGTCCAGCTTGATGGGCAGCGGGCTGTCGGGGCCCACCATGAAGGCGGTGGTTCCGGTGGCATCGAGCAGCGCGTCGGCGACCGGCTCGGTGACTGCGGGCACCACGGACGCTATGGCGCTGGCATCCACGCGGGTCACGTCCATGCCCGCTTCGCGGAACAGCGCCCGCAGCAGCACCGCCCACTCGTCGGCGCTACGCTCGGGCCTGGTGGTGATTCTCCAGCTGCGCTCCAGCTCGCGGCCGGAAAACACGCCTATCGTGACCTCGGAGTTGCCGATGTCGAGCGCGAGGAGCATTCGCAACGCTAGAGCGGCATCACGCGCCGGTCAAGCACCGCGGCGCCCGGACCGCGGTTGCCCCTCACAACCAGGGTGCCATCGGGTTCTATCTCGGCGAATCCGGTTGGCAACGCCCTTTCGACCTCTTGAGCCAGCCTCGCGCGCTCTGCCTCGCCCAGCGGTCCGGCGCGCCTACCCAGGGTCCTGAACAGCCGGCTGATCGCCATCACGATCGCCGGCCGGTTGGTATCCGCGCCCTGCTCTTCCATGGTGGTGGCGAGCTCCCGCAGCGGCTCGGGCAGCGGACCCCGCACGTTGATGCCCACTCCCACGCTCACCCATTGCAGCTGCGACCCCTTCCACCGCGCCTCGCACAGCACTCCCGCCAGCTTCCGGCGTTTCACGACAATGTCGTTAGGCCACTTCAGCCTTGCCTCGATCGCTCTGGCGCCCGTCACGGCTAGCAGCACGAAGTTTCCCGCCCGCAGCGCGAAGGCGCCAGGCACGAACGGCTCGGGCGGCCGCAGCACCACCGCCATCCAGATGCCCGCGCCGGCCGGCGAGTGCCACACGCGGCCCTGCCGCCCGCGGCCGGCCGTCTGTTCCTCGGCGAGCACAATGGTCCCCGCCGGCGTCCCCTGCTCGGCCAGCTGGTGCGCGACATCCAGCACCGAGCCGATCGTGTCGTAGAGCACCACCCGCGGCGCCTGGCACAGCTCTGCCAGTTCCGAGGCTGTGAACCCGTCGTAGCGCAGCAGCGCAGGAGGGTCGTGGAGGTCGATCACCGCCGCAGTCCTGCGAGCACGAGTGTGGCCGCGCCGACCAGCCACAGGTACGGGGCGAACCGGTGGAAGGCGCGGGCGCGCAACATCCGTCGCAGCAGCGCGATCGCGCCCAGCCCGCTCAGAAACGCGCTCGCCATCGCGACGCCGAGCGGCAGTATTCCCACCCGGTCCAGGCCCTGCGTGAGGTGTCGCGCCTCGAGCAGCGCCGCACCGGCGATCGCCGGCACGCCGAGCACGAACGAAAACTCGGCGGCGCGGATCGGCTCGATACCGCGCCACAGCGCAATCGTTATGGTGCTCCCGGACCGGGAGATGGCCGGCAGGATCGCGGCGGCCTGGCCCACCCCGATGGCCACGGCCTCAAGCAGCGTGGGCGTACGACGGGCTCCATCCATGCGCCGCCGCGCCGACCACAGCACCACTCCCATCACCACGAACGCGGCGCCCACGAACCACAGCGACTCCTTGATGGCCTCGATCCGCGGCTCCAGCACCAGGCCCGCCACTACGGTCGGCACCGAGGCGGCCGCGTACAGCCCCAGCTCGCCGCGCGAGTCGCGGTCGGCCGCGATCACACCCCGCAGCAGCTTCCAGATCGCCTCCCGGAAGGCGATCACGATCGCTGCCAGCGTCGCGACGTGCACGGCGACGTCAAAGAACAGCGGCTGCACCTGCCCCAGCAGGTGCTGCGCGAGCGCCAGGTGACCGTCGGAGGAGATGGGGAGGAACTCAGTGACGCCCTGCACCAGGCCGAGTATCAACGCATCGAGTATGCTCACAAGCGATCCCACACCAGTGCCGCCAGGCCGGCCACCATCGCCAGCTTCAGTGCCGCGCGGGCGCCCGCGTGCCGGAACTGGAGCAGGCGCGCCACCAGGGCCAGCACGCCGAGATTGAGAAGCACGACCACGACTCCATAACGGTCCCCATACTTACCTGCGAACCACGGCGCCAGGGAGGCAGGCACAAAGGCCACCAGCGTGACCGCGGCCGCCAGGTACGCCGTCGCCTCGCCGTGGACGATCGGCATGGTGCGCCTGCCGACCATCCGGTCACCGGCCACGTCCTCGAGGTCCTTGACCAGCTCGCGCGCCAGATGCAACAGGGAGGCGAACACGAATGGGATAGTGCCGGCACGCATGGCACCTAACGCGGCCGGTCCGTACACCAGCGGAAGCGATGCCACCACCGCAACCGCCACGTTCCCCACTATCCCGTTCCGCTTCAGCAGCGGCGAGTACACCAGCATCACCACCAGTGCGCCCGTGGCGATCGCGAGCGTGGCCGCGCCCGCCATCCAGGCCAGCACCAAACCCGTTCCGCCCAGCAACCCGCCCGTCAGGATGGCCGCGCTGCGCGATATTCGGCCGGCGACCAGAGGACGGTCGGGACGGTTGATGCGGTCCGCCTCGAGGTCCGAGAGGTCGTTGGCGACGTTCCCAGCGGCGCCGAGCCCGATGGCCGAGCCCATCGCCAACCACACCGGCTCCGGAATCGCGAACCTGCCCAGCGCCACTACTCCCCCCACCGCCACTCCGGCGGCGGCGATCAGCAGATTCCGGACGCGTATCAGGCGGAGGACGTCAGCCGGCCACGACGGCGGCATAGACCTCTTCGTACTGGGGAACAACCAGATCGGTGGCAAAGGCGGCAGCCCGCTGCCGCGCGGCGGCGGACCACTCCTTCCAGCGCGCTTCGTCGCAGAGTATCTCGAGTGCGCCGGCAGCCATGGCGTCAACATTCCCGGGCTCCGCAAGCAGCCCGCTCACGCCGTGTTCCACTACCTCGGGAAGGCCGCCGGCCCGCGACCCGATCACCGGCACACCAGTAGCCAGCGCCTCCAGGGCCGACAGGCCGAACGACTCAGTCTGGGACGGAAGCAGGTACAAGTGCGCCCACTGCAGCACCTCGGCCACGTCCTCGATCTTCCCCAGGAAGCGGGTGCGGCCCGCCACGCCCAGCCGCTGAGCCTCACGCTCGGCCAGGTCCCGGTCGGGGCCGTCGCCCACCATGATCAGGCGCGAGGGGACCTCCTTCTGCACCAAGGCGAACACGCGCACCACGTCCAACACCCGCTTCACGGGCCGCATGTTCGAGATGTGCATCAGAATCCGCTCCTCGGGCGCGAAGCTGGAGCAGCGCTCGGTGGGTGGCTTGAACTCTTCCAGGTCCACGAAGTTAGGCACAACCCGGATCGCGCACGAATCGCACCCGAAAGCGCGGTACGTCTCGTCACGCAGGTACGCCGACACGGCGGTCACCGCGTCCGACTTCTCGATCGAGAACCGCGTAATCGCGAAATAGGACGGGTCCTGGCCGACGAGAGTGATGTCGGTCCCATGCAGCGTAGTGACGATGGGTAACTCGCGCGTACCCTCCAGCAGCTTCTTGGCCATCCAGCCGGCCGTGGCGTGCGGTATGGCGTAGTGCGCATGGATCACGTCGAGCCGTTCGCGCACCGCCACCTCATGGAGCTTGACGGCCAGCGCCAGCGAATAAGGCGGGTGCTCGAACAGGGGGTAGCTGCCTACCTCGACCTCGTGGAACGTCACCCGCTCGTTGAACCGCAGGCGGAACGGCATCGCGTACGAGATGAAGTGGACCTCGTGGCCGCGCTCGGCTAGCGCCAGGCCTAGCTCGGTGGCCACGGCGCCGGAGCCGCCGTAGGTGGGATAGCAAACTATTCCGATTCGCACGCCGCACGATACCCGGCGAGCAGTTCTCGCGCCAGCGCCTGCGGCGAACCGGTCCCATCGAGCTGCCGAACCGGTCCCTTGAGCTGGTGCCTGAACCACGTCTCCTGGCGCTTGGCATAGCGGCGCGTGGCCGTCACTATCGCCGCCGCCAGCTCGCTCTGCGGCAGCCTGCCGAGGACGTGATCGACGCACTGGCGGTAGCCAACTCCGCTGAGGCCCGGTGCGTCCGGCCCGACGCCGCGACGCAGCACCGAGCGGGTCTCCTCCACCAGTCCGGCCTCCAGCATCGCAACGGCCCGCCTCTCGATTCTGCGATGCAGCTCCGGTCTCGGCAGCGTGACCAGGAACGTGACCGGCCGGAACCGCGGCGTTGCGGCGGCTGCCTCAGCGTGCAGATCACTGAGCCTGCGGCCGGTCAGCAACGCCACCTCTATCACGCGCTGCGCGCGCTGCCGCCCGCCGCCCATCCATGCAGGGTCGAGCCGCTTGGCCCAGCGCTCCAGCTCGATGCTGTCACGGCCGGCCAGTTCCCGGCGCAGCGCGTCGCGGGCCCCAGGGTCCAGGTGAGGTTCCTCGAATAGCCCCTCGAACAGCGCCTTCAGGTAGAACCCGGTTCCGCCCACGACCAATGGCAGTCTGCCACGGGCGAGGATCCCGGCGATCCACTCCGCGGCCTCGCGCGCAAACCGTCCCGCCGAGTACCGCTCGTCCGGCTCCACCAGGTCCAGACCGTGGTACGGAGCCGCCGCCCGCTCTGCCGCTGTGGGTTTGGCGGTGCCGATGTCGAGGCCGCGGTAGATCTGCCTGGAGTCGGCCGAGACGAACTCGACGGAAGCAAGCGACGCAAGGACGGTGGCAATAGCCGTCTTGCCGCTGGCGGTGGGGCCGGCGATAACGGGGATCGGGGTTCGGTGATCCGGGATCAGGGAAAGCATGCTGCCGATTCACTGAATGCGGCACGCCGGTCACTGTGAAATCCCTGACCCCCGACCCCCGATCCCCGGCCCCTACCTTCTCCCAAACCGCCGCTCCAGCTCGGCCAGCGGCAGCTGGACGATCGTCGGTCGGCCGTGCACGTCGTGGGCCGGGAGCGCGCAGGCAAACAGCCGCGCCACCAGTTCCTCCATTTCGGGCCGGGTCAGGGCCTGGCCGGCCTTGATGGCCGCGCGACAGGAGAAGGTGGAGGCGAAACGCTCCAGACGGTTGGCCAGCGCGCCGAACCGGCTGCCGGCCAAGTCCGCGGCAAGCTCGCGCAAGCACCTAGCGGCGTCGAAGCGCGCGTGCGGCACCGGCGAGGCCCGCATCAGCACTGCCCTGCCGCCGAACGGCTCGATCTCGAAACCGAGCCGGGCCACCAGCTCGCGGCTCGCTTCCAGGGCATCCAGCTCTCCCGGCTCCAGTTCGAGCGTGACCGGGAACAGCAGCTGCTGCGAGTCGCCTCCGCCATTCTCGAGCACGCTCATGGTGCGCTCGAACAGCACCCGCTCATGGGCCGAGTGCTGGTCAATGATGAGCAGTCCCTCGGGCGACTCCACCAGCAGGTAGGTGGCAAACAGCTGCGCCACGACCTTCATGGCCGGGACGTCGGCGGAGGCTGCCTCACGCTCCGAAGCCAGGGACGGTTCAAACAGATCGGCGTCAGGGGCAGGCTGCGACCGCGCGACGGCTCCCGGCGGCGCCGGCGCGGCAGCCGGGTGTTCCCACGGCACCCTAACGACGGGCGCCGCGGAAACTAGTGAGCCGAGGGCGCGATGCACTGCTTCCTCGACCGCGGCCTCTACTAGGTAGCGGTCCCGGAATCGCACCTCGAGCTTGGCCGGGTGGACGTTCACGTCCACGTCGGCATACGGCACCCGCAGCATCAGCACCAGGCTCGGCCGGGACCCGGCCGGCACCGTGGCGCGGTAGCCGCGCTCGGCCGCGCGCACCAGGAAGTGGTCGCGCAGCGGCCGGCCGTTGATGAACAGATACGCATGCCGGCCGGCGCTTAGCGCCTCAGCCGGGCGCTGGACCAGCCCCTCGACGGCGATGCCTTCCTGCTCGTGGTGCACGGGCACCAGCGTCGCCGCGAAGTCTGCGCCTAACAGCTGAGCCGTGCGGGCGGCCAGGTCTCGGGCGGGCAGCGCCTCAACCAACCGGCGTCCGTCCGCGGTGAGCGACAGCGCCAGGGCGGGCCGCGCCAGCGCCAGAATCGTCACGATATCAACGCAGGCGCGCTGCTCGCTACGCGCGCTCCTCAGAAACTTGCGCCGGGCCGGCGTATTGAAAAACAGCGACCTCACGGTCACCGTCGTACCCGGCTGCCGGGCGCAATCTTCCACGGCCGATACCAGGCCCCCCGTGGCGACCACGCGGGTCCCCACCGGCTCGCCGGCGGCGGCCGTCTCCATCTCGAAGCGGCTCACCGCTGCGATGCTGGGCAGCGCCTCGCCCCGGAATCCGAAGGTGGCGATGCCCACCAGGTCCTCGGCCGTGCGCACCTTGCTGGTGGCGTGCCGGTCCAGCGCCAGCAGCGCGTCCTCGCGGCCCATCCCTTCCCCGTTGTCGGCAACGCGGACCAGCGTCCTACCGCCGTTCTCGATCTCGACCGTGATGGCGCTCGCGCCGGCGTCGAGGGAGTTCTCCAGCAGCTCCTTGAGCGCCGAGGCCGGGCGCTCGACCACCTCGCCGGCGGCGATCCGGTTGGCTACCGAGTCGGGCAGGATCACTATCCTGCGCTTCACCGCAGCGCCTCTTCTGCCGCCTGGCGGATCTCGGGCGAGGGGTGCCGCAGGTAGTTCTGCAGGGTGAGCCGCGCCTCAGGTGTACCGATCGCGCCCAGGGCGCGCAGCGCCGCGGCCCGTACTCGCACCGGGTGGCGCTGGAACACCCCGCTTACACCCTTGGCCACTTCCAACAGCAGCGCCACAGCACGGCTCTCACGCAGCTCGCCTAACGCGGCCAGCATCGCGGCCATTACGTCGGGGTCCGACTCCTCCTCCAGCCTGCCCATCAGCAGCGGCACCAGCCCCGACTCACCGTGCCATCCGATCGCGTTGGCCGCCGCGACCCGCACCCGCGCGTCCGTATCGCGCAGCGCCACGGCCAGCACCCGCGAGGCGTCGCCGCCGCCGATTCGCGCCAGCGCCTCGACCGCCGCCACCCGCGCCTCGGCATCGCCGTGGCCGGCCAGCTCGGCCAGCGCGCTGGACGCTCCGGGACTCCCGGTGGCACCCAGCAACAGCGCGAAGGCACGCGCCACCTCGCCGCGCGGCGTGGGCTCCCG
>DATMBH010000220.1:0-3805 GCA_035559335.1 Gemmatimonadales bacterium
AGCAGACCCATTAGCAGCAGCACGCCTCCGAACACCCGGCGCAGCACCGCAGCCGGCAACACCCGGTTCAGTCTGACGCCCGCCGGCGCCGCGGCCATCGCCCCCACCGCCAGCGGTAGGCCATGGGTGAAGTCCACGAAACCGACGATCCCGCCCACCGGCAGGCTGCCCGCGTACTGCACCAGGTAGCTGGCGGTGGCGGACGCGCCCGTAGCCGCGACGACCACGAGCGAGGTGGGAGCAATGATCCGGAGCGGCATCCTGAGCAGGTAGTGCATTCCCATGGTGGCCGGGATGCCTCCGCCAACACCTAACGCAGCGCTCAAGACGCCGACCGGCACCCCGAGCGCCACCGAGCGGCCCACCGGCACCGGGCCCTCGGCCTCCGCGCTCTCCCGCCCGCCGCGGCGCAGCAGCAGGTCCACCGCCATCGCGACGAGGAACACACCGAACCCAATGCGCAGCCCGCGCTCCGGCACGCGCGGGGCCAGCTGCGCGGTGAGCGCCGCCGTCAGCGCCGCGGTCACGGCGAGCGGCAACGCGGCGCGCCACCGCACCAGCCCGCTGCCCCGATAGGCGATCAGCCCCCGCAATGCGGTGGGCACGATGACGGCCAAGCTGGTGGCGTGGGCCAGCACCGTGGCCTGGGCAGGGGCGATGCCGATGTGGTCGTAGAGGAAGTAGAGGAACGGGACCATCAGCGCCCCGCCGCCGATGCCGGTCAGGGTGGCGAGCACCCCGACCACCGCGCCGACGGCGAGCGCCGCGGCGACTAGCACCTCAGCACCCTCCGGGCACTAGCGCCGCGCGCCGCCCGGCGCCGTGGACCGCTCCGCCGGAGCGCCACCGGCCAGCCGCAGCAGTTCCTCCGGAGAACGGGCGCGCGCGGCCAGATCCACCGCCGTGCGCAGCACCGGGTCCTCCACTGCCTGGCGTCTCACCTCGCCGGCGCGCCCGAACACGAACCGCGCCGTCTGCGTCGCCAGCACCCGCTCGATCACCGGCCAAGTCTCATCCAGCACGGCGCGATCGAGCGTGACGCCACGCTCGCGCAGCAGCTCCACGAACCGCTCGCGCATCGACGGCCCGACGCTGAACAGCGGCGAGTCAATGTCGCGGCGACCGCGCATCTCGAGGGCGAAAGCCGCCAGCGCGTCGGTGTAACGGACCACGTTCTGCCCCAGGGCCCGTTGCAGCCGGTCGCGTCGCGCTCTCGTCAGGCTGTCCACCCGAACCACCACGTCCGGCCTGATGCCGCCGCCGCCTCGCACTGTCCTGCCGCCCGTGGTCCGGAACACCGGCGTCGAGTCGCTCGCCGCCGGCTCCTCGTCCGGATCGCGGTCGTCCTGGTCGCGGCCATCGTGCTGCGGCCGCTGGATACTGCGCCCGCTGGGCGTGTACCACCGCGAGGTGGTCAGCTTGAGGACCGCCTCGGACGAGAGCCTGAACACCGACTGCACCACGCCCTTGCCGAACGTGGTGGTCCCCACCACCACGGCGCGATCGTGATCCTGGAGCGCTCCGGCCACGATCTCGGACGCCGAGGCCGTGGCGCCGTTGACGAGCACAACGAGCGGCAACCGGGGATAGCGCTGCGGCGCCTCGTCAACGAACTGGCGGCTCGAGCCCGGCGCCCTGCCCCGCGTCTCGACTATCTCCATGCCTCGGTCGAGGAACAGGTCGGCGACCTGGGCCCCTTCCTCCAGCAGGCCGCCCGGGTTCCAGCGCAGGTCGAGAATCAGCGAGCGCATGCCGGCAGCGCGCAGCGAGTCAATGGCCGCGGCCAGCTCGCGCGCGGTGGCCTCGCTGAAGGTCCACAGCTCGATGAACCCCACTCCGCCCTCCAGCAGCGTCGCCAGCCGCACCGAGCGGGCGTGGATCTCGGCGCGCGTGAGCCGGAACGTCAGCAACGCCGGGTTGCCAGGCCGCTGCACCCGGATCGTCACCTGGCTGCCGGCCGGCCCGCGCAACGCCGAGACCGCGCGATCCTGATTCCAGCGCTCGGTCGAGGAGTCGTCCACCGCGATGATCCGGTCGCCGGTCTGCAGCCCCGCGCGCTCGGCCGGCGTCTCCGGCAGCGGCGCCACCACCAGGATGGCCCCGTCCCGCACCTCGATCTGGATCCCGATCCCGGCGTAGTTGCCGGTGGTCTGCTCGCTCAGCGCGCGCAGCTCTCGCCCATCTAGGAACCCGCTGTAGGGATCGCCGATCTCGCGCAGCATCCCGTCGATCGCGAACCGGTACAGCTGGTGCTCGTTCAGCGAATCGACGTAGTAGTCGGCCACCCGCGACAACACCTCGTCGAACAGCCGCGCCTGACGGTACACGTTCTGTTCCGGGCGGCTGGTCTGCTGCATGAGCCAGCCGCCAGACAGGAACGCGATTCCCGCGATTGCCAGGGTGATCTTCTGCTGCCGAGAGAACATGTCGGGGCTCCTGACTGCAGGGGTCGAGGGCCGGGGGGGTCAGGGGGACCGCTGGCGAACCCGGAGGCGTCCGGGGAACCGTCTCGCCAGCGCCTTCCACACCGCGTCCGCCACCGCTCCGGCCTCGCCCGATGCCTTTACATGGATGATGCCGGGACCCTTCGCGTTGCGAAAGGCCCGGTACACCCGGGAGTGGAACTTCGCGTCTTCGCGCTCGATCCGGTCGGGGACCTTGCCCGCCTGGTCCTGGCGCGCGCGGCCGACCCGCGGCGCTACGTCGAGGACCACGTAGGCGTCCGGCCTGATGCCGTCAACAGCCAGCGATATCACCGCGCGTACCAGCGACTCGCGCAGCCCGCGCCCAGCTACCTGATAGGCGCGCGAGGACAGCTCGTAGCGGTCGGCGACCACGATCCTGCCCGCGGCCAGGGCCGGTCCGATGACCCGCGCCACGAGGTCAGCTCGCGCGGCGTTGAACAGGAACAGCTCGCTCGCGGCCGTCAGGTCCTGCGGCGCGTGCAGCAGCAAGTCCCTGCACTTCTCGGCGAACCCGGTGCCACCCGGCTCGCGCACCACCACCACGTCGAGCCCGGCGGCGCGGCAGCGCTCGGCAAACAGCGCGACCTGGGTGGTCTTGCCGGCGCCCTCTACGCCCTCGAACGCGATAAACAGACCGGATGCCATGGCGCTAGAGCGTTATGATCCGGCTCTCGGCGCCCTTGCTGATCCCCTCGGAGATCCAGTCGTTGACCTTGAGCATCAGCTTGTCGTAGTTGGACTGCGCGGCCACCAGTCCCTGATAGGCCGCGTGCGACTGCACGCGGCTTACCAGCGCGTCTATCTGCTGCTGCTGCTCCGGCGTCGGCGTGACGCCGCGGTCGAGTTGCTCGGCCACGGCCAGCTGCAGCGAGCGGAGCTGTTCGAGCTGCTGGCGCAGCTCCGGCTCCTGGCGGATGCGCTCGTTGGCGCGCTTGAAGGCCTGGAACTCCTCGCTCTGGCCGATCAGTCGTCCCAGGTCCGTGGCCCTTTCCTGGATCATCTCTTTCACTCTTTCCTGCGGCCCAGCGCATAGCGGGGCCGCCCCTGGAGGTCGTTGAGCACTTGGACTTCGATGAACCCCGCGCTGTCCAGAAGTCGGGCCGTCGCCGCCGCGCGAGCCGAGTCGGTCTCGAGGGCGATCAGTCCTCCGGGGTTCAGGACCGCGCCAGATTGCGAGATCAGCTCGCGCAGCACCACCATGCCGTCCTCGCCGCCATCCAGCGCCAGCCGCGGCTCGAACTCCCGAACCACCGCTTCCAGATTCTCCCACTCCCGGCTCGCAACGTACGGCGGGTTGGAGACCAGTACATCCACCTTGTCCTCTAGCAGCGGTTCGCACA
>DATMBH010000221.1:0-3629 GCA_035559335.1 Gemmatimonadales bacterium
CGTTTCGCAGCGCGACGAGATCGAGTTCATGCAGCGCTGGCTGCGTGAGCGCGGCGAGCCTGTGCCGTCCGCCGATCCACGCGGGTTGCCGGTCCACGGCGGCGCGCACCACGAGCTGATGCCCGGAATGTTGAACGCCGCGCAGCTGGCGCAGCTGGACAGCGCCCGGGGCAGCGAGTTCGATCGGCTGTTCCTGGTGCTGATGATCCAGCACCATCGCGGTGCGATCCAGATGGTCGACAGCCTGTTCGCGACGCCTGGTGCGGCGCGGGACGGCGAGGTGTATCGTTTTGCCGCCGACGTCCACGCCGATCAGACCGCGGAGATAGAGAGAATGAGCCGCCTGCTGCTCGCAACACGGGCGGCGCGGCGAGCGCAGTAGACCTTTTCCATCACCAATGAGGTGTCTGTGAACGCAAGGCAGTTGTTGGGGGCCGTGGTACTGTCGCTGTGCACGGCGGGAGCTGCATCACGTCTGGAGGCCCAGGCCGGCGCGCGGCCCGACCCGCGGGTGGGGCTGCGGGCCGGGTGGTTCGACGCGGGGATAGCGCAGTGGAACATGAGGCTGGTATCCAGCACGCCGCCCGCCGACCAGCTGGTGGACCGCACCCAGCCTGGCGACTTCAGGTTCATCGGATCGGACCTGGCCTTCCGCGGCAACCTGGTGGTGCAGGGAAACTTCAGCGGGTTCCAGATCTTCGACATCAGCGATCCGCGGCGGCCGCAACTGGTGTCGGCCTACGTGTGCCCGGGTGCGCAGAACGACGTGTCGGTGTACCGCAACCTGCTGTTCCTTTCGTCGGAGGGCTTCGAGGGGCGCACCGACTGCGGCACCGAGGCGCCGCGCGGCCCGGTGAGCCCGCTGAGAATGCGGGGCATCCGAATCTTCGATATCGGCAACCCGGCCCAGCCGCGCCCGATCGCGAACGTGCAGACCTGCCGCGGCTCGCACACTCACACGCTGGTGCGCGATCCGGCCGACACGGCCAACGTGTACATCTACGTGTCCGGCTCGGCGCCGGTCCGTCCGGCGGCCGAGCTGGCCGGCTGTTCGGGACGCCCGCCGGAGCAGGATCCCAACTCGGCGCTGTTCAGGATCGAGATCATCCAGGTGCCGCTCGCCGCGCCGGAGCAGGCGCGGGTGGTGAGCACGGCGCGGATCTTCACCGGCCTGGGCGCTCCGCCCACCCACGGTCCCTCGCCGGAGGACAGCATCGCGGCGGCGCGCGAGGCTGCGGCGGCAAGGGCCCGAGGTGAGTTCACAGTGATGATCCAGGGCGAAGAGACGGTGGTGCCGGCGGGCTTCGCGCGGCCTTTGCTGGACAGTATCGCGCGGGCGGGCGGCCGGACGGCGCCGAACGCGGCCGACAGCCAGGCGCTGCGTGAAGCGTTGCCACGGATCGTCGCGCAGCTGATCGGCGAGCCGAGCGGTCCCAACCAGTGCCATGACATAACGGTTTACTCGTTTATCCGCCGCGCCGGCGGGGCGTGCGGCGGCTACGGGCTGTTGCTCGACATCAGCGACGTGCGCAACCCGCGCCGCATCGGCGCAGCGGCAGATTCCAACTTCGCCTTCTGGCATTCGGCCACGTTCAACAACGACGGAACGAAGGTGCTGTTCACCGACGAGTGGGGCGGCGGGCTCCAAGCGCGCTGCCGCGCGACCGACCGCCGGGAGTGGGGTGCCAACGCGATCTTCACCCTTTCCGGCGATACCATGACCTTCCGCGGCTACTACAAGGTGCCGGCGCCACAGACCGCACAGGAGAACTGCGTGGCGCACAACGGCTCGCTGGTGCCGGTGCCCGGGCGCGACATCATGGTTCAGGGCTGGTACCAGGGCGGAGTGTCGGTGTTCGACTTCACCGACCCGGCGCGGCCGGTCGAGATCGCGTTTTTCGACCGCGGTCCGATGGACACCACCAACCTGCTGCCGGCGGGTTCGTGGTCGGCTTACTGGTACAACGGCCTGATCTTCAGCTCCGACCTCTCGCGCGGGCTCGACATCCTGGAGCTGGAGCCGAGCGAGCTGCTGTCTCGCAACGAGATCGAGGCAGCGCGGCTGGTGCGGTTCGATTACTTCAATCCGCAGGACCAGGAACATCTGGTGTGGCCCGCCGCGTTCGTGGTGGCGCGCGCCTACGTGGACCAGCTGGAGCGCGGTGGCGGCCTGCCAGCGTCGCGCATAACGGCCGTGCGCGGCGCCCTGGACCGCGCCGAACGGGCTGCGGGGACTGCCCGCCGCAATGCGCTCAACCAGCTGGCGGCGGCGCTGGAGCGCGACGCCGCGGGCTCGTCCGACGCGGCGCGGATACGGCTGCTGATCGAGACGGTGCGGAGGCTGGCTGGCCGCTAGCGACGCGGCGTGGCGCGCCCGCGCCGGGGAACCTCACGGGACAGCCTCGCGAGCATCACCGCGAGGCTGTCCTGCGTGCGGCGGGCATGAGCGATTGACGGCGTGTCGTTGGCGATGACGGCGAAAGCGAGCTCCTCTCCATTGGCCGCCGTCACGTAGCCCGCCAGGGCCGAGACGCGGTCCAGCGTGCCGGTCTTGGCGCGCACTCTTCCGGCGGCTTCCGTGTGTGCCAGGCGGCGGCGCGGTCCCTCGCCCATCAGTGGCAGCGAGCGCACGAACGTCTCTCCGCCGCGGGCGCCGTGCATCCACGCCAGTAGCTGGACCAGCGATCGCGGCGTCGCCTGGTCGAGCAACGAGAGGCCGGAGCCGTCGCTTACCAGCACCTGGTCGGGGTGGATTCCGACCGAGTCCACCAGGAACCGCGCTACGGCGCGCGCGCCGGAGGCGAAGGTTCCCGAACTGGAGACCATCCTGCCTATCGAACGCAGCACGAGCTCCGCGGAGAGGTTGTGGCTGCGGTGGTTGATCATGGTCACGATTTGCTCCAGGGGCTCGGAGCGGCGCACCGCGATCGCGCCGCGGAACGGGTCGCCGCGGAACGACGAGCGGCGCAGCATCTGCTGCGCCCGGGCCTCGGCGGCGTCGGAGACCGACCGGGTCGCGCCGCTCACCTCGACGCCGCGCGCCGCCAGCAGCCGGCGCAACATACCGGCGGCGTACACGGCCGGCTCATCGACTACAACCCAGCCGTTCCACGGCGAGGATCCCACTGCGATGGCGCCAAAGACCTCGACCACGCCACGGGCGCGGCCGCGCCGCAGGCTGATGGCTCCCAGGGAACCGCGGCGCGCGGTTATCACTGCGCTGGACACGTGGTAGTAGTCGTTGGCGGGTTCCACCTCCACCGTTGCCGGCTGCCCCGCCCGCGCGGCAGGCGTCACCCGGATCCGGATCCGGTTCTCGGCGGCGCCTAACGCGGCCGCGGGGGCGGCCCACGGCCGGTCGAAATCGTCCGGATCCCACCCAGGGCCCCTGAGCTCCGCCCCCAGGAACGACGCGTCGCCAATCACGTCTCCGCGCACCCGGCGGATCCCGGCCCGCACCACGCTGTCGGCGAACGGCGCCAGCGCCGCGGTGTCGAGCCCGAAGGTGGGATCGCCGGTTCCGTACAGCACCAGGTTGCCGTGCAGCACGCCAGAGCGCACTGGGCCATCCGCGTACAGCACCGTCAGGAAGCGGTAACCGGGTCCGAGATACCGGAGCGCAGCGGCGG
>DATMBH010000222.1:0-6849 GCA_035559335.1 Gemmatimonadales bacterium
TGCCGCCTGCTCTAGCGTCAGGATGCGCCCAGCCGTCGCCAGCAGCGCGCGCTCGCTCTGCGTGAGGACAGTCCCGGCGGTCTCGAGGTAGCCCTGCACCAGCGCCTCGAACAGCTCCTCGTTCGCCTCCACCTGCCCGGGATCCTCGGCGTCCTCGGGGGCCGTAGTCGCCGCCGAGCGGACCAGGTCGCCGAAGTCGTACAGCGCGGTGCCGGGCATCACGGTGTCGAGGTCCACCACGCACAGCGCGCGAGCAGCTCGCTCGTCGAACAGCAAGTTGGCAAGGCGCGCGTCGTTATGCACGATCCGCTCCGGAACCCCCGGCCCCGGGTGCAGCGACAGGGCGCGCGCCAGGTCGGCGGCCTCGAGAAGCGCGCCGACCTCGAGGCGGCAGCTCGCGAGCCTGCCACACGGATCCGCGCTTGCCGCCTGCTCCAGGCACTCGAACCGCCACGCGGTGTCGTGGAATCGGTGCAGCGTCCGGTGCAGCGGTGGTCCGTCGTATTCCGTCAGCAGCTGCAGGAAAGCGCCATACGCGCGCGCCGCCTCGCGGGCTTCGTGGGCGGAGGCTGGCCGCTCGAGGGAGCGGGTGCCAGGTACGAAGAGGAACAGCCGCCAGCAGCGGCCGTCATCGTCCACCAGCCAGTCGGCGCCACCGGTCGTCGGGACGTGCGTCAGGCACTCGCGCGAGGTATCGACCTGACCGCGCTGCCGCAGCGCGCGCGCCAGGAAGCGTGCCACCCTGCTGCCGTTCTCTGCGACACGCCAGGGTTCCGGAAAGACGGATGAACTGATGCACTGGAGCAGAAACGCGGTTGGCTCGTGTGGGGGACTGGCGCACTCGACGCGCCAGTTGGAGTTGATGTGACCCCCGCGCCACGGCGTCGCGGAAAGTGGTTCGCCAGGTAGCCTGAAGTGCGCGAGCACCCGTCCCAGCCCGGACGGGATAGCTACCGCCACAACGGATCCGGGTACGCGCCGGTTCCGGCCAGGTTCCGCAGCGCCGCGCTCACGCCGGCCACGTCCGAGGGATGGGTGAGACCCAGCCACCGGCTGTCGGCACGCAGCACCTTGACCCGCGCCAGGCCGGCCTGCAGCGCCTGGCGGACGGCGTTGGGCAGGAGGTACTCGTGCTCCGGGCCTGCGCGGGGGGCGAACTCGTCGAACCCCTCGCGCAGCAGCGTGAACAGGTCCTGCGTGAAGCACCAAAAGTTCATCGACACTACGTCGCCGCGCCCGGCGTCGGAGCCGTCTACCCGGCGCTCCACGAGGTCGAGCAGCCAGCCATCCGCATCCACCCGGCACACGGCCCGGTTGACCGGGCCGGAAGCGGACAGCGTCTCGTCGAGCGGGTAGCCCACCAGGCCCCAGGTCACGCGGCCACCGGGCCTGCGCTGCAGGAACGCGGCTGCCTCGCGGAACGCCTCATGACCGTAAAAGTCATCTGCGTTGACGACCGCGAAGGTGCCCGAGACATGCGGCGCCGCCGCCAGCACCGCGTGCGCCGTGCCCCACGGCGCCCGGCGTGCCCTGATGTTCACTCCGGGCGGCGCGTCCTCCAGGTGCTGGAAGGCCAGCTTGATTTCCAGCGGGCCCCGGAACCGACTGGCGAACGGGTGAAAGTCGCGCACCATCCCCTGCCGGATCACGAACACCACCCGCTTGAATCCGGCGCGCATCGCGTCGTGGACGGTGTAGTCGAGCAGCGTCTCGCCGCGCGGCCCCACGGGCTCCAGCTGCTTCAGCCCGCCGAAACGCGTGCCCAGACCCGCGGCCAGGACCACCAGCGACAGACCAGGTGCGGACGCCATCCTGGTGCGTAAGTTAGATGGGACCTCACGGAGCCAACAATCTTGCGCCTTGCACTGCTGTCGATCGTGCTGCCGCTGGCCGCGGCCCGCGCCCAGGTGGACGATGCGCGCATCAGCGCGCTGGTGGACCGCCACACGCCGCGCAGCGTCGAGTTCCGCCACACGATCCACCAGAACCCGGAGCTGTCCAACCGCGAAACCGCGACCGCCGCGCTGGTGGCCTCTCACCTGCGCCTCCTTGGCATGGAAGTGCGCACCGGGATCGCTCACACCGGAGTCGTCGGCGTGCTGCGGGGCGGCCGTCCGGGCCCAGTGGTGGCAGTCCGCGCCGACATGGACGCCCTGCCGGTCACGGAGAACACGCCGTTCCCGTGGCGCTCAACGGTCCGAACCACATACCAGGGCCGCGAGGTGGGTGTGATGCACGCCTGCGGCCATGATATTCACGTGGCCGTGCTGCTGGGGACGGCGAGCGTGCTGGCGGAGCTGCGCGAGCGTCTCGCCGGGACGGTGCTGTTCGTGTTCCAGCCCGCGGAGGAGGGAGCGCCGCCGGGCGAGCGCGGCGGCGCGGCGCTGATGCTCGAGGAGGGGGTGTTCTCAGACCCCAGGCCCGCGGCCGTGTTCGGCCTGCACACCAACATCGAGCTGCCGGTGGGTGTGGTGGGATACACTCCGGGCGCGACCTTCTCTGGGTCCATGAGCTGGCGCGCCACGGTCAGGGGCCGCCAGGCGCACGCGGCGCAGCCTAACCTCGCGATAGATCCGATAGTGATCGCGTCGGAGATCGTCCTGGCGCTGCAGACCATCCGTTCCCGCACCCTGTCGCCGTTCACACCGAGCGTGGTCACAGTGGGCAGTATCCACGGCGGCGAGCGGCGCAACATCATCCCGGCTGAGGTGCAGCTGGAGGGCACCGTGCGCACCTTCAGCACCGCGGTTGAGGATTCAGTGCGCAGCAGGATGCGCGCTCTCTTCGAGGGTATTACGCAGGCCCACGGGGCTTCGTTCGAACTGCACCTCGACCAGGGCCTGCCACCGGTGGTGAACGACAGCGCGCTGCTGCGCCGGGCACTGCCCGCGCTACAGCGCGCGGTGGGACGCGACAACGTGCGCCTGATCGGGCCGTGGAGCGCGTCAGAGGACTTCTCGTACTTCGCCAACGTGGTGCCCGCATTCTTCTTTAGCCTAGGAGGGTTGGCGCCGGGCACGACCTCCGGCGGACACCACACCCCGACCTTTCAGGCCGATGACGGCGCCGTGGCGGTCGGAATCCGGGCGATGACGACTCTGGTGCTGGACTACATGAGCGGAGGAAACCGGTGAACCAAACTTGGAGGACCACGAAGCCCTCGCCTGACGAATACGCGCCGTACTATCGGAGCTATGTGGACCAGGTTCCGGCGCGCGATCTGCTCGAGGAGCTGGCCGACCAGCTCGCCGAGATGACGGCGCTACTGCACTCGATCCCGGAGTCGCGCGGGAACCACCGCTATGCCGAAGGGAAGTGGAGCGTCAAGGAGGTCATCGGGCACCTGATGGACAGCGAGCGCGTCTTCGGACTGCGAGCGCTGTGGTTCGCGCGGGGCGAGACCACCGAGCTACCCGGTTTCGACGAAAACGCCTGGGCGCCCCAGGGAGCATTCGACTCCCGCGCCTTGAGCGACCTGCGCGGCGAGTTCTGCGCCGTGCGGCTCGGCACCACGTCGCTGTTCAGCTCGCTGAACGACGACATGGCGGCCCGGTCCGGCGTCGCGAACGGGAAGCGCGTGACAGTGCGCGCGCTGGCCTGGATCATCGCGGGACACACGAGGCACCATCTGAAGGTGTTGAAGGAGAGGTACCTCTGAGGCGTGGTGGAGGAGAGGTGAGGGTGGATGGGTGGACGGTGATAGCTGGCAGGGGTTCAGGCTAAGCGCGCCACCCCATTACCTATCGCCCCTCACCCCGCCCAACCGCCTCTCCCCTCTCACGCCGTTCTCACAATCCCACCCGTCTGGCCAGCTCCGCCACAGCCTGACTCTCCGGGAAATCGCGCCGTAGTCGCTCGACGATGGCCCGTGCCGAATCGGCGTGTCCGTTCAGGTGTAGCGCTTCGGCCAGCAGCAGGGCGTGTCGCATCCGGACTCGCGGCTCATCCGCCGGCGGCGTCCAGGCGCGAAGTGTCTCCAGGGCCCCGACGCTGTCGCGCACATCGCGCAGCTGGGATTCGATCCGCAGCAGCAGCGTGACCGTCCCCGGTTCGCGGCGCTCCAGTTCCCTGAACAGCGCGTAGGCTTCCGCACCTCGACCGGCGCGGCGCTCCAGCATCGCGTTATGGTACAGCCCAGCCACCAGCAGCCGGCGCACGTCCGCCGTGTCTCCCGAACGGAGGCCGACGCCGCCGGCGTAACTGTACACCACCTCCCCACCGTGTTCAGCGGCCTCGTACAGCACCCACAACCCTGCCAACCCCGCTATTGCCGCAGCCACGCGCGCCTGCTTTGCGAGCTGCTCGCGCCGCTTCGCCGACAGCGCGATCGCCGCCAGCTCGAGCGCGGCCACGATCAGGAACACGTTGCGGGTGCGCTCACCCCACTCCTCGTGCTCAACCACGGCCTCGCGCGCGCCAGGCACCCGCTCGGCAGGCCCATGGGCGTCATCGCCCGACTTGACGGCCAGCAGGCTCGCGATCGTGCCCATCAGAATGAGTACAGTCGCCGCGGGACCGATGAACCGGGCCCGTTCGGGCAGGGGCAGCAGCGACAGCAGGCGCGCGCCGACCCCGACGAACAGCAGCGCGACGACGAAGTGAACTACCTGCGGATGCCAGGCGCCGATATCCATCAGCGGATCCCTCTCTCTCGGTTGATGGTCCGGGCCACCTCGGCCTCGGCGGCCAGGTAGCCGAATGCGGGCCAGTTGCCGCCCGCCAGCACGCGGCGGAACAGCTCCATCGCCTGCTGTTCACGCCCCTCCATCAGGTGCCAGACTGCGACTCCGTAACCTAAGGTCGCGTCCTCGAGCTGCGAACCGGTGCCGCCCGCCGGCAAGATGGAATCCAGCGGCAGCAGTCCCTTGAACAGCAGCAGCAGGCGATGGTAGGAGCGGTTCTCGATTATGTCCATGTCAGCGCGGATGTGCTCAAGCAGCTCGCGTGCATCGGCCGCGCTTGCGCCCCCGCGCCTCTGGGCCAGGTAGTGCCAGTACGTGGCCGCGACGACCATGTCCGGGTTGCCGGCGTGGGTGCGGCACTCGCCGAAGTGCTGCGCCGCCTGCGTGAACTCCCCGCGAAGATAGTGAGCCAGACCGAGATGGTAGGTGATGTTGGTCCACAGTGTGCTGGTGGGAATGCCGCGCGCGTTGGGGATGCCGTCCGGCTCTACTGCGTCCGGCTGGTTGCGCGCCAGGCGCGCGGCCCGGTTGAGGTCCGAAATCGCCCGACCGAATTCCCGCACTGTGATCCAGCGGTGGCCGCGATGCCGATACAGCCGCGGATCGTTCGGATGGATCGCCAGAGCACGCGTATAGATCGCGATTGCCTCACGGTAGCGCCCGAGATACGCAGTGCGCCTACCCACCCAGATGAGCGCGTCGGCGTCACGCGGACGAGCATCCAGCTCGGCTTGTGCCTCCGCCAGGCGCGCTTCGAACTCGGTGCGGGTGCCAGCGGGCAGTGCCGGCGCGCGCAGCTGCTCGCCGAGCAGCGAGATCGCCTCGACCCCAGGCGGCAGCCGCTGGGCGGCGATGGTCTCGCTCACGGCGATCAGGGCTGTCGCCGTCAGGAAACCCATGCGGCGGAGAATCGCAACGGTCAGCAACAAGCGCTCCTCTGAAGGAACTTTCGTGACCGGTTCACGAGTGCTACGGGCCGTGTGCTCGCACCGTTGACCGCCGGATTAGTTTGCTGCCGCGACAGTTGGGACGGAAGGAGCGACGATGACCTGGCCATTCGCGGGCCTGTGGGACCGCGCGATGAACTTCGAGACTTTCGTCTCGCGCGCCGCAAACGGGGGCGAGCTGTGGGCCGGCGTGTACCGCCTTGCGCAGGTGCCGCTGTGGGCGGTGGAGGGGGCGGCCGCGTGCGGACCGCTGCGAATCGTGGTGCTGGCCGAGGATTGGTGCGGTGATGCGGTCAACACTGTTCCGGTGCTCGCCAAGTGGGCTGCCCTGACGCGCAATGTCGAACTGCGCATCCTGCGGCGCGACGAGCACCCGGAGGTGATGGATCGCTATCTGACGGGGTTCTCGCGTTCGATACCGGTGGTGATCGTTCTGACGGACGACTTCCAAGAGCTGGGCTGGTGGGGACCGCGACCCCGGGTGCTCCAGGCTCGGGTGCTAGACGAGCGAGCGCGCGGCCGGGACAAGTCGGAAATCTACGCCGACGCGAGGCGGTGGTATGCGCGGGACCGCGGCGAATCCACGCTGAGAGAAGTGCTGGAGGTGGCGGCGAGGGTGCTGGAGGGAGCAAGGCGCTGAGGCGCGAAGACGCTAAGAGGCGAAGACGGGAAAGTGGGTGCGCGAGCCGTAGTGACCGGGGCCGGCGATCGGTCTCACGGTGACGACGGGTTCGGCCCCGCCGCGCTGGAGGCGCTGCGCAGCGGGTGGGAGCTGCCTGATGATGTGACGATCGCCAGCGCGGCCTCGTGGGACATGGCGCTCACGCTGATGCTCCAGGGGGCGGCTGCCGTGGTGCTGCTGGACGCTATAGACGCCGGCGCACCTGTGGGTACGAGCCTCGTGCTGGAGCGGGACGTCCTACCACGTTACCTGGCGCACAAGCTGGCGCTGCGCGACCTCCAGGTGCTGCTGCCGCCGCGGGCGGTTGCCATTGGCGTACAGCCGGCACCGCCGCACGCGGGAGGCCTCAGCCCGGCAGTTGCTGCCGCGATACCGCCGGTGGTGTGGCGGGTCGCCGCCCAACTGGTGGCATGGGGATACGACGTGCATCCGCGCGCAGGGGCTGGCGGCGGCGAGGCGGCGACGTAACTTCCGGCTGAACCTTTCCAACGGAAACAGCGATGCGTCGTCACGTTGTGAACTGGCTCGCGCTGGCGGG
>DATMBH010000223.1:0-3498 GCA_035559335.1 Gemmatimonadales bacterium
ATCGCCTGGGGCTGCGCTATTGGCTGGGCGGCCGGAGGCTGGGCCACCGGCTGCGGCTGCGAGACCACCGGCTGCGCCTGCCCGACCATCGGCTGGGCCTGCCCTACGATGGGCTGAGCCTGGCCGACCACCGGCTGCGGCTGGCTGACGGGCGGCGCCATCGAGCCAGCTGAGGTGACCTGCAGGGTATACGGCCCGGGCTGCGTGGAGGTGGTGAACGTGGTCACACCAAGGCGGTAGGTGGCTGTCATCGGGCAGGTGTAGCTGAGCCGCGCCTGAAGGTTGCCGCCGCTGTCGTCGTCGCGCGCGACCACCACGCCGGACGGGTCGATCACCACGGCGTAGTTGTCCCAGCTCGACAGGATGGCCATCGTGAACGACAAGCCCGCGATGCAGCTGAAGCTGTAGATGTGAATGGGCTTGTTGTCGAACCGCTGGTCCATCGCGGTGAGCGTGCCCGAGATCTGCTGGTTCAGACCGATCGTCCCGACCGCTCCCGGCACCATAACGCCCGTGGTGACCATCGGCTGGGTCATGCCGGCCATGTTGCTGGACAGACGCAGCGTGTACGGTCCGTAGGTGGCGGCCTGGCCGTAGGTCGTCGCCAGCAGCCGGTAGGTCGCGGTGTTGGGGAACGTGTACACCAGGCGCGCCTGGAGACTGCCACCGCCGTCGTCGTCGGAGGCGAGGGCGTTGCCCTGGCCGTCCTGGATCACCGCGTACGGGTCGATCGAGCTCGACATCACCTCGAGCGTGACCGTCTCGCCGGCCCGTCCGTTGTACAGATAGGCGTGGTAGACAGCGCCGCGGTTCAGCTGCGCATCGCCGGGCGACAGGTTCCCGCTGCGCATCTCACCTGCGGTAATCCACCCGCGCACGCCGTCCTGGATCACTCCGGTCGCCGCCGGGGTGGGCGCCCCGCTGCCGGTGAGGCTGATAGTGTACGTCCCGAATCGGTTCGAGGAGAGCGACTTGGCGATGATTCGATAGGACCCGGTGTACGAGAGCGTGCGCGCTATGCGCGAGTTGAGGGTCCCGCCGAAGTCGTCGTTGCGATCCAGTTCGGCGCCGTTCTGGTCCTGGAGAATCAGGTAGGAGTCGAATTCGGTGGACTGCATGTCGATCTGCACGTACTGGCCGGCCGTGCCGTAGAACACGTACATGTCGTAACGCGCTCCATCACTCCACACCATGTCCGTCCCGCTCAGCTGGCCGACCAGCGACTGGCCGATGGCGAGTTGCGTCTGTGCCTGAGCGGAGACAGCGGTGACCGCGAGCCCCAGTGCGGCGGTCGCAAGAAGTCGACGGGACATCTGACAGCCTCCCGAAAGGTGTGCGAAGTCTGCAGTTGGCGCGTCGGATGGTGGCGCGTCAGCGATGGGCTAATATGCGGCGCGCCAGAGCGGGGTCGCAATAGGGCAGGCGGCCGCTCCGAGCGTGACTTGCATCACGCCCTTATTCCGGTCGCTGCCAGGATGTGCTCCGCCGCCTGGGCCAGGTCGTCCACCACCGGAAACCCGTGCGCCGAAGCCTCCCGCTCCTCGCTCCGCGTCTCCGGAGATCGGACCATGACCGCCCGGCCGCCGAGTTCGAGTGCCGGCTCGAGGTCGTGCCAGCGGTCTCCCACGTACCAGGACGAGGGAAGGTCCAGGTTGTGCTCTCGTGAGGCCTGCTCGAATAGCAGCGTGCCCGGCTTGCGACATCGGCATGGTCCGGTGAACTCGGGATGGTGGGGACAGTAATAGGCGCCGAGGAACGAGACGCCGTGTGGCGCGAGCAGGTCGGTCAGGCGCTTCGTGGTCGCGAGAAACGCCTCCGGCCCGTATCGGCCGCGGGCAATTCCCGACTGGTTGGACACGATTACGAGCGGCCAGCCCCGACGCACCAGCTGCGAGAGTCCCTCGGCCACCCCGGGCAGCAGCGCCACATCCTCCGGCCGGCTGATGTAGCCGGGGTCAGCGATCAGGGTTCCGTCGCGATCCAGGAATACCGCGCTGAGGCTGCCGCTCACGACAGCGCCCCGCGAACCGCTGCGACTACTGCATCCTCATCGCCGCTTGCCAGCGTCCGGACGTCGAGGACGACCTTGCCGGCTGCAACCGTCCCGATTACCGGCGTGTCGGCGGCTCGCAAGCGCGAGGCGAGGTCGGCGGCGCTCAGGTTGTCCGGTGCAATCACCACGGCGCGGCTCTCGAGCTCGGCGCCCGGGAAGCAGCCGCCCCCCACGGCCGCTCGGGATGGCCGCACCGCTGCGTTGGCTGGAGCCGGCAGCCGCCGCGCCAGTTCGGTGGCCCGCCGCTCCAGTTCCGCGACCCCTGTCGTGAGCATCCGCAGCACCGGGACTTCGCGTCTGGCACGGGAGGGGTCTCGGTACAACGACAGCGTCGCGGCGAGCGCAGCCAGCGTCAGCTTGTCGGCCCGTACCGCGCGCGCCAATGGGTGCGACCGGCAGGCAGCGACGAACCGCTTTGCTCCCACGAGGATGCCGGCCTGGGGTCCGCCCAGGAGTTTGTCTCCCGAGGCCACGACCGCCGTGGCGCCGCTGCGCGCGGCCCGCGGGAGCGTCGGCTCTGCGGGCAGGCCCGAGTCAGTGAGGTCCACCATGAGTCCGGTTCCCAGGTCGAACAGCACCGGGACCCCGCGCTTCCTGCCCAGGGCCACCAAGTCTTCCAGAGAGGCCTCCTCGGTGAAGCCCTCGAGCCGGAAGTTGGAGCGGTGCACCTTGAGGATCGCGCCGACATCGCCGGGCTTCCCGCCCGTGGTGCGCGCGCGGCCCATGGCGCGCTCGTAGTCCGCCAACCTGGTGCGGTTGGTGGTGCCGACTTCGACCAGCTCGGCGCCGCTCTGGGCCAGGATCTCGGGGATCCGGAAGCCACCCCCGATCTCGATGAGTTCGCCGCGCGAAACCACGACCCGGCGTCCCGGCGCCGCGACGGCCAGTGCCAACAGCAGCGCCGATGCGGCGTTGTTGACCACGATCGCGTCTGGCGCTCCGGTGATCTCGGCCAGCAGCTCGGAGCAGTGGACGTGCCGGCTGCCGCGCGTTCCCCGCGGCAGGTCGTACTCCAGCGTGGAGTACCCTCCACCTGCGGCGGCCACCGCGCGCAGCGCCGCCTCTGCCAGGGGAGCGCGGCCGAGGTTGGTGTGGAGTACCACACCGGTAGCGTTAACCACGCGGCGCAGTGTGGGCCTGGTGAGTTCGGCGAGCCGGAGGTCGAGCCGGCGCGCCCACTGCTCGGGTCCCTCGGGCAGCACCTCCTCGCCGCGGCGGACCGCGGCCAGCACTTCACGCACGGCGCGAACCACCAGCTCGCGCGGGTGCGCAGCGAGCAGCGCGGCCACCTGGTGCATGCGCAGCACCGCGTCCACGGCTGGAAGCGCGCGCCGCCTGTCGGTCATGGTCGCCGCAGCGTGGTCTCGCGCGCGGTCGTGTCGCGGGTCGTGGTCTCGCGCGGGGTGGTGGCCTGTGGAGTGCTCGTGCGCGGCCGCTGCAGCCTC
>DATMBH010000224.1:0-3080 GCA_035559335.1 Gemmatimonadales bacterium
CCGCTTTACCGCCTCTGCCGATCTAAAACTCCTCCATCGGCCCGCCCGGACGCCGCGGTTGCATCATCGGCCGTCCCGGCTGATCGGGCCGTCCCATCCGCCCCCGCACCTCGCGCACCCGCTGCTCGAAGCGGTGCAGCATTACCATGAACCGCGCCCGCTGCACTGGGGTCAGGAACGAGAGGTCCCGCATGAACTGCTGATCGGACTGGGCCCGCTGGGCGCGGATCTGGACCAGCTGATCCAGCATCCGGTTCAGCGAGTCGTTGTTCGCCGCCACACCGGGCTGCAGCTGTCCGCCGATGGCGCGGTGCAAATCCATCTCGCGCCGGTCCAAATCGCGGCGGCGGTCCTGGTTGGCGCGCATCGCCTGGCGCACCCGGTCCATCTGCTGGTCGGTAAGGTTCAGCTGGTTCTGCACCATCTGGCCGAACCGCTCCTCGATTTGCTGGCGCAGCTGCATCAGCCGCGCCGGTCCCGGACCCTGCCCCATCGGGCCCATGTGACCCGGCATCATCGGCATCGGCCGCATCGAATCAGGCATCGGCATTCCCGGCTGCTGCGCGGCAACCGCCTGCGCCGCCAGCGCCGCCGCCACTGCCGCCATCGCCACCATCTTCATCTCTATTCCTCCGTCTGCTCCAGCACCTGGAGCAAGGTTCGCAGCTCCGACTCCGTGAGATCCTCGATCGTCACCGATGCAGACGTCGGCGATGCGTTCCCGTTAAGCGAGCCGGGTTCGGCGACCAGCTCCAAAATGGCCTCGGCCTGGCTCACACTCAGCGTGTCGGCGTACACCCCGAGTGGCAACGCCTTCTTTTCGCTGGCCGGCGCCGACTGCCTCAGTACCTCGCGCACCGTGGCGCCGGCGATCACCACCACGGCAACCGACGCGGCCAGCGCCAGCGTGCGCGCCGACCACGCCAGCGAACGACGCTGCTCGGGCTCGGCGCGCAGCCGCTCCACTACGCGAGTGGCCACCCGCTCGCTGTCGACCGCGGCCACTGCGCGCTCGGCCCGCGCGATCAGCTCCTCGAGGGCCCGCTTCAGCTCGGGCGTCAGCTGCTCGTCGTTCAGCCGCTCATCCATTGCTTCAACCGCTTCACCGCGTGGTGGTAATGAACCCGCGCCGCTCCCTGGGATATGCCCAGAGCGCTCGCGATCTCGTCGTATTCGCGACCCTCGTGCGCCCTCAGGAGGAACACCTCCCGCTGCAACCGCGCCAGCCGTCTTAGACCTTCCTGCAGCCGTTCGGCCGCCCACGCCGCTTCCGCCTCCCCGTCGGGCGCGGCCGAGAAGTCGGCGATTTCCGAGTCCAGCTCGACCACCTGATGGCGCCGCCACTGGCGCCGCCGGTCTTTCAGCACGTTGCTGCCGATCGTGAGCAGCCAGGTGCGGAAGCTCGCGCCCCCGCGAAAGGAGCGTAGCGACCGGAACGCCTTGAACAGCGCCTCCTGCGCGATATCCTCCAGCTCCGAGTCCGGCGCGCCCTGGATCGCAAGGAAGCGCGCGAGGTTCGCCGCGTGCCGCCGCACCAGCTCGGCTGCCGCGCCCTCGTCGCCCCCTAGGTACCGGGCGATCAGCTCATCGTCGGCCGGCGCGACCGCCATCGCCGTTGCGCCCATCGGTCTCGTCCATTGGACGGGCCGGGCCTGGATCCGTTAAGGAGGGGGTCAGTCGGAGACGTAAATGGCGTGCCGGGCGCCGCCCTGCTGCTTGGCCTGGTACATGGCCTGGTCGGCATCGCGGATCAGGTCTTGGGCGCGCTCGTACTTGGGGCTAACCATCGCCACGCCGATGCTCACCGAAACGGGAATCCTACCGTCGGGCAGTACCATCGGCTCCCGCAGTCCGTCCTTCATTCGCTCGGCCACGTGAACGGCATCGGAGGTGTCGCTCACGTCCTGGAGAATCACGGTGAACTCGTCGCCGCCGAACCGCGCCACCACGTCGCCGGGCCGTACCCAGTCGCCCAGCCTGCGCCCCAGGTGAGCCAGCACCTCGTCGCCGGCGGCGTGACCGAACTCGTCGTTGATCTCCTTGAAGCGGTCAACGTCCACGAACAGCACCGCGAACGAGCGGCCCGGGTTCATGCGGTGCCGCACCAGCAAGCGGTCGAGCCGCTGGAGGAAACTGGCCCGGTTAGGCAGTCCGGTGAGCTGGTCGTGCAGCGCCTGGTAGGCCAGCCGCTCCTCGGCGGCCTTGCGCTCGGTGATGTCGCGCGCGATGCCGAGGATGCCCACGGTGCGGCCTTCCTCATCTTTGAACGCGTTCTTGGTCACCAGAAACGTGCGCTTTACGCCGCCGACCGTGAAGGTCTCCTCGAACTGAGTCGCCTGCTCGCTCTCCAATGCGTGAGCGTCCGAGAGCGCGGCCTTGCCCGCCAGCTCGGCGTTCAGCACCTCGCCCTCGGTGTGGCCAATCACCTCGCTGGCGCGCTTACCGACCAGGCGCGCGAAGGAGGAATTCACCAGCACGTAACGGGCATCCGGACCCTTCACCCACACGGCATCCGGCGTGCCTTCCACCACGGCGCGCAGGGTCGAGTGGCTGGCGCGGAGGGCCTCCTCCGCCTCACGGCGGCGGCGCGCGTCCTGCTCGCGACGCCGCGTCGCCTCACGGACCCCGAGCGCCACCAAGATCAGACCCATGATCTCCAGCGGCGCAGGGATCCCCGTGCCCACCCAGCGCGGTTCAGCCGTTATCTCGTCCACCACCTCGATCCACAGTCCCCCGAGCAGGATCAGAAAGCCAAGGGTGAGGATCCTGATGTCGCGCCGGGCGTGCAGCCCCACCGCCAACACGGAGACGAAGAAGGCCACTTCTTTTGCGAAGTCGGCCGGGTCGAAGCTGGGCTCCCGCGGAAACAACAACAGGTAGGCCAACAGAACAGCGGCCGCGGTGGCCGCGGCGGCGAGGATCCACGACAGCGGCAGCGGCTGCCGGTCGTCGGTGTTCTCTCGTGCGGAAGCGGGTGGCATCAGGGTCATTGTGAGCCCTGAAGATGGCCAGGTTTGCGCCCTTGCGCGAGGGTTGCCGCGCGGCGATACTTCCTTTCGAACACCCGTTCGAACAGAGGC
>DATMBH010000225.1:0-6357 GCA_035559335.1 Gemmatimonadales bacterium
TGGATGGAGGGCGAGGCCGGGTGGATCGACGTTCCGACGCCGGCCGACTCCCGGATCTTCGACATGGCGTACCGGGTGGAAGCCACCGGCGAGGTGATCGGCTTCGACGAGTTCTACGCCTACGACGGCGGGCAGATCGCCGTCGCCGAGGGCGGCGAGCCCGAGGGCATGACGCCGATCGCCCGGGCCGTCCCCGCGGCGCGCGCCGGCGACTTCACCGCGCGCGAGTCCGGCGTCCTCGCGGCGCTGACTGCGGTGGCGGTCGCGGTCGCCGGCGTGACGGTCCGCTACCGGCGGCCTCGCTGAGCGCCATGCGCAGGGGCTGGCAGGCCGTCCTCAAGCAGCACCGCTTCGAGGTGCTGGCCGGCGTGCTGCTGGCGGCAGCCGTGAGCGCGTGGGCGCTGACCGTGCGTCTGCAGATCGACGGGCTCGGCGTGCCCCCCGGCTGCGTCGAGAACTACCTCGGCCGAGTTGACCAGGGCGGGGTCGCGGAGTCCTGCGTTGGACCGATGCGCGCCTACGGCGCGATCCTCGGCGGCGCCGGGGCGATGCTGGTGGGCGAGGGTTTCCTGCCCTGGTCGGCGATGGGTCTGCTGCCGTTCGCCATCGGTCTGCTGGGGGGCGTGCCGATCGTGGCCAGCCAGCTGGAGGCACGGACGGCCGCAACCGCCTGGTCGCTGAACCCGTCGCGCACACGCTGGCTGCTGGGCCAGGCCCTTCCGGTCACGCTGGTGCTGGGTGCGGCCATGGCCCTGGCGGCGGTGGTGGCCGACCGTGTCGTGGATGCCCAGGTGGCATGGGGGCACTCCGCCTTCTACTACATTGGCCTCCATGGCCCGCTGGCGCTGGTGCGCGCATTCGCCGCCCTCGGGATCGGCCTGCTGGCCGGCGCGCTGATCGGTCGCACGGTGCCAGCCCTCGCGGTGGGCGTCGGGGTCTCGGTGGCACTGTTGTTCGGGGTCGCCGCCGTCCGCGAGGCGTGGTTGGGGACCCTCGATGCTCGTCCGATCGCTCAGGTCTCGGCCGCCACCGGTGAGCTGGTGATGGAACCGCGGGCGGAGACAACCGACTGGGGCTGGATCGCCCCCGACGGGGAGCTCTTCCCGCTTCGGGATGCCCTGCAGCTGGTGCCGCAGGAGATCTACGAGAACGACGACCGCGTGCAGTACATCGATAGCTCGACCTGGCTGGTGGAGCAGGGCTTCGAGAGCGTGCCGCTGGGCGTCACCCAGGAGCAGGCCATGGGCTGGGAGCCGTACGAGGCGGGGATTTTCGGGATGTTGGGCGTCGTGCTGGTCGGCGGAACGGTCGGGATCGTCAACCGCCGCCGCCTGGTCTGAGACGCGGAGTGAAGGCGGCCCGGCGCAGGGCGCGCCGGCCGCCATCGGTCCAGGCTGATCAGCTGCCGGACTGACGAACCGGTTGACGCAGGTGCGTGCGGCGAACACGATCGGCCCGTGCAGGGCTTCGGCAGGGACAGCCTGGCCTCGATCGTGGCCTTACCGTCAGCTTCACTCCAGCACCGCGGACGGCCCGATGGCGTCATGTGAATGAGTCCCGCGACCTCAGAGGCTGCGCCGCCATGCGCGCCGGGTGATAGCTGTATCGAACGAATCACGCGGGAAGCCGCGCTGCCGGGGCGAATGTACGGTGTACGGGTCCACCTGACGCGGGAACGGCCCGGATCCGTGCCCCTCGCGCTCCCGGTGCGCCGATGTACCGATCATGCGACACGCGAACCTGCCGTCCGGAGCGATTCGGCCGATACATCGGTCAGCGCCGCCGGGTCGATCCGGTCGATCCGGTCGATACGAACGTGCCCGGCCGCAGCCAACCGGCGATCCCGCGGCGGGCCGGCGGAAGGGTCGCGCTACGGTATCCTCTGGAAGCGGTCCCCGTAGCTCAGTGGACAGAGCAGCCGCCTTCTAAGCGGCCGGTCGCAGGTTCGAATCCTGCCGGGGACGCCACTCCCGGAGTCGCCGTCGCCTCAGCGCGCTGAGACTGCTCCGACGCGGCTCGCGTGTGACCTGGACGCGGGCCGGAACCAGTTGGGCAGCTCGCGCACCAGTTCGGGTTCACCATAGAGCCGGACCGATCGGTCCGCGATGGCGCCCGTCCACCCTTCGATGCCCCGAGCGATGGGATCCAGGGTGGGGACGTCTGACTCCAGAAAGACGTATCGGTCGGCCGCCAGGCACGGGTCCTCGATGCAGATGGACGGATCACGGTCCCGTTCCAGGACCAGCCACGCCCGCTTGACGTTGGTGCCCTCGATACGCATGTCGAGCACCACCCGTTCCGTTGGGACGCGCGACGGATCGACGCGCAGGCTGAGCCAGGTTGGGATGATGTCCGGATCCCGCTCGACCATGGCCGGGTCCTCCGGCACGAACCGCTGCGACCACTCTCGGAGGCCGCTGAGCACGGGGCGCAGCGCGTGGCCGGCGGGCGTCAAGCAGTATCCAGGAACGCCGCTGCGCGACGCGGGATCGCGCATGACCAGGCCCAGATCCTCCAGCTTTCGAAGCCGAGCGGCGAGCACCGAGCGGCTGATACCAGGCAGGCCATCGGCCAGGGCGTTGAACCCCTGGGTCCCGTTGAGCATGAGATCGCGGACGATGACCAGGCTCCATCGGTCACCGAGATGCTCGACCGCCTTGGTGAAGGCGCAGTAATCGCCGTCAGCAGCCATGGCCCGATCATTCTCGCATCCGGGACCAAGCGGAAGTTCTGCGATGAAACTTCTCACTGGCGGTCCTCGATACGATCGTGGTGCGGCCAGCATGCACAGAGGTCGTTCAGCGATGGCCAGCCAGGCAGCCGCCTCACTCGAAGCCAACTCACGCGCGCAGCGCTACCGACGGGTCGAACAGGCCCTGTGGGACCATTACGGGCTGGCGGCGACCGAGCACTTCGTGCAGCTCGACCAGCCGCCGGTGCGGCTCCGCGTGGTCGAGATCGGCTCCGGCGACCCCGTCATGTTCGTGCACGGAACCCCCGGCATGGGCCCGTACTGGGGGCCGCTCCTGCAGTGCCTGCCCGGATTCCGTGCGCTGCTGCTCGACCGTCCTGGATGGGGGCTGAGTGAGCCGCTCGACTACTCGCGCCACCGTTACCCGAGCGTGACCGCGGACGTCATGCGCGGGGTGATGGATGGGTTGGGGCTGCGACGAGCGGCGGTGGTCGGCCACTCCATCGGCAACGTCTGGGCCCTGCGCATCGCCCTGGCCGAGCCCCAGCGCATCACTGCCGTGGGCCTCATGGGTGGCGGACCAATCGTCGATGAGATCGCCCCGCCGTCCTTCATCAGGCTGCTGGCATCGCCCATCGGCGCGATCATCACCCGGTTGCCGCAGTCGCGAGGGCTGATCGAGAAGATGCTGCGCGAGTCGGGGCATGGGCCGAGCCTGGAAGCGGGCCGGGTGCCGGATGCGTTCTTCGAGTGGCGCACCGCCTTGAGCCGTCACACGGCCTCCATGCGCCACGAACGCGACATGGTCAAGGTGCTCCTGGGTCGGAATGGGTGGCGGCCGGGCCTGACGTTCTCCGCGGACGAGCTGGCATCGGTCCAGCAACCGGTCGCCTGGGCGTTGGGTTCGGCCGACGTGGTCGGCAGCGTGGAGCTCTGGACCCGGGCGGCACGGCAGATGGCCCAGGCCGAGCTGCGGGTGATCGAGGGTACCGGCCATCTGCCCTGGCTCGACGCGCCGGATCAGGTCGCCGGGGAACTACGGCGCGCGTTCAGCCACGGATGAGCCGAGGCGTGATACCCCAGCCGGGGCTGACGGACGCCGAGCACCTCGCACAGCAGCTGGCCGGCTGAGGGCGCCGTCCTTCACTACGCCCCGAGCGCGCCCAGAGCCATGGCCGGTGCCCGAACCTGCTCGCGCCCCTCTGCGCGCTCGCGCACCGGTCGCACCACGAGCACCGACTGCGGGGCGTGGAGCAGGACCTTGCGTGCCACGCTGCCCAGGACCAGCCGCGGCAGGGCGGACAGCCCGCGGGAGCCGACCACGATCAGGTCTGCGCCCTCGCCTTCCGCCGCCTTGATGATCTCGTGGGCCGGATCACCGTCACGCAGGTCCATCCTGGCCGGCATGCCGGCCGCCAGCAGCTCGTCGGCCGCCCAGCGTCCCGCCGCCATCAGCCGCTCCCGAGCGCGATCGACGTCCGGCTGCTCGATCAGCGGGCGCGACGGCCACAGCGGCGAGGCGGCTGCCGTCGGCAGCTGGTCGGCGAGCGGTCCGACCATGACCACCCGGGTCGGGATGCCGGCCAGGACCGGCCAGCGCCGCAGCACGGCCACGGCCCGTTCGGCTGAGGTGGAGCCATCAACGGCCACCACCGCGCGCCGCACGACGGGGTGACGGGCGACCAGTACCGGGCACGGCGCGTGGTCCACGATCTCGGTCGAGACCGAGCCCAGGACCATGGTGGCCAGCGGACCATGGCCGCGTGAGCCGACCACGATCAGGTCCGGCCGGATGGCCTCCGCCTCCTCCAGGATGGCGCTGGCCGGGCGCCCCCGGACGACCCGGGTGTCCACTCGCCGGCCCGCGGCGCGCAGCGGCGCGGCGGCCTGGTTGAGCATCTCCTGGAGATCGGCGGCCAGCACGCTCTCCGACTCGGCTGGCCCCAGCGGCACGGCCGTGTACTCGGGCGCTCCGTACAGCTCCGGACCACGGGCCAGGACGGTGACCACGCTGATCGCCGACCCCTCGGGGAGCGGCAGGCGGGCCAGCAGGTCCCGCGCGGCGTCGGCGCAGGCCGAGCCGTCGTAGGCGAGCAACACGCGCATCTTCGACACCTCCTGCCGGCCGGGCTCCGAGCCGGCCGTTCGCAGGTCCACCATGCCTGCGTGGGAGGCTCCGCCGGCAGGGCCATCGGTCCCGATCAAACGTGACCACCAGTCCCTCGGTGTACGCCCGGGGTGCCGCCTACACTCGGAGGCATGAAGGTGGTGAGCGCCGCGGAGGCGGTGGGGGCCATCCGGTCGGGGCAGCAGCTTTTCGTGCAGGGCGGCGCCGCCACGCCATCGGTCCTGCTGGATGCCCTGGTCGCTCGGGCCGGCGAGCTGCGGGACGTTGGGGTGGTGCACTTCCACACCGAGGGGCCCGGGCCGCACCTGCAGCGCGCGGTGGCCGACAGTTTCCGGCACAAGGCGCTGTTCATCGGGGCGAACGCTCGCGAGGCAGTCAACGAGGGTCGCGCCGAGTACGTGCCGGTCTTCCTCTCCGACGTTCCGGAGCTCTTCACATCCGGCGTCCTGCCCCTGGACGCGGTGCTGATCAACGTCAGCCGCCCCGACGCCCACGGCTTCTGCTCGCTGGGCACCAGCGTGGACGCCACGCTGGCGGCAGTCCGGTCGGCGAAGACGGTGATTGCACAGCTGAACGCGGCCATGCCGCGCACGCACGGCGACACCTTCGTGCACGTGGGGGAGATCGACCTGGCCACCGAGGTGGACGTGCCGCCCTACGAGCACGGCGAGCCGGAGATCGACGAGGTGGCACGGCGGATCGGCGAGCATGTCGCCGAGCTGGTCCCGGACGGGGCCACGCTGCAGCTGGGCATCGGTGCCATCCCGGCCGCCACCGCCGAGGCGCTGCGCGGCAAGCGCGACCTGGGCGTGCACACCGAGATGTTCACCGATGCGGTGATGGAGCTCGTGGAGTGCGGCGCGGTCACCGGCGCTCGCAAGGAGATCAACCGCGGCAAGGTCGTCTCCGCCTTCCTGATGGGCACGCGGCGGCTGTACGAGTTCGTGGATGACAACCCGATGATCGAGCTGCGCCCGGTGGACTACACCAACGACACCGCGGTCATCCGCCGCTTCCGGCGCATGGTGGCCATCAACTCGGCGATCCAGGTGGATGTCTCCGGGCAGGTGGCCGCCGACTCCATCGGTCGCCGCTTCTACTCAGGGGTTGGCGGCCAGATGGACTTCATCCGCGGCGCGGCCCTGGCGCCGGAGGGACGCGCCATCATCGCCCTGCCCTCGACCGCGGCCGGTGGGCGGGTGAGCCGTATCGTGCCCGTCCTGGACGAGGGGGCAGGGGTCGTCACCACCCGCGCCCACGTTCGCACCGTGATCACCGAGTACGGGGTGGCCGAGCTCCACGGCCGCAGCGTCCAGGAGCGGGCGCGGGCGCTGATCGCCATCGCTCACCCGCAGTTCCGCGACGAGCTGGAGCAGCGGGCACGCGAGGCGCACCTGGCCTAGGTGTTCTTCCCCATCAGGTTGTTGACGGTCGGGACGCGGCTCATCGGCGGCTGGCCTCCGAGTGACCAGTGCGGTCTCGAGCGATTGTAGAAGTCCACGAAGCTCGGCAGGGCCGTTGCGCGGGCGACGGTGTC
>DATMBH010000226.1:0-10349 GCA_035559335.1 Gemmatimonadales bacterium
CAACCAGGTCGTGGTAGTTGCGCTCGGCGTAGGTGCGTGGCGCCCCGCCGGGCCGCATGCCGGTGGCCACCTGCCAGTCAGGTTCGGTCACGACCGACACCGTGGCCGCGAATTCCAGCGGCTGGCCCTCAGGGTACATGAAGACGTTCGTGCCGTTCACCATCAGAAGATCGGACCGGGCCCACGCCATAGCGTTATCCAGCGAGTCGGCGAGATAGTCGAACTCCACCTGCACCGCCCCGGCACCCCGCGGAAACACGCGCCAGGTGTCGTAGTCGTGCTTGTCCCACCGCAACTCGATGCCTCCGCTGCGCGCCACGAAGCCGGATACGTTGCGGGCAAACCACGACAGGTCGTAGGCGCCCGGCGTCCAAGCCGGCAACGACAACAGCACCGGTTCTGCGCTTGCCACCTCGAAGCTCATGGTGACGTGCAGCTGGCGCTCAGCCGCCGTAAGGCGGTTGAAGCCGATCTGGTAGCGAACGTTGGTGATCGGAGCCGAACGCGCCGCAGCCGGCGGCGGCGCCTGCGCAGCCGGCGCGGCGCGACGCTGTGGCCGCTGCCCCCAAGCGGTTGAGACCGTGAGCGAGACGGCAGCCAGCGCCGCTGCAAAGCGAACGAGTCGCAATTGATTCACCGGATCCCCTCGATCTGAGAATGTTGCGGAAAAACCCAAGCTTAGTACGCCGCACAGTTGCAGAAGGTTGCAGCGCCCGGCACCTGCCATTTCGTATCGCCGATACTAGATTGGCGATCCGCGCCAGTAGCTCAGCTGGATAGAGCGGCAGCCTTCTAAGCTGCGGGTCGGGGGTTCGAGTCCCTCCTGGCGCGCTCCCTGTTCCCTCTTCCCAGCGCCCTGACCGTGAAACTCGTCATCGCCGCCCTCCTGGCCTTCGCCGCGCCTGCCGCCGCCCAGACCCGCCTGGTCCTGCTCGGTACCGGCAACCCGAACCCGAACCCCGAGCGCTCCGGCCCATCAGTGGCAATTGTGGCAGGCGGCTCGGTCTATCTGGTGGACGCCGGGCCCGGGCTGGTGCGTCGCGCCGAGGCTGCCCGCCGCGCAGGGATCGCCGAGCTGGCCCAGCCCAACCTGCGCACCGTGTTCATCACGCACCTGCACTCCGACCACACCCTCGGGCTACCCGACCTGCTGCTGACGCCCTGGGTGCTCGAGCGCAGCGCGCCGCTGGCCGTGTTCGGGCCGCCGGGAACGCGCGACATGGTGCGCCGGATCCGCGAGGCATGGCGGGTGGACATCGCGCGCCGCCAAGACGGCTGGCAGCCGCACAACCGCACGGGCCACGAGGCCACGGTCACCGAAATCCGCGAGGGACTGATCTACTCGGACTCGAACGTGCGCGTGTTCGCCGCACTGGTGCCTCACGGCAACTGGCCGGACGCGTTTGCCTATCGGTTCGAGGCGCGCGACCGCGTGATAGTGGTCTCGGGAGACACCCGCGCCGCGGATGCCATAGTGGATCTCTGCCGCGGTTGCGACGTGCTGGTGCACGAGGTGTACTCCGACTCCGGGTTCGCCACACTTCCCCCCGACTGGCAGCGCTACCACTCGGCGTTCCACACTTCCGCCACCGACCTGGCCGCGCTCGCCACGCGGGCCCGTCCCGGCATGCTCGTGCTGTACCACCAGCTGAGCTGGGGAGGAGTTCCGCTGGATACGCTGCTGGCCGAAGTGAGAAGGGGATACGGTGGAAGGGTCGTGAATGGCAGGGATCTTGACGTTTACTGACAGGCGAGTTGGGCACCCATCGTCCATCCCCTTCACACCGGTGCGGCCTTCAACAGCGCCGCTCGCATCTCGGCTGCCGACTGCCACCTTTCGCCGGGCTCCTTCGCCAGCGCCTTCTGCGCCACCTTCGAGAGCGCCTTCGGGACGTCGGGCCGGAACTGGCAGATATCCGGCACCGGCGCGGCGCTGTGCATGCGCAGCACCTGGACCTCCATCGGGTGGCTGTACGGCGGCCGTCCGGCAAGTGACTCGAACAGCACGCAACCTAACGCATAGATGTCGGAGCGGTGGTCCAGCGGCTGGCCCTGGGCCTGCTCGGGACTCATGTACGCCGAGGTGCCCACCGTGAAGCCGGATCTCGTCAGGCGCTCCCCGGCCTTCCCGGCCGACTCGGCCACGGCCCGCGCAATACCGAAGTCCACCAGGCAGGCGCCTTGGGGCGACAGCACGATGTTCTCGGGCTTCACATCGCGGTGCACTATGCCGCGGGAGTGGGCGTGCGCCACAGCGTCCAGGATCTCGGCCGAGCCCCGCACGGTGGCATCGAGCGGCGCCTGCCCGTGCTTGTCCAGGTAGGCCCGCAGCGTCGGCCCTTCCACGTAGTCCATGACGTAGTAGATGAGCCAGTCCGCCTCGCCGAAGTCGAGCAGCTTTGAAATCAGCGGATGATCGAGCTGCTGCAGCACCGTGATTTCGCGCAGGAACCGCTGCGCCGTGATCGAGGCGATGAGTTCGGGTCTGAGGATCTTGAGCGCCACCAGCTGGCCTTCCCGGTTCCGCGCCCGGAACACGCGCGCGGCGCCGCCCTGCCCGATCTCCTTTTCGATCTGGTACCTGTCGCCTAGGTGTTCCCTGACCAGCTGGAGCAGGTCGCGCGGCATTCAGTCCAACCCGCGGTTGCTGTCATCGCAGCCGGGCGGGGCCTCCTCACGCGCAATCGCCGGACCCAGCGCTCCAGCCGACATGTCCCTCCCTGAAGCTCGAACGAGGAAGCTACGCTTCCCGCACCGCGAAGCAAAGTTGCCCACGGCTTTCCGCGCCATTAGCGTCGTGCAGCGCCCATGCGTGAGCGCCTGGTTCGCCTGCCGTAGGGGTGTTGGTCGAACGCCGAGCAGGCTCTATTGGGAAATGGCGGAACTGGAGAGCGTAGTGGAACAGCTGGTGCGGTCGCAGGCGCTCGGGTGAGCGAACATCCAGTCGGGGCGGCCGGACTTGAACCGGCGACCTCCTGGTCCCAAACCAGGCGCGCTACCAACTGCGCCACGCCCCGATAGTTGGCTGTCACCAGATTGCCGGTGCCGAGGGCAGAGGGCAGAGTGGTGATCAAGAGACAGGAAACAGTATAACCGTCGCAGCGCGACTTAACGAAGTGGGTGGGCGAGGAGGTGTTCGGCCAGCTTCCGGAACGCCTCACCGCGGTGGCTGACGCGGTTCTTCTCCTCCATGGTCAGCTCGCCAAAGGCCTTGCCTAGATCCTCGTGGAAGAACAAGGGGTCGTAACCAAAGCCGCCGCTCCCGCGCGGCTCCTCCAGGATTCGCCCCCAGCACCTGCCCTCGAAGGATACGGGGGGCACGCCCGGGCGGCTCACCAGCACCGCCACGCACACATAGGACGCCCGCCGCCGCTCCGGGCCGGCGCCGGAAAGCCGGCGCAGCAGCTCGGCGTTGTTGGCCGCGTCCAGGTCCTTGCCTGCCAGGCCCGCCGAGCCGGGAGCGAACCGCTTCGAGCGCACGCCCGGGGCACCGAGCAACGACAGCACCTCGAGTCCCGAGTCGTCAGCCACAGTAGGCAGGCCGGTGAGCCGCGCGAAGTACTCCGCTTTGGCATTGGCGTTGCCGAGGAACGACTCCTTGTCCTCGATCGCGGCCTCGCGCTCGGTCCAGGGCACGCGGGCTTCCTCCAGCGAGCGCAGTTCAACCGCGCAACCCGTGGCGGCCACGATTGCCCTGATCTCGCGCACCTTGTCGGCCGACCGGGTCGCGAGCAGCAGGAAGCTCACCAGCCCAGCGCCTCGCGCTGCGCCGCGAACAGGCGGCTGGTCCCGGCCAGCGCCAGGTCGAGCAGCTGGTCGAGGTCCGCGCGACCGAAGGTGCCGTGCTCGCCGGTGCCCTGCACTTCGACGAACCGGTCGGGTTCCACCACCACCACGTTGGCATCCACTTCGGCGGACCTGTCCTCCGCATAGCAGAGATCGAGCACCGCAGCGCCCCCGCACACGCCTACGCTGACCGCTGACACGAGCCGCTCGAACGGGTTCGCCACACCCTCGTGTTGCTGCAGCCAGGCGCACGCATCCGCCAGCGCCACGGCCGCGCCGGTGATGGCCGCGGTGCGGGTGCCGCCGTCGGCCTGCAGGACGTCGCAGTCCATGCGTATGGTGTACTCGCCGAAATCGAAGCCGCGCAGCGCGGCGCGCAGCGAGCGCCCGATGAGACGCTGAATCTCGTGGGTCCGGCCACCCGGCCCGCTGCGCTCCCGCGGCGTGCGCTCGGTGGTGGCCCGTGGAAGCATGGCGTACTCGGCCGTGACCCAGCCCTGCCCGCTACCCCTACGCCAGGCCGGCACGCCGCGCTCCACCGAGGCGGTGCACAGCACCAGCGTGCCTCCCATGCGGACCAGGCACGAGCCTTCCGCGTAGGGGTTGGTCCCGCGCTCGAGTGTCAGCGGACGCAGGTCAGCGTTTCCACGACCGTCAGCTCTGGCCACCCTTGATCCTCCGTACCAGGTCCGTGGTCGAGTAACCCTCCTCGAGCGGCACGCGCACCACGCGTCCGCCCCTGGCCAGCACCAGGTCGCCGCCGACGATCGCGTCCAGCGGATAGTCGGCGCCCTTGCACAGCACGTCCGGTTGCAGCGCGCTGATCAGCTCCAGTGGTGTGTCTTCGTCGAACAGCACGACCCGGTCCACACACTCGAGCGCGGCCACAACGTAAGCGCGATCCAGCGCCCGGTTCAGCGGCCGGTCGGCGCCCTTGTTGAGGCGGCGCGCCGAAGCGTCGCTGTTCACCCCCACGATCAGGTGGTCGCCCTCGGCGCGCGCGCGCGCCAGGTATGAGACGTGGCCGCGGTGCAACAGGTCGAAGACGCCGTTGGTGAACACCACGGTGCCGCGCGAGGAGCGCCGCCAGCTGACGGCCTCCTCACGCGAGACAACCTTGAGCGACGGATCGAGGTTCAGAAGGTCTCGACGGTGCCGGGGCGGAAAGTGAACCGGAGCACCTTGCGGATAACCGCGAACTCGATCACGACGGAGTCTTCGTACTCCGCCTGGATCGTTATCTGACGCGGATTGAAGGTGCGCCGGATGGTCCACTGGCGCGGGCCCAGCGGCAGGCCCAGCGAGTCCGACCGCGCCACCAGCCGGCGGCGAATGGTCTCGTTGTCGATCACGCTGGCGAAGCCCGCCTGCGTCTTGACCTCGTCCTGGATCTGGTAGTAGCGCAGGCGCACCTGGAAGACGCCGAAGCCCACGTAGATGGCGCTGGCCACCAGGAATAGCGAGAACAGGCACCCCAGTCGCAGTTTTCCTGCTTCCCGGGACCGGCTGTTTACCACTGCGATTGCGCTCCTTCCACGAAGGCCGTCACCAGCCGCTGGATCGCGGTGCTGCGTCCCTCCTGCTCGCGGGGCGGGTCGTACTCGCCGTCGACCGACAGGCCGCCGTTGCGCCACAGGGTCCGCCCCTGGCGCTGATCCACAATCTCGATGCTTACCACTATCTGCACCCTGCGCCGCGTCACTTCGACCTGTCCCTGCCCCGCCTGGTAGCTGAGCGGGATGTCGGGTTCGTAGCGCGTGATCTCGCCGCGCACCACGGCGTCGGCGTCCGCCTCGGTAGCCTGCCTGAGCCCCAGCCTGCCCTCGGCGGCGTTGCGGATCGCCTCGGTGATCTCGCTGGTCAGGGCGGGCTCGCCGGTGCGGTTGTCGAACGGCAGCACTGCCACAGTCCGGATGTGATCCGGCAGTCCGCCGCCACGAAACGAGTAGAGGCACCCGGTCGGGGCCGCGAGCGCGCCCGCGACCAGGGCGCACCTAACGGCGAAGCTGCCAGATCTCCGGAGCAAACGGCTCACTGGTCTCCCGCGCGGTAACCTCCAGCTCGAACCGCGCCCCGCGCAGGGCGTCGGTGACGCTGCCGCGCACCACCCGTCCTTCCGCATCTCTCGTCAGGCGCAGCCTGGCGGTTTCCCGTCCTCCGGCCTCGCGCACCACCCCGGCCAGCCGCCCGCCCTGCAATTCGTAGGTGGTCAGCCGGCCGCGGGCGTCGGTTACCCGCCAGAAGCTGCGCTCGCCGTCCTCGAGCAGCTCGACCGATACCAGGTCCTCGGGAACGCGGACCACGCCAAATGCCGACCACACCGCCGCACGATCCGGAAGCACCGCGGCCACCACTTCCTGCGGCTCGGCGCTCACCGAGTCACCCGCGAGGATCAGCGTGGCCCTTCCCACACCAAGCCGCACGGACACGTCCAAGCGCAGCGAGTCCGGCGGCTGGATGCGCGCCGCCCCGCTGCCCGCGATCGAGATTCTGCCGTCGTCCGATCGCCACGCCAAACGCAGCACTTCGCGCGTGGTTGGCGCCGTCGAGGCCGCAATCCGCTCGAACGCCTCGCGAGTGGCGCCACGGAATGAGCCGTGCGGCGCAACGGCGCCGGGCCGGCACGCGGCGGAGGCGACAAGCACAATTATTGCAATGTAGGATTGGCGCATTGGACAGGCAAGAAAACCGTGACGCGCAGCGCCGCGCAACTGCCACGCCCGACCACAAGACCGATCAGTAGTTGAAGCCGAACCAGAGATCGGCGAAGCGGCGGGACCGGAAATCGAGGGGAAGGCTGTAGTCGGAACCGCGATATGCCCCATAGCGCCAGCCTAGGTCCAGGCGCAGCACGATCGGGAACCCGATGTTCATCCTGAAGCCGAGACCGTAGCTTCCCAATGTGCGGCGGTAGACCGTGCGCGGGGTCCAGGCCCGGCCCAGGTCCCAGAACAGCGCGCCCTGGACGCCCGGGAACCGCCACTCGCCGAACGGAAAGCCGATGGACAGGTAGTCGGTGGCCGGGAACCGCCACTCCGCGTTGATCAGCCACGACCTGGTGCCGGAGACGTACGAGTATCGCGGGTAGCCGCGCAAAGCGTGCGAGCCGCCGATGGCGATGCGCTGCGGCACTTCGCCACCCGACCAGTGTCCCGCCAGGCGTAGGGCGAGGGCCGTGTATAGCGACGTGCGGTAGTAGCGCCGCATGTCAGCCGATACCAGCCAGCTGTCGAAGCGGCCGTGAGTCAGGTCATTCACCAGGCCGGCCGTCAGGTTGAGTCGGCCGCCGTCGATCGGGCCGGTGGGCAGCCACACCGCGTTGTCGCGCACGTAGCTGAGGTAGTTGGAGGTCAGGAACCCAGCGCGGCGCGGGAAGGTGAACCCGCCGCCCTCCGGCGTCAGCTCGGTGCGGTCCGAGTACTCCGACCTGAGCTGCGCCTCCAGCCTCGAAAATCGCGACAGCGGATAGCGCACCATCAGGAACCCACCGCCCGCCGCTTCGTCGTACTGCCGGTTGAAGTCGCCGTCGTAGAACCGGCCGCGATACCGGAATGCGCCCACTCCCCAGTTGAGGCGCCCGGTCTGGTTGATGTAGACGGCAGTGCCGTTCAGTCCCCCCAGCAGGCCCGTGAACGAGTTGGCCTGCACCGCGACCACGTTGAAGTACAGCACGTGATCGGCCAGCATGTCCGACATCACGAACGTGGCGCCCTGGGCGGAGGCCCGTCCCGGGACCAGGATTGCGTCGGCGGCGGCGAAGTCGAGGTGGAACCTGCGCTCGTAGCGCGCGGGCTCGAGTCGCGAGTAGCGATCGTCCTCCAGCTCGCGCCAGCGCCAGCGGCCCGCCGCAGCGGTGTCCTCGAGCGCGATCGCATGTTCCGCATCGGCCGCCCGGGCCGTATCGCCCAGAGCGATCATCACGCGCAGCCCGCCGGTATCGGGGGGCTGTGGCAGCACATAGAGGCTGAACTGGAGGTCCTCGAAGCCTCCCAGCACCCAGCGCCGCTGCTGCGGCAGCCACACCGGGTCGTAGGCGCCACCTGTCAGGCCGGACACGCGCCGTCCGGCCCCCACCGTATCGACCACGAAGATGTCCTGGGTGCCGAACCGGTCCGAGGTGAAGGTGATGAGGTCGCTCTCCGGCCAGCGCGGCGTCAGGTCGCGCCAGTTGCCGTTGGTCAGCGGGCGCACGGCGCCGGTGGCGAGGTCGAGCACGAACAGGTTGGTCGCCCCCTGCTCGCCGTAGGCCGTGCGGTCGGATGAGAATACCACCCTGGTGCCGTCAGGCGAAAACGAGGGATCGGCATCCTGATACCTGTCGCTTGTCAGCCGCTCCAGGCGTCCTTCGGGCAGGTGCAGGCGATAGAGATCGGAATAGCCCGAAAGCGACAGTCCCGAGAAAACCAGCGAACGGCCGTCAGGTGCCCACGCGGGAGAGACGACCGAGACCAAGTCGGGAAAGCGATACCGCCCCACCATCTCACCGGAGCGCAGATCCCACAGGAACAAGGCGTCGCGGTCCTGGAACCGCCCGCCGAAGGCCAGGACGCCATCCGCCGTGACGTCGATCCGCGAATCGAACGGCCGGAACGACTCTAGCTCGGCGGATCGTTCACCTTTGACGACCGTGCGCGCGCGGCCACCCGACAGCGGCACCGCGTACACGTCGGTGTAGCCGGTACGTGGCGAGAGGTACAGCACCTCGGGCACCGTATCGCCTGGGGGCATCCACACCGCCGGCTTGATCGCCGCCCGCGCCAGGCGCCTTGCATCGAGAGCCAGCGGCCGCTGCCCCGCAACCAGGGGGTAGTAGCGCGTGCGCAGCGCGTGGTGCCATTCGGCCGTGATCTGCTCTAGGGTGCGACCGAAGATCCCTTCCACCAGCTGTTCGAACGAGTCGTAGCGCCAGGCGTCCTCGTAGGCCCGCACGAAGCGCCACTCGCCGTAGCGTCCCGCGAGGTAGCGCACCAGCGAACCGCCCACCGGATACACCAAGCCGCCTCCCGCCCAGGCGAGCTGCGCCACCGTGGGCAGCCGGCCGCTGTGCGTCAGGTCGCGCAGGATCATGTCGTCCTGCGAGTCCTCGCCTTCCGACCAGTACTCGGCCGTGCCCTCAGTCCACCACAACGGGAAGTTCACACGGCGCACCCGCGGGTAGAGCGCCGCCATGCTGCGCAGCATGGAGAGCTGGAACACGTGCACCAGCTCGTGACGGATGGTGTGGCGGAACTCGTGGTAGTTGCCGCGGAACGGCAGCGCGACCCGGCTGCGCCCGAACTCGGTGAATCCCAGCAGGCCCTCCGGCGGCACGAACGGCAGCAGGTTGGTCTGCTCGAAGTCGGTGTGGCTGGCGTACACGATCAGCGGGATCCGGTCTGCTACCACGTGCCGCAGCCTGATCTCGAGGTCCCGGCAGGTCTCCTCGGCATAGGCCAGCGCCACGCGGGCCAGCTCGTTTTCCTCGGGATAGAAATGGAGGTCGACATGCTCGCCGCGGAGGATCCGCCAGTCGAAGCGGCGATACTGGATCTTGTTCGGGCCAAAGAGGCCGAACTGCGCCTCGGCTGCCCGCGGCGCGAGCAGCGCCGCGAGCGCGGCGCAGATCAGAAACGGGGCTTTGCGGGGCACTTCAGCGAACGATACGCCGGATCCGGTCCCCTTGCACGACCCGGTCCACCACCTCCAGGCCGGAGGCCACCTGCCCGAACACGGTGTAGCCGCCATCGAGATGCGGCTGCGGCGAGTGGGTGATGAAGAACTGCGAGCCGCCGGTGTCGGGGCCCGACAGCGCCATGCCGAGCGTGGCGCGCTCGTAGCGGCGACGGTTGATCTCGTCACGGAGCACCGTTCCCGGCCCGCCACTTCCGTCCCCGCGCGGGTCGCCATCTTGGATGACGAAGTTAGGTACCACCCGGTGCCAGCGCCCGTTGTCGAAAAACCGGCGGTCCACAAGCCGGAGGAAGTTGTCCACCGTGAGGGGCGCCTCGTATCCGAACAGCTGCAGCCTGATTGACCCGCGTTCAGTCTCGATGGTCACTGTCGGCGCGGGGCCAAGCACATAGCGTCGCACCAGGTCGCGGTAGTCCTCGATGCTGCGGCCGGTTTCCGCCGGGAACACCTCGCCCCAGCGACGGCGCGTTTCGTCTTCGCCGAAGGCATCCATCGCCGCCGCGCGCACCAGGTACTCACGGCTGCGTGAGGCGCGCGCGAAGAACGCCGCGGCCAGGCGCGTTCGCTCCTCGGCTCCCTGCTCGGCCAGGTAGCCGAGCGCGCGAACCGCGGCCAGCCGCGCTTCGTCCGTCGGATCGCTCTCAGCCCGCCGATAGGCGGACACCAGCTCATCCACCTGCCCCGGGTAGCGGCTCGTGGACAGGATGCCGATAGCCGTGGCCCGCACCACCACGTCCGAATGGGCCAGGGCCGCGCGCGCCCGCGCCAGCAGCGCGGCATCGGGGACATCCCCGCCGAGTCGCTGGAGCGCGCCCAGCGCGGAGGCGACCACCCGCGGGTCGGTATCCGCAGCCAGCGAGTCCAGGGCTTCGCGCGCACCCGGCGTGCGCGCG
>DATMBH010000227.1:0-14071 GCA_035559335.1 Gemmatimonadales bacterium
CGCGGTCGCGAGCGCGGTTGAGCGCACCCGGGTGTGGGTCCGGAGCCTCGACGACGACGCGATCGCTGCCTACGTCGCGACCGGCGAGCCGCTCGACAAGGCTGGCGCTTACGGTATCCAGGGTTACGGTGCGGTGCTGGTCGAGCGCATCGATGGCGACTACTTCACGGTTGTGGGCCTCGGGCTGGTGAGGTTGGTGAAGCTCCTGGAATCGGTCGGACTTGCATATCGGTTCGACGGTCTCGTAGCAGCGAGCTGAGCTACCGTTCTCTCTGGTAGCGATCGAGAGCAAGCTCGACCTTGCCGGCGACCGCCTCTACCGTTATGCGCTCCATGCGCCCGGTTCGGTAGCGCGTCGAGATCGGATAGTCCTCGCCGGGGTCGCCGTAGGCGTCGACTAGGAGGTCGCTGAACCGGCCGCGCGGTCCCACCCGCCTCGGATTGGTGTACCCGAACAGCCCCACCACCGGTACCCCCATCGCGACGCACATGTGGTAGGGCCCGGTGTCGGGTGAAACCACCACGTCGCACTCCTTCAGCAGACCCAACGTGACCCTGAGCCCGATGCCCAGCGCGTCGATCAGGTGCGCCGGGCCGCTGCCGGAGCGGATCAGATCGGCGGCCGCGCGCTCGTACGGGGTCTCGGCTCCCAGCATGACGAATGCTGCGCCGCGCGATGCCGCGAGCCGCGAGGCCAGCTCCGCATAACGCTCTGGCAGCCAGTTCTTGCGGGCCTTGCTGGTCGCTACCACCAGGCCCACGAGCGGCCGCCCCGAGCCCGCTATGACCGCGCGCGCCTGTTCCCGCTCGGCGACTGTCGGCTCGAGCTGCCATTCCGGTGCGCCGTGGCTTACTCCCAGTACGTCCAGGAACTCGAAGAACTGATCCTGGATGTGCCCCAGCGGGCGCGGCGGCAGGCGGTGCGTGGTGAACAACCAGTTGAAGTCTTTCGAGCGCGCGAAGTCCACGCCGATCTTTACACGGGCGTCCAGCATGGCGGTGATCAACCCGGCCTTGAAGTAGGGCTGGAGCGTGAGAGCCACGTCGAAGCGGCGGCCTTGCAGTCGCCGCCGAAGTTCGAGGTAACCGCGCCAGCCGCGGGAGCGCTCGAAGATGATGAACTCGTCCACCGCCGGGTGGCCGCTCACCAGGGCGGCCGGGCCGGGCTGGATTATCCAGCTCAGCTTCACGCCGGGCGCGAAGCGCTTGAGCGCGGTGGCGACCGGGAGCACGTGCACCGCGTCTCCGAGGGCCGAGAGCATCACGATGACGACCCGATCCACCGGTCCGCCGTCCGGCGCTCGCGGCGTTCCCGTGTTCATGGAGCCATGCGCGGCTCGGGCGCGGCGCTTAGATTCAGCCGCCGGCGCTCTGCGGCCCGGCCGGCACCACTTTCTCGCGGAGATATCATAGGGGTATGGACGAGACAATCGGATCGCTGATCTCGCGTCTCGCGCAGACGAATATCGAGTTGTGGCACGAGGAGGACAAGGCGCGGGTCGAGGACGATCACCAGGTGGCGCAGGCGAAGCGTGCGATAGACCGCCTCAACCAGCAGCGCAACGACCTGATCGAGCGGATTGACGCGGAGGTGCGCCGGGTGATAGGCGCGGAGCGCGCCCGTGGCTGAGACCGTGGGCTGGCTGTGCGACAAGCTCAGCATCATCGAGCTCAAGATCTACCACATGGCCGAACAGGCCGGGCGAAGCGATGTGTCGGAGGAGTTCCGCCGGCTGTGCCGCGAGAAGATCGAGGTGATGAAGCAGCAGCGCGACGACCTGGCGGCAGAACTCTCGACGCTGCTGAGCGACATGGCCGCGGGTCGCGTGGTTCCCAAGGTGTATCGGCAGTTCAAGATGTACAATGACCCTGCGTACAGGGTTGAAAAGCGTGATGGGTGAGAGGTGATGGGCGATGGGCGGGCTTCGGTCGCGGCCCCGTCACATCTCAGCTCCAGCCCCTCGCCCCTCACCCGCCGCGCCTCTGGTACCGCTCCTTCCAAACCTCCACCTTGCCAATAACATCCTCCACCGTTATGCGTTCCATCCTCCCCGGGCGGTACTCCAGCTTCGCAGGGTAGTCCTCCCCGGGATCGCCGTAGCGGTCCACGATCAGATCCCGGAACTTCCGGTACGGGCCGGTTCGCTTGGGGTTGGTGGTGCCGTGCAGCGCGATGACCGGGCGGTCCAGCGCCACGGCCATGTGCAGCGGTGCGGTATCGAGCGAGATCACCAGCGCGCTGGCGTGGATTATTCCGACCAGTTCCCGCAGCGACGCGCCCAGGGTGGAGCGTACCGGCGAGCGCGCCGCGGCGCGGATCGCGGCTTCGATCTCCAGCTCGCGCGCCGATCGCGATCCGACCAGGACGGGCTGGAGGTCAAATTGCTCCCACAGCGCGTCCGCCAGGAGCGCCCAGCGTTCCGCGGGCCACTCGCGGCGCCGGTCCGCGGAGCCGATCACCAGCGACACAGCGGGCCGATCCAGCGAGGCGACGAACGCGCGTTGCGCCTCGAGTTCGTCCGGCCACGGGCCGAGGTTCCACACCACGGGTTCCGGATCCACTCCGAGGTGCCGGAGGAACTCGAAGTACTGGTCCTGCACGTGCTGGGGCGCGTGGGGCGGGATCCGGTGCGTGGTCACCAGCCAGTTGAGGTCGCGGGCGCGGGCCCGATCGAAGCCCAGCTTCACCGGCGAGCGGAGCAGCGCCGTTACCAGGCCGGCCTTGGCGTACACCTGGAGCGCGAGCACCAAATCGAAGGGGGCGCGGAGTTGGTCTCTTATCGCGGCGTACGCGCGCCAGCCCTTCGCCTTCTCGAACAGCACGATCTCATCCACCGCGCCGTGGCCACGTACCAGAGACGCGGGGCCCGGCTGCAGGATCCAAGTGATATGCGTCCGCGGCGCGTGGCGCTTAAGCGCGCTGATCACGGGCAGCACGTGGACCGTGTCGCCAATCGCGCTCATCATCACGATCGCGATCCTTCCCGTCTTCCAGCTGTCGGGTATCGTGGCGGACATCTTCAGGCGGCCAGGTAGGCGGCGTTGAAGATGGCGACGTCGTCGGGGCCAAGTCGCGCCCCATGCCGCGCGTTCCATTTGGCCCAGGAGCGGAAGAACCGCCTCAGATTGGCGCGCCGGTCGCCTTCACCGCGGGCCGGGCGGCAGGTGTCAACGTCGAGGAACCAGGGCTCGGGGCTCGGGGAACGGGGGCCGGATACCAGCACGTTGCGCAGCTGAAGGTCCAAGTGCACCCAGCCGGCGTCGTGCAAGTGTCGGACCGCGCGCGCCACGGCGCGCAGCAGCGTCTCGCGCACTTCCCCCGAAAGCGGAACCGGACCGAAAAGCAGCGTAAAGAGATCGGTGCCGTCCACCCTTTCCGTCGCCACGTCGGCGCGATGGAATGGCCCATGGTCGTAACGCACGCCGGCCAGGAAGGCCGGAGTCCGCACGCCCGCTTCGCGGAGTCGCTCACTGATCTCGAGTTCGCGAACAAACCTGGAGCGGCCGAAGAAGCGATCGCCGAGTATCGGCGGTATCACGTAGCCGCCGCGGTGGGCATGGCGCACCACCGCTCGGACCGGCCCGAGCTCGACCCCGAAGGCCGTCGCGCGACCCCTGAAGGCCTCGCGGTTTGGCGCGGCGGAGGCCCAGGCGTGCAGAGTTCCGGTCTTCAGGACCGCTCGCACCGCCTCCGCGACGTCGTCGCGGGCAGTCGCCGCTCCGGCGTCGAATGACCAGGTGATGTACGCCAATGGGCGCTAGTACTTGGCGAGGTAGATCGGGACCGGCTGGGCCTTCCCCTTCACCTTGATCGGCTCCCGCGCTTCGACCTGCGGCGGGAACTTGAGGCGCTTGTAGAACGGCTCCGAGATCATGATCTCGCCCTTGCCAGCGTTGGAGCACAGGCGCGAGGCGGTGTTCACCGCATCGCCGAGCACCGTGTACTCGAGCCGCTGCTCGGAGCCTATGTTGCCGGCGAACACCTCGCCGAAGTTCAGGCCGATGCCGATCGCGATGCTGGGCTGGCCGCCAGCCTTCCAGTGCTCGTTCAGCTCGACCAGCTTGCGCTGCATGTCGATGGCGGCGCGCATCGCCTTGTCAGCGTCGTCCTCCGTGGAGAACGGCGCGCCCCACAGGGCCATGATCGCGTCGCCGATGAACTTGTCGAGCGTGCCGCCATGCCGGAAGATGATTTCCACCATCTCCGTGAAGTACTCGCGCAGCAGTGAGGCGACCGCGTCAGGCTCCATCTTCTCCGACATCGAGGTGAAGCCCCGAATGTCGGTGAACATGATCACCACCTGCCGCTTGGTGCCGCCCAGCTTCACCTCTTCGCCGTGCTCGGCGATCTGCTTGGCGAGGTCAGGCGAGAAGTAGCGCTGGAAGTTCGACAGGATCAGCGCCTCACGCTGCAGGCGTTCAGCCAGCTGGCTGTTCTCCACCGCCGACGAAGCGACGCCGGCGAAGCCGATCAGGAAGTCGAGGTCCTCGGCGCTGTAGGCGTGAGTGCTGGTGAGGTTGTCCACGTACAGCGCCCCCAGCGTCTTGCCGTCGGACGCGATCAGCGGCGCTCCCATTGCCGAGCGCACGCTCTGCATCAGAATGGACTTTCCCTTGAATCGCTCATCCTCAGCCGCATTGTCCGTGAGCACCGCGACGCGCTCGCCAACGATCTGCCCCAGGATCGAGCGCGGCACGTGACGCGCGGAGGCCCAGCCTTCGCCGAGGCGGCTCTTCGAGACGCGAGGCACCATTTCCTCGAGCGTCGGCCCCAGCATGATCGAGACCCGGTCCACGGGCATGACCTGGAACGAGAAGTCGGCGATGCTCTCCAGCAGCTTGTCCACATCCTGCTGGCGCGAGAGAGCCTTCGAGATCTCGAGCAGCAGTTCCAGCTTCTTCGCCGAGCGGGCCGTTTCGACGGTGGCCGCCGTATCGCCCGGGGCGATGGTTGCCGAGACGCGCTGCATCTTGGCCGACAGGTCCTGCGGTCCGAAGGCCATCTGCCGCACAATCGTCGCCTGCGGCGCCTTGGGAGGCTGCGGGAAGCCGCCGCCGGCAGGCGCGGCCGCGGGCGCAGCCGGCTTGGTAGGCGACACCTCGCGCACGTGGAAGGCGACCTTGCCGAACATCACCACGTCGTTCGGCTGGGCCACGGCTTCGGTGATGCGGGCTCCGTTCAGGAACGTGCCGTTCGATGAACCCAGGTCCTTGACCAGTACGCCGCCGTCTTGGACCGTCAGCTGCGCGTGCTGGCGCGAGATGGTCGGATCGTAGATCGGCACGTCGCTGTTGACGGCGCGGCCGACGATCAGGGTCTTTCCGACCTTGACGTCAATGGTCTGCGAATCGGTGGTTCCGACGAGCTTAAAGGCGTCTGCCATCGGGCTTGGGGTTCCTCTGGAACGTGGTAATATGTCCCGGCCTTCCGGTGGCCGCTAGACGGCGCGGAAGTCCCTTTGTGCCAAGGTGATGGCGCGAAGCGCGGCCCCCGCCTTGTGTTGGGTTTCGGCCAGTTCGCGCGCCGGATCGGAGTCGGCCACAACTCCCGCTCCGGCCTGTACCAGCACCCGGTCCTTCAGCACGATGCAGGTGCGGATGGCGATGGCCGTGTCCAGCCGTTCGGCTCCCCAGCCGACGTACCCCACGGCTCCCGCGTACGGTCCACGCCGCACCGGCTCCAGCGAGTCGATGAGCTGCATGGCCCGCACCTTCGGCGCTCCGGTGACCGTGCCCGCCGGGAAGGTGGCTCGCAGCGCGTCGAGCGCGTCGCGGCCCCTGGGCAGCCGGCCGCGCACCTCCGAGACCAGGTGTTGTACGTGCGAGTAGCGCTCCACGTTCATCCGCTCGGCGACCTCCACGGTTCCGAACGCGGCCACGCGGCCCACGTCGTTGCGGCCCAGGTCGAGCAGCATGAGATGCTCGGCGATCTCTTTCGGATCGGACGCGAGTTCCCGAGCGAGCCGTTCGTCTTCGGCGACGGTGGAGCCGCGCGGGCGCGTTCCGGCGATCGGGCGCACGGTGACGGTGCCGTCTTCCACGCGCACCAGCACTTCGGGTGAGCTGCCCACGATCGCGAGGTCGTCCAGCTTGAGGTAGTAGAGGTAGGGCGCCGGGTTCAGGGCGCGAAGGTAGCGGTACAGTCGCAGCGGATCGGTGTGCCCCGGGACATCGACGCGGCGCGACAGGACGCCCTGGAAGATATCTCCGGCCGCGATGTGCTCCTTGAGGCGGGCAACGTCCGCCATGAAGCGCGCTTCGCCGTAGCTGCTGGTCCCGCCCGCTGGCGGTGGGTCGTCAATCCAGGCCAGCGGATCGAGCGGCGAGGGGCCTCGCAGTCTCCCTGCGAGTTCCTCCAGCCGCTGCTCGGCCGCCCGCATCGCGGCAGCCCGCTCCTGCGCGCCGGCGCCGTGCTCCAGTTCTACGTTCGCAACCAGCAGGGCCCGCGACAGCAAGTTGTCGAGGACCACGACCGTGTCGGCGAGCATGAAGACCGCATCGGGCAGCTCCGGGTCCGCCGGCGGAGGGGGGCCGTCTCCCAGGCGTTCGAGCGTCCGGACCACGTCGTATCCCAGGTATCCGACCGCACCTCCGAAGAAACGGGGCAGCGATGGGTGTGCTTCCGCGCGGCGGCTGCGCATGCGGCGCGCGAGCTCGCCGATCGGATCGGCGCATGGGCCGGCGTCTTGCCAGCCGGCGCCGCTGCTGTCGCGCAACTCGAGCCGGCCGCCGCGCCAGCGCCACACCTGCCGCGGCTCGGTGCCCATGAAGGTGTATCGGGCCCAGCGCTCGAGCCCCGCCGCCGATTCGAGCAGGAACGCGAACGGGCCGCGCGCCAGCTTCGCCAGGGCGGAAACCGGCTGGTCGGTGTCCAGGACGATTTGGCGCACCACTGGAACGACAGTGACTGACCGCTCGGTATATTCAGGCATCTTGCGCGCAATCCCGTTCCTGCTCGTGGTCGTGGCCGCCGGCGCGACCGATGCCCGGGCCCAGTGGGGCTCGGCCGAGGCGCGAGCGCTGGTCGAGCGCGCGATCGTTCGCCGTCAGGCGGCGTTCGCTGACAGCACGCTTGCCGACTGGAGCGCCCGCGCGCACGGTTTCGTCTTCTTCCTCGGTCAGATTGGAGAGGGACTCGCGGAGCCGCCCCGACTCATTAAGGCGGACCAAGTCGAGCTGGAAGTGTACTGGCGCGCGCCGAGCCAAAGCAAGCAGCGCATCATCGGCTGGCGCGACCGCCAGGAACTGCCGACCGACATCAACTACCACCGCGACCACCTCGGCATCGTCATGAACAACTTCCCCGACCGCATCCGGCTCGGCGAGGGGGACGAGGTGCGCGACGTGCCGCATCCGGTTTCGCCGGGAGCGCCGGGGCTCTACGAGTACGCGGTGGGCGACTCCCTGGAGATCCGGCTGCCGGGTGGGCGGTCCATCCGCGTGGTCGAGGTGCGGTTCCGGCCACGGGATTTCGCCGCCCCTCGCATCGTGGGGGCGGTGTTCCTGGACCTGGAGGCCGCCGAGGTCGTGAGGATGACGTTTTCGTTCACCAGGGCCGCCTATCGAGACGAGCAGCTCGAGGACATAACGGTTGCGGTGGAGAACGCGCTGTGGGAGGGGCGCTGGTGGCTGCCGTTCAGACAGGAAATCGAAATCCGCCGTCGCGCCACGTGGCTCGACTTCCCGGCGAGGGGAATCATCCGCGGCCGGTTCGACATTGACGGCTACGAGTTCAACCGCGGGCTCGATCCGGCGCTGTTCCTCCCGGGGCCGGAGATCGTACTCGCGCCGCGGGCGGTGAGGGACAGCTTCCGGTGGCGCGACTCGATCACCGCCGAGGTCAGGGAAATCGCCCAGCCCGCCACCCTACGGGACTTCGACGAGGTGCGAGCGGTGGCCCGCGAGATAGCCATGGGCCACGTGCTTACCGGATTGCGCCACACCCAGCTGGCGGGCGGGGCCGTGTCCGACTTCATCCGGGTCAATCGGGTCGAGGGGCTGGCGCTGGGCGCCGGACTCGTCAGGCGCTCGGCGAACCAGGCGAACGAGCTGCGCCTCAGGCTGGGCACGGCGACCGCGCGGCCGCTGGCGACCGGCGGCCTGGCGGCGCAGCTGCGGCGCGGCGCCTGGACCGCGCGCCTCGAGGCGACGCGCGAGGTGCGCGACATGGGAGACCGGCAGGTGATCGCCCGGCTCATGAACTCGCTGTCGGCGCAGGAGGCGGGGGCCGACTTTGGGGACTACTTCCTCTCCACGGGGCTCGAGGCCGGCCTGTCGCGCGCGGTGGGTGGGCGCGGTTCGCTGCGGTTCGATCTTGCGATGGTCCGCATCGAATCGCTGACCGTGGCGAGCAGCTGGTCCCGCGGCAGCTATAAAAGGGCGAATCCGGGAGTGGACCAGGGCACGTGGACGACCACGCGCCTGACGCTGCGACGCCAGGCGCCCTCGTTCGCAGTAGGCCGGGATTTCTCGGGCCGGCTGGAGGTGGAGGCGGGAACTGGTGAGTCGAGCTACCTGCGCGGTTATGCCGAGGTGCGGTGGCTGCTGGCGACCGAGAGCGGCGTCGTGCAGTTGCACGCCAGTGGCGGCGCGGCGACGGCGCAGCTTCCGCGCCACCGCGCCTTCGTGCTGGGAGGCCGTGGCAGCCTGCTCGGAACTCCATTCCGGAGCTTCGCCGGAAGGGCCCACGGGTGGCTGAGCGCCGAGTGGCAGCTTCCGGTTGGCGTACCCCAGCTGCCGCTGGGTTCCTACGCGAGCACCGGGCGCACCATGACCGTCGCTCCGTTTGTGGCGGCGGCCTGGGTGGGAGGCGAAATAGCTGGTCTTCCAGGGACTGTGACGCGAGGCATCGAGCCGGTGCTGGGAGTGGGACTGGCCTGGCCCTATGACCTGGTGAGGGTGGATGTCGGCTGGGCTGTGAGGATGCGAAGGGTCGGGGTGGCGGTGGATGTGGCGAGGATTTTTTGGGGGATTCTCTGATAGGGCGTGAGGGGTGAGAAGATGGAGGGGCGGATGCCGCGGCACCGGTGATTAGTAGCGTAAGGACCCAGGTTGGCGGCTTGGCGCGGGCGCTGGGGCGGCGGGGGACCTGACCTCTATCACCCGTCACCTATCACCGATCACCCCCAGCGCTTATGTTTCTAACTGTATGACCCAGCGTGTGTTGCCCGACGAGTGGCTGGTCGCGACCATCAGCACAGTGCTCACAGCTGAACAGGTCGAGAACGCTCGCTCGATGGTCGAACCGGGTCGAACGTTATGGGAGACCGTGACGGCACGGGGGCTGGCGACGGACGAGCAGATCGTCCAGGCCCTGGCGCAACGGACCCGACTCAAGGTCGCTGACCTCGGCAAGCTGGATACGCGTCTCAAGGAGATAGTCCCGGAAGCAACGTCGCGCCGCTACAAGGTTGTCCCGCTGCGAGCCACCGATTCAGTCCTCGAAGTAGCCACCGCCAATCCATTCGATCTCGACGCCGAGAAGGCGCTCTCGTTCTCCACCGGGCGCGAGGTGCGGATGCTGCTGGCCGCGCCGCCCAAGATCGCGCACGCGATGGACGAGCTGTACCGGCCGGAGAACGTGGTCGAGAAGCTGCTCGAGGGAATGGAGCAGGGCACCGAAGTCACGCAGCTCGAGGATCAGCCCGAGCCTGACGAACTCCAGGTCAGCGCTGAGGAGGCGAGCCAGCGGCCCGTGGTGCGGCTGGTGGATCTGATCCTGTCCGAGGGAATTCTGTCTCGGGCGAGCGACATCCACATCGAGCCGGAGGAAGGAGGCTTCGCGGTCCGGTACCGCATTGACGGCGTGCTCCGTCAGGTGATGAAGATTCCCCGTGCCGCCGGGTTCCCGCTCGTCTCCCGAATCAAGATCATATCCAACCTCGACATCGCCGACCGGCTGCGGCCGCAGGACGGGCGCGCGCGGGTAGCGGTGAACGGTGTGCCGGTGGATCTGCGGGTTTCGACGTTGCCGGCCTCGCTAGGCGAGAAGGTCGTGATCCGAGTGCTCGATTCGCGGGCGACCGTGATCTCGCTCGATGCGCTGGGCCTGCAGGCCCGCGAGCTGGAGCACATCAAGGCGCTGCTGGAACACCACGAGGGCATCGTGCTGGTCACCGGCCCCACCGGCTCGGGCAAGACCACCACGCTGTATTCCGCCATCCGTGCGCTCCAGACCGGTAAGACCAACATCATAACGGTCGAGGACCCGGTCGAGTACCGGTTGCAGGGAATTGTGCAGGTGCAGGTGCATGAGAAGGCTGGTCTGACGTTTGCAAGCGCTCTGCGCTCGATCCTGCGGCAGGACCCGGACATCGTACTGGTCGGCGAGATCCGCGATCGCGAAACGGCACAGATCGCGATGCAGGCCTCGCTCACCGGACACCTGGTGCTTTCGACGCTGCACACCAACGACGCCGCAAACGCGGTGACCCGCCTGGTGGACATCGGGCTCGAACCATACAAGATCGCGGCCTCGCTGCGCGGCGTCGTGGCGCAGCGGCTGATGCGGAAGCTGTGCCAGAACTGCAAGGAAGTGGCGGTCGAGTCGGTGCCCGAGAAACTGAAGCGGTGGGTGCCGGCCGGCACGCCGCTGTACCGGGCCGCGGGTTGCCCCGAGTGCTCCATGACCGGCTATCGTGGCCGGTTCTCCATAGTCGAGGTGCTGACCGTCACGCCAGACGTAGAGCGGGTTATCAGTGCCGGGGCCACGCCGGACAAGATCGCCGAGGCGGCGCGCGCCAACGGCATGGGCTCGCTGTGGGAGAGCGGTCTGTCGCACGTGGTGAAGGGCGAGTCGTCGCTCGAGGAGCTGATGCGGGTGGTGGACGTCCCCTTCGAAGGGGAGAAACCAGTGGAGGCGGCGCCGCACCCGGAACCGAAGCAGCCGCAGCGCGCGGTGCGGCGCTCATCTGGAGAGCCAGGCACGCTGCCCGTGCTGACGGATGTGGAAGGCGCGGACAGCGGCACGGGCCGGGTGTCGGGTCCCAGGGTGGATTTCTCGGTCGAGGCTTTCGAGCTGCTGGACAGCATTGGCAAGTCGCCGAAGGTCGAGTACAAGCGCCGCAAGGTGCTGCTGGTGGATGACGAGGATCAGCTGCGCCGCGTGATGAAGGACCTGCTGGAGCGCGAGGGGTTCATCGTGGGCGAGGCGCGCGACGGCATCGACGCCCTGAACCAGGTGGACAAGTTCGGGCCTGACGTGGTGGTTCTCGACCTCAACCTTCCGGGGCTGGACGGCTACGGCGTGCTGTCGCACCTGCGCTCGCGGCCGGCCACCGCCGATCTTCCGGTGATCGTCCTGACGGCGAAGGGCGACGAGGACAACGAGGTGCGGGTGTTCGAGATGGGCGCCGACGACTTCCTCACCAAGCCGTTCCGGGCGCGCGCGCTTTCGGCGCGTCTGGACGTCGTGCTGACACGCCGGCGCAGCGCCTGACTACCGTAGAAGTCTGCTACGTGGACGTGCTCGTACTCCGGCAGGCGGCGGGGGGCGGGCACGGCGGCCAGGGACACTGGGAGGTGTTGTGCATGCGGCGCGCGGCCGGTACTCGATCGCCGGGTACGTGGGAGACGATCCACGGCCACATCATGCGAGGAGAGACGGCCTCAGCCGCGGCGATCCGCGAGCTGCGCGAGGAGACGGGACTGGTTGCCGAGCGGTTCTACAACCTCAGCCGCATTGACTCGTTCTACATTCACCGGCGCGACGTGGTGGCGCTGATCCCGGTGTTCTGCGCGTTCGTGGCGGCCGGCTCGGACGTCAGGCTCTCATCGGAGCACGACGCATACGAATGGCTGGCGCCTAACGAGGCCTCGCGGCGTTTCGCCTGGCCTCGCGAAGCAAGGGCACTGGCTGACGCGTTGGCGCTGGTGGGCTCCGGATCGGCGGGCGGGCTGGAGGACGTGCTGCGAGTTCAGTGAGGCTATGGCAGGGTCCGGCTTCTATGAAGATCGCGCGCTGCTGCTCCACACTTCCGTCGCCGCGATTCTGACGTCCCGCACCTGAAGCGGCTTGGACAGGACCCGGACGCCCTGCGGCACGATGCCGCCGTCCGAGGTAATGATGAGGCGGGAGTTCCACTCCGGCCTAAGGCGCGCGAGTGCGGTCCGGAATGGCTCCCGACCCACCACCGCGCGGTGATCGGCGATCACCAAATCGTAGTCATTGGCCTCGATCAGTTTGGACCCCTCCTCGCCGCTCGCGACCGCGTCCACGGTGTGACCCTCGTGGGTGAACAGCACCGAGACCAGCCGCTGGACCGCGGCGTCATCGTCCACCACCAGGATTCGGCGCGCGCTTGCCGCAGCGGGCCGGGCGGCGGCGGCTTCGGCTCCGCGTGTCGTGGTTGGCAGCGACAGCGTGAACGTCGCGCCCTCTCCAGGCGTCGATTCGACACTCAGGGTGCCGCCGTGCGACTCGGCGATCCCGTAGCTGAGGAACAGCCCTAGACCGGTGCCCTCGCCGGGCGGCTTGGTGGTGAAGAACGGGTCGAAGATCTGCGCCGCGACCTCCTTGCTCATGCCTGGACCGGTGTCGGAAACCCTGAGCACCACGCGGCGGTCCTCTTCCGCCACCGAGACGTTCAGCTTCCGCGGCCGGCCTTCGGGCAGCTGCTTCATGGCGTAGGCAGCGTTCGCAACCAGGTTCAGCACGACCTGCTGGAGTTCGTCGCGGTTGCCCCTGATCGGCGCCAGGCCCGCGGGCGCATCGAGCCGCAGTTCGATCCCGGCCTGGCGCAGCTCGTAACTCATCAGTGACACGGTGCGTTGCACGACCTCGGACAGGTCGAGCGAGTCGGCCTCGCCCGGACTGCGCCGCGCGAAGGTGAGCAGGTTGCGCACGATGCGGCTGGCGCGCTCGGCCTGGTCGTTGATGACCTTGAGATGTTCGGGCGCGGCGGGCACCGACGGGTTGGAGAGCAGCAGTTCCGACAGCCCAGCGATGGAGGTGAGCGGATTGTTCAGCTCGTGAGCGACGCCCGAGACGAGCGTGCCGATGGCGGCCAGTTTCTCGCTTTGCATCAGCTGGCCCTCCAGCAGCTTCTGCTCGGTCACGTCCTCGGCGATCACCACCGCATTGGCCTCCGCGACCGGCGTGGGAAGCGGCGAGGCCACGACGCGGACGGTTCGGCCCCGCGCCGAGCGGCGCAACACCGCTGGGGCGCGCCTGCCCGCGCGCGCGGCCGCCAGCGGGCCCGCCAGCGAGTCGGAATCGCCGAACAGCGCGAGGCCCAGGTCGAGGCCGATCACCCGCTGCACCGGCTCGGCGAGCAGTACTCCAAGTGCGTCGTTGGCGCGCCTGACGATGCCGGCGTTGTCCACAATCGCGATGCCGACGTCGAGAGCGTCGAAGGTGCTTTCCCACTGTTCCTTGCCGGCCCGCACCAGCTCGAAGAAGCGCGCGTTGGCCAGCACCACGGCGGCGTGGGTGGCGGCCGTGGAGAGCAGCCGCGCGTCCTCGGGCGTGAAATCCCCGAGCAGCTTGTCAGCCACGGCCAGCGCCCCAACTGTCACGCCGTGGGCGCGCAGCGGCGCGGCAATGGCGGTACGCCCGCGGGCGCCCTCGAACAGCTGCAGCTGGCCCGGGGCGCCGGCACGCAGCTCGAGGCGCTCGTGGCGGATCGCGTCCAACACCACGCCGTGCGACTCGGGGTCCACCTTGCGGTGCAGCTGGTCGGCAAGAAAGCCCTTGGCAGCGACGACCTCGAACGCTCCTCCCTGCTCGGGTGCGAGCAGCACCAGTGCGCCCGAGGCATCGGTGGCGCGCATCGCATAACGAGCCAGTTCGGCGACCACGTGATCGAACCGCAGCGAGGCGGACAGCACCTGGGCCAGCTCCTGGAGCGCGTACAGCTCGGCCAGCCGGCGCGACAACTCGGCGGACAGCCGCTGGCGTTCGGCCCTCAGTTCGGCGGTGACGTCGCGGCCGAATAGCACGCGCGAGATGCCGGCTCCGATCGCGCTCCACAACCGCCGCGCGAACCCCAGCAAGGTGAACGGGCCGCTCTGCGGCCGTCGCGGTTCGAGCGGGCGGCGGACCGGACCTGAGGTCCGGGTGGAGGCGGGCGAG
>DATMBH010000228.1:0-8980 GCA_035559335.1 Gemmatimonadales bacterium
CACCTGAAACGTCTCGGGATCGACTTCAACCCTCATCGCGTGCACGCCGCTCGAGGTGCTGCCGCGCGCCGGTCCGAAGTAGGCCGTGGCCTCGAGTCCCGGCTCGCTGCCCGGCTCGACTGCGCCTCTCAAGGGGTTGGCTCTGAACGCCAGTTCACCTAACGACATGCCGCGCTCAGGCTGGCCCCTCACGAACACCCGTCCGCCGTCCAGCTCGAGCCGGCCCCGTCCGGCGCCGAGGAGCTTCGCCGCCAGATCGAGCGCCTTGTCGCGCACCCGCTCGGCCGCCGCGCGACAAGCGCTCCCGGCCACCACAGCCCCGCGACTCGCGAACGTCCCGGTGCCCCAACCGAATTCGCGTGTATCCCCGGTCACCACGTGCACGTCGCGAACACTCACGCCCAGCACCTCGGCGACGATCTGGGCGAACACGGTGAAGTGCCCCTGTCCCTGCGTGCCGACGCCGGTCGCCAGCCGCACGGTGCCGCTGGGTTCGACCGTTATGCGCGCTCCCTCGTACGGGCCGATCCCGGTCCCCTCCACGTAGCACGCCACTCCCATTCCGACGTGCCGCCCCTCGGCGCGCAGCCGCGGCTGCTCGATGGAGACGAACTGCCGGTAGCCGGCAAGCTCGATAGCCTTGTCCAGCGCGGGCTCGTAGTTCCCGCTGTCGTACACCAGGGGCTGGAAATCCTGGAAGATGATCCGATGGTCGTGGGGGAAATCGCCCGGTGACAGCAGGTTGCGGCGCCGGATCTCGACCCGGTCGATTCCGAGTTCGCGCGCCGCCGCGTCCAGCAGCCGCTCGATCACGAACACGCCGTGCTGCCGGCCGGCGCCGCGCACCGGCGTCACGATCGGCTTGTTGGTGAATACGGCCGTGAACTCGCTGTCATAGTGCGGGATATCATACTGTCCCAGCAGCGTGCACTGGCTATTGATAGGCACCGTCAGGCCGTAGGGGTCGTACGCGCCGGTGTCGTGCAGGAACCGGTCGTACACGCCCAGGATCCTGCCCTTGCGGTCGAGCGCCATCTGAGCGTCGTGAATCTGGCCGCGCTCCTGGGTGGTGGCGGTGAAGTTCTCACGCCGATCCTCGCACCACTTCACTGGCCTACCGAGTCGGCGGGCGGCCCACGGCACCAGCACTTCCTCGGGATAGTACATCATGATCTTGGGACCGAACCCGCCACCCACGAACGGCGCGATCACCCTCACCTGGGACTCCGGAAGGCCCAGCATCCGCGCCAGTCCGTTGCGTACCGGGATCGGCGCCTGCGTGGTGTCCCAGATCGTCATCTCCTCCGACCTGGCGTCCCAGCTCGCCACCACTGCTCGGTTCTCGATGGCCCCGGCAACGCCGCGGTCGTAGCGATAGCGGCGCGCTATGAGGTGATGGGCCTTCGCTCGCGCCTTGTCCCAGCTTCCCTTTACCTGACGGGCCCGCGCCGCAAGGTTGGTTCCGAACTGCTCGTGCACCAGCGGAGCACCCGGTCGCAGCGCGGCCTCGAGTTCCACCACCGCAGGTAACGGCTCGACGTCCAGCACGATGTCTTCCAGCGCATCCTCGGCGATGTACCGGCTTTCGGCGATCACCATTGCGACCGGCTCGCCGACGTGCCTGACCTTGTCCCTGGCAAGCGGCACCTGCGTGGCCTGGTTGAACACCAGACCCTCGATAGGCGGCGGCGGCACCAGCAGCGGCCCTGGCCGCCAGTAATCTCCGAGGTCGTCGGCGGTGTACACCGCCACCACTCCGGCACGGCGCCTGGCGCGCTCGACGTCAACCGCGCGAATCCGTGCGTGAGCATGGTCGCTGCGCAGGAACGCCGCGTGCACCATCCCCTCGCGATGCACGTCGTCCACGAACAGCGCCCTGCCCGTGAGCAGCCTCTCGTCCTCGTTCCTGGGAACCCTGACCCCCACCAACCTTCTCACCTTCCCCCTCCGTCCCCACTGTCCCCACTGTCCCCACTGTCTCTCACGTATTTCATCACCGCCTCCACCACCCCTGCATAACCCGTGCACCGACAGAGATTCCCCGAAATAGCCTGCCGGATCTCGAACTCACTCGGCCGCGGGTTCGAACGCAGAAACGGGACCAGTGTCATGAGCATTCCCGGGGTGCAGAACCCGCACTGCAACCCGTGCGCCTCGCGAAACGCCTGCTGCAGCGGATGCAGTCCGGCCTCGCCAGCCAGGCTTTCCACCGTGTGCACTTCGCGCCCGTCGCACTGCACCGCGAGCATCAGGCACGAGCGCACCGCTTCCCCGTCAACCAGCACGGTGCACGCGCCGCACACCCCGTGCTCGCAGCCCACGTGGGTCCCGGTAAGTCCGACTTCGGAGCGCAGGAAATCGCTGAGAAGCAGCCGCGCCTCTACAGCGCGCTCGTGGCGGACGCCATTTACGGTGATGGAGACGGTATGCAAGCGGCGATAAACGATACGCCGAGTCGGCGGTCCCGCAAGTTCATCGCCACTTCATATCGGATTCACGGCAGCTTCCCGAGCATGACGGGCGGAAAGGAGGCATCAAGGAGGCATCAATGAGCAGAAGCAAGCTCTCAGCGCGGCCGGCGCTCACCGCGGCGCTGGCCTCGCTCCCCGCCTGCAATCCTAGCGAGGAAGCCAACCCAGACCCGCGCACCACGGTCCTGCTCACAACCGCGCAGCGACACGCGGTGCTGCTCGAGATGCGCACCATGCTCCAGTCGCTTCACGATGTACTTGCGGCCATGCAGTTCGGCGACACCGCGATGATGATCAGGGCCGCGAACGGGTGATAAGGTAGACCGGAATCCCTGTCAGAATCAGCGCCGTGCCGATCAAGGCGTTGCGCGGGTTGGAGACCACGCTGCTCGCGACCACGTAGGCCGCAGCCGCGATGAACAGCAGCGGCAAGAGGGGCCACAGCGGCACTCCGAAGCGGGGAGCCGGTCCCTCGCGCCGCCGGTACACGAACAGCGTTGCCGCCGTCAGGCCGAAGAAGATCCAGTCGCCGAACACCACATAGTCCAGCAGCTGACCGTACGTCCCCGAAGCCGCCAGAACTCCCGCCCATAACCCCTGCAGCGCGATCGCGCGGGCCGGCGTGCGGTACACCGGGTGCAGCGCCGCCAGCGGCGCCACGAACAGCCCGTCAGCAGCCATGGCCTGATAGACCCGCGGAGTCACCAGTATCACGAGGTTGAGGAAGCCAAACGTGGAGCACGCAATCCCCGCGCTGATTGCCACCCGCCCCGCGCTGCCTGCAACCTGCGTCATGACGTCCGCGGCCGGAGCGGTGCTTGCCGCAAGCCCGCCGACGCCCAGCACCTTCAGATAGGAGAGGTTGGCCAGCAGATACACCGCTACAACCATGCCGGTGCCGAGTATCAGGGCGCGCGGCAGGTTGCGCTCCGCTTCCACCAGCTCCTCGGCGACGAAGTTCGTCTGCTGCCAGCCGCCGCTGGCGAACAGGACCGGAATCAGGGCGGCTCCCATGGCCACCGTTATGCTCCTGACCCCGCGCGGCACGGCTAGCGCCGGGTCCGTGGCAGCCTCCGTCCAGCCCTGCGTGGCCGCCAGCTCGATGACCTCATCCCGAACGTACAGCAGCCCAGCCACGATCACGGCCGCGAGCGCAAGCAGCTTCAGGATCGTGAATACGTTCTGAGTCACGGCCCCCGGCCTGACGCCCGCGATGTTCACCACCGACAGCAGCGCGATAGCGCCAAGCGCTAGCGGCAGCGTTCCCCCTTCGCCCCACCCCGCCAAGGCCGCCGCATAACGGGCGAACGTCACCGCCACCGCCGCTGTCGCCCCCGTCGCCACCACCAGCAGCAGCGCCCAGCCGTACAGGAACGCCGGCAGCGGTCCGAAGGCGTCGCGCAGGTAGGCATACCCGCCGCCGACGCGGGGGCGCCGCGCGCCGAGTTCCGCGTAGCACAGCGCGCCGATCATCGCAATGGCGCCGCCCAACAGCCACGCCATCAGCGTGAGCGCCTGGCTGCCGACGCGCTGCGCAACTATGGCCGGATTGAGGAAGATGCCGGAGCCGATAACCCCACCGACCACCAGCATGGTTGCGGAGAACAGGCCCAGCCGGCGGGCATACGTTACGGTCACGGGTGCCAACGATACGCCGGCAGGCCCGCGCCCGCCAATCAACCGCGGGCCTGGAACCCGTCAGCGAACAGCGCTTCCGCGGCCCGCTCCGGGGGCCAGTGCTCGCACTCCGACAAGTCGCAGCAGGTGCGACACGCCCTCCGGATGATCTCGTACCCCAGCAGCTCGATCTCGGCGCACATGTATCCGGGCCGCAGCGGCTCGTCGCTGAACAGCGCGGTGGACAGATACTTCTTGTTGTCGTCCGGGAACACCGTCGCAACCACCGCGTCGGGCCCCAGCTCGTCCTGCACCATGACCGCGCCCAGGAAGTTCGCGCCGGAGCTAATTCCCACGCCGAGCCCTAGCCTGCCCGCCAGCGCTCGCGCCGCCAGAATCGCGTCCCCGTCATGCACCGCGATCGGCCGGTCGAGTCCGTCGAGCCGCACCAACGCCGGCACGAACTCGTCGCTGATCCCCTGGATTCGGTGCTGTCCGGCCTTCTGGCCGGTGCTCAGGGTCGGGGACTCCCACGGCTCCAAGGGGTGCACTCGCACCTCGCGCCTGAACCGGCGCAACGCTTCACCTACCCCCATCACTGTGCCACCAGTCCCCACCCCGGCCACGAATGCGTCAGGCACGCGGCCGATCTGGTCCAGCTGGTACCACAGTTCGGGCCCGGTGGTGCGCGCGTGCGCCGCGGTGTTCGCGGCGTTGGCGAACTGCCGCGGCAGAAACACCCGGCGGTGCTCGACGGCGAACTCCTCAGCCATGGCGATAGCCCCAAGGAACCCGCCCTGCTCGTACGAGACGGCGACAACCCGGGCCCCGAACGACCGGATCAGATCCACCCGCTCGCGGCTCATCCAGTCGGGCATAAATACGACAACCGGGTGGCCCAGCGCCCGACCCAGCGCCGCGAACGAGATACCGGTGTTGCCGCTAGTGGCTTCCGCGATCGTGTCCGCCGGAGCGAGCAGACCCTCGGCGTAAGCGCTGCGCAGAATGTGCAGCGCCATCCTGTCCTTGATCGAGCCGGTGAGATTGTACTGCTCGAACTTGGCGAAGACCTCACGCACGCGGCCGCCGCGCCGGAAACGCAGCCGCAACAACGGCGTGTTGCCTATCGAGCGCTCAAGTGACTTGAACCTGGGTGCGACCGCGGCTGGGAGCATTGCCGGTCTCCGGATTCGGATTACTCACCCTCGCCCCGGACCGGCAAAGCGTTGCTGAACAGGATGTGAAGGAACCTTGTGCGATCAGACCCGGATCCCGGTCTGCTGGACCAGCTGGAGCTGACCGAGCGCGATGGCCGCCAGCGCCAGGATCAGGCGCTCAGGTCGGCGCCGCTCGATGCCTCCCGGCGGCCCGCCCGGGACCTCGGTGCGCACCGGCGCGATGCACCACCGGCCGGAGTCGAGCCGACTCCCCACCCAGCGCCGGCCGGGCTCGAGGTCAACCTTCCAGCCGGCCAGCGCCGCGTTGAACTCACGAACCGCGCCATCGGGAAGCGGACGGCCACGGTCAACCGCAAGCGGTTGAACCGAGCCCGCCTCGGTCACTTCCCACAGTCCTACGCGCCTGCCACGCAGCGCCACCCCAGCCGCGCGCAACACTTCCGCTTCCCGATGGCTGATCACTCCCCCCGAGCTCCTCGCGGTCCCTACCCGAGAAGATGTATGTGTTTACGCCATTTGAACAGCCTCCACCCCTGCCCCCCTTAGCCTCTGTTTTGGTCAGCCTCCAGGCGTCGTATCCGACCCCGCCGAGTCATAGCGGTACACCGTGTACGATGAGCCGCTGGGCGTGGTGTCCGATCCCGCCGAGTCGAGGTAGACGGTCGAGTAGCAGTTCACGTCTCCGCTCGCGACCACCGAGTCGGCCCCGATCGTCATTCCTCTGCTCACGACCCTCACCGCGCAAACAGTGTTGTCGCCGGTGTCGGTGCAAGCGGCCACCGCGAGCATCACCAGCGCGGTGATCCCGGTAATCAGCACAGCCGTTCTCATTGCTCCTCCCTCAGTTAGGTTCCCTCAACGGCCCGGTTGCAGCCCCAGCTCCCGCGCCGCGGCAATCGCGAACCCGCGCAGCGAGTAGTGGCCCGGCGGGATGCCGGTGGGCGCTACCAGGCGCTCGACCATCGCAACGGCGGAATCCGGGCGGCCGAGCCGTTCGTATGCGCGAGAGACGAGCCAGCGGATCGGCAAGCTTCCCGGCCGGTCCAGGCTGAACGGGTCGTGCTCGCCGGCCCTTGCGGCACCGCCGAGCCGGGCCGAGACCGAATCCCACCTGCCCTCACGCGCGTCCAGCAGTGCCGCGAGGTACCGGTCGCCGTACCCGATCTGTCTGCGTCGTTCCGGAGCGGCCGCCGCCAGCCGTGCGGCAATCCGCCGCACGCGTCCGGCGTCGCCCACGGCGAGCGCCGCCAGCCCGTCGAGCAGCTCGGCGCCCGCGCTGGTATCGGCCCGCAGCCGGGCCGGGGGCGGCTCCACCCGAGTCCCCGTGGCGGTTCGCAGGAAGAACAGTGCCTGCCAGTACCAGCGCGCCTCGGGCAGGCGCCCCGCGGCCGCGGCCGATGTCACCGCCTGACGCAGCACTGCGGCCGCCTCTTCCACGCGACCCAGCGCCGCGTGCGACGAGGCCCACAGCGTGGTGGCCGGCAGCCTAACGAACGGCTCGGTCTCCGGCGCGGTTGCGATCGCCTCCGCCTCCACCACTGCGCTGTCGAACCGGTTGCGCGCCGAGAGCAGCAGCAGCCGGCCGTACTGCGCCGGCGCGCCCGTGAGGCGGGCCGCCACGGCCGCGGCGCTGTCCAGCCTGCCCGTAACCACCAGCTCGCACATCAGGTTCATCAGCTGGATCTGGCGCGGCCCGCGATGCAGCGGATCTATCGTGACGGCGGTGGCGAAGGTCTGCAACGCTTCCTCGTGACGACCCAGCGCCGACAGGTACAGCCCGCGGTTGTTGAGGATCGGTACGGAATGCGGGCGCTGTTCCAGCGCGAGGTCGTACCACCGCAGCGCTTCCGCCACGTCGCGCCGCAGGTTGAATGCGGCGTCTCCCTCCAGCCGGTACAGCTCCACGTCGTTCAGGCGGCCGCGGTGAGCGAGGGCGCGCGCGAACGCGACCGCGGCGGAGTCCGGGCGCCGCGACGTCATGTAGTTCATCGCCATCGTCGCCCATGCCGCCGCGAACGCCGTGTCCAGCCGCACGGCTTCCAGCAGCAGAGCGTTGGAGCGGGCGTAGTTCCCGCGCCGCATCACGTCGATGCCCTCGACGAACTTGCGAAACGCCTCGAACGACCCGGTCCGCACCAGCATGAGGGGGCGCGTGGCCTCGACCGCCGAACGGTCCTCGCCCAGCCTGATGCGGGTGCGGTCGGTCAGGTCATCCACGGCGCTGATCAGCGCATCGCCCTCGTCTTCCGCCGCGCCGGCCTCGGAGAACAGCGGCGCGCCGTCCTCGGAACGGATCGCGTGCAGCACGATGGAGTACGTGGCGCGGCCCAGCCGGCTCACTGCGCCCGTTATGATGACGCGAACCGACGTGCGCAGCGCCAGCTCGCGCGCCACTGCGGCGTCAATGGTGGTCGTTTCGGGAAGCTCGGCCGCGCGCAAAGCGACCGCTATCTGTTCGATCGGGACCGCGCGCACCGACCGCGACTGGTTGAGCCCGGCCACTACCAGCTCGCGCACGGCGGCGCCGAGCGACGGATCGTCCGATGGGCCCTGTAACGAACCCACCATCACCCAGTCGCGAGGCCCGAGGCTGACGCCCCGCTCCCGCAACCCGGCGTAGGCCGCGGCAGCCAGCGCCAGCGCGAGGCCGCCGCCTAGCACTGCGACCCGCGCCGGCCGCGGCAGTCGAGCCAGCGGCAGCGACAAGCGCGCCATCCTGCGCGTCCGCGGCTCCGTCACAGCTACGGCCTCGAGGCAGCGCAGGAACTCGTCCACCGAGGCGTGGCGGTCGGCGGGCACCTTGGCGAGCGCGCGCCGGATCGCTTCGTCCACCGCGTCGGGCACGGTGCGCCTGACGATGCGTATCGGCGGCGGCTCCTCGATCGCATGGCGCGCCAGCACGGCCTGGGCCGTGGCGCCCGTGAATGGCGGCTCTCCCGCCAGCATCTCGTACAGCACGCAGGCCAGGGCGTAGAGGTCCGCGCGTCCGTCCACCGCCCGGCCGGCGGCTTGCTCCGGGGCCATGTAGGACGGTGTGCCCACGGCCAGTCCGGTCCCGGTCAGCCGCTCGCCCGCGACGTTCGCAGCGCTCGCCACGCCAAAGTCGGCCACCAGCACCTGGTCACCGGAAACCAGGATGTTCTCCGGCTTGATGTCGCGGTGGACGATGCCGCGCTGGTGCGCATAGCTGAGCGCAGATCCCACCTGGCGGGTGATCGCGAGCGCCTCGTCAATGGTCAGCTGTGTCTGCTGCTTGAGTTTGTGACGCAGGCTCTCGCCCTCTACCAGCGGCATCACGTAGTACAGCAGGCCATCAACTTCGCCGGAGTCGAGCAGCGGCAGGACATGCGGGTGGTTCAGTTGGGCGGCGATCGTGATCTCGCGCCGGAACCGGGCCGGACCGATTATGAACCCGAGTTCAGGGCGCAGCACCTTCACCGCGACCGGACGCTCGTGCTTCAGGTCGCGGCCGCGGTACACCTCGGCCATGCCGCCCTCACCGAGCAAACCCTCGATGACCAGGCGGCCCTGGAGTGCGACGCCGACGCGCTCACCGAGGTTCGTGCGCCCGTCCCTATGGTTGGGAAGCGCTAACATACGGCGCGCGGTCCAACCGGGCTAGCGCACCGCGGCCAGCTCATCCCGGACGACTTGCGCAACTCACCGTGCGCTGCCCCGTTCCGGCGCGGCGGCCGAGCAGTCGCGACTGCGAAC
>DATMBH010000229.1:0-11919 GCA_035559335.1 Gemmatimonadales bacterium
TGTCGGTGAAGCCCACCTCGATCCCGAACCTCCAGGGCGGTGGGACCGGGGCAGGGACACGCACGCTGGGCACCGGGGGTGGCTGCTGGGCCGAGGTCGTCGTGGCGCAGCCGCCGAGCAGTGCGAACGCAGCGGTGCCGACGGCGAGCGACCGGGCGACGCTGGTCATCGGGGCCGGTAAGGTAGGGCCCACCCGAGCCGGACGGTAGGGACCGCGTGCGAATCGCGCACCTCTCCGACGCGCACCTCGGCTTCCGCCAGTTCCAGCGACTCGACGCGGAGGGAGTGAACCAGCGCGAGGCGGACGTGGCCGCGCAGTTCCGCCGCGCGATTGACGCGGTGATCACGCGCGCTCCGGACGCCGTGATCATCGCGGGAGACCTGTTCCACGCCGTCCGTCCCACCAATCGCTCGATTGTCGAGGCGTTTACGCAGCTGTCGCGGCTGAGGCGCGAGCTGCCCGGCGCTCCGGTGGTTCTCATCGCAGGCAATCACGACACTCCTCGCTCGGCGGAATCGGGCAGCATCCTGAAGCTGATGGCATCGCTGGGTGTGGATGTGGCCGATGAGGTGAGCCGGGTATTTCGCTATCCGCACTTGGACCTCGCGGTGCACGCGGTGCCGCATGCGGCACTGCTGGCGGGTCGGGAAGCGCGCGCGTGGGAGCCTGACGGTTCGGTGGGTCGCAACGTCCTGGTGATGCACCCGGAGGTGCGCGGCTACTTCCCGGAGCAGGGCGAGTCGGATTTCGGCGGCGTGCGCGTGGAGCTCGAGGAGTTGGCCGGTGGCTGGAGCTACGTCGCGCTGGGTCACTACCACGTGACCAGCGAGGTCGCGCCGCGGGCGTGGTACAGCGGTTCGCTGGAGTACACCAGTCCGAACCTGTGGGGAGAGTGGCGGGTGGAGGAGCGCCGCGGCCAGACCAAGGGGTTTCTGGTCGCCGACCTCGATTCGGGGGCAGTGGAGCCGGTGCCGCTGCCGCCGCCGCGGGTGATCCACGACCTGCCATGGCTCGATGCCGCCGGCATGTCGGCCAAAGAGCTGGACGCGGCGATTCAGGGCCGGATCGCCGGGGTGGCGGGCGGGATCGCGGGGACGATCACGAGACTGGTGGTCGAGAACGTGCCGCGCACGCTGGCTCACGCGCTGGACCACTCCGCGCTCCGGGCTCTGCGGGCTGAGGCGCTGCACTTCCAGCTCGACCTGCGGCGCCCCGAGCCGGTGCCACGGCAGATCGGATTTGGCGCTCCGGGTTCGCGCCGCACGCTTGCGGACCTGGTGGCGGGCTACCTGGAGCGGCGGCCGCTGGATGCGGAGTTGGACCGCGGGCGGCTGGTTGCACTCGGCCGGGAGGTGCTGGAGGAAGCCGAGCGTATGGCCGCTGAGGTGGAGACCTGATGCTGTTGCGTCGCCTCAGGCTGGTGAACTTCCGGCAGCACCGGGATACCGAGATCGAGCTGGGTCCCGGAATAACCGGGATCATCGGACCGAACGGGGCCGGTAAGACCACGCTGCTGGAGGCAATCGCCTGGGCGCTGTACGGCCTCGATGCCACCCGCGGCTCGAGGGACACGCTGCGCTGGCGCCGAGCGCCGGCCCGTGCCGAAGTGCGGGTCGAACTTGAGTTCGCGCTGGGTGCGCATGAGTACCGGGTGGTTCGCACTCTGTTCAACGCGGAGCTGTACGTGGACGGCTCGCTCGGGCCGGTTGCCTCGAGCCTGCGCGAGGTGACGGCGCACGTGGGTCGGACGCTCGGGATGAGCCACGAGGAGTTTCGCCACACCTATTTCACGGGGCAGCGCGAGCTTTCGGCGCTGGGGACGCTGAAGCCCGCCGAGCGGCGCCGGTTCCTGAACCGGCTGCTGGGCTACGAACGGCTGCAGCTGGCCCAGCGGCTGGTTCGGGACCGCAGGAACGCGATGCAGAGCGAGCTGGCGGGTCTCCAGCATGGGGCGCCCGATCCGCGCGAGGTCGCCGCGCAGCGGGAGCAGCGGGCGGCGGAGGTCGCGGCCGCCGTGCGGCTGCTGGAGGAGCGGGAGGAGTTGTACGCCGCGGCGCAGGCGGCCAGCGACCGGTTCCTGCCGGCGTTCCGGGAGCTCAAGGAATTCCGGGAGCGGCACCAAGCGCTGACAGCCGAGCGGCGACTGGCAGAGGAGCGATTGCGCCAGGCGGTGGATCTGGTCGGCAGGCTCCAGTCGCAGCACACCGCAGCCGAGGCGGCGCGGGTGGAGCTGGAAGGGCTGCGGGCGCAACTCGATGCCTACCGTCAGGCGCGCGCGGAGCTGGAGGAACACGAACGGCTGTCCCGCGATGCGGAGGCCCGTTCGCGAATCGAGGCGAAGCTCGACGAGGTTGCGAAGCAGGAAGCGGAACTGGCCCGCCGGCTCGAGGCTGCGCGCGAGGCTGCGGCGCGGGCCCGGGCGGTGGCCGAACGTCTGGAGCAGGTGCGCTCGGAGCGGGAGCAGGCGGAGCTGGCGCACCAGGAGCGGCACGCCAGGTGGGTGCGCGAGAAGGCGGATGCGGATGCCTCGCGGCGGGCGCTGCTGGAGCAGTTCCGCGATCTGGAAGCTCAGCGGGACCGCATCGAGAAGGCTGGGCCGCAGGGCGCCTGTCCTACGTGTGGCAGGCCGTTAGGAGCCGAGTACTCGGGTGTTCTCGAGTTGCTGGCGCAGCAGCTCGAGGACGTGAAGCAGACCGGGCAGTACTACCGCGCCAAGATTGACCAGCTCTCGGTCGAACCGGTCGAGGTGGCCGAGCTGCGGGCGCGGATGGAGGCGGCGAAGGAGGCTTTTGAGGCGAACGCGCAGGAACTGGCCGTGGCGAAGGCCGCGGCTGACGAGGCGATCGGGCTGGAGAAGCAGCTGCAGCGGCTGGCGGAGCGGCGCCGGGCACTGGAGGACGAGCGGGCCGCGCTGTCTGGTGTCTACGACCGGGCCGCGCACGAGGCGGTGCGCAGGAGAGTCGCCGAGTTGGAGCCGGCGGCGCGGCGTGGCGAGCGCTTGGCGGGCGATGCGGAGCGAGCCGGCGCGCTGGCGTTGGAACTGGTGGCGGCCGAGCGCAACCGCGCCGACCAAATCGAGGCGGTGGCCCGGTTGAGCCGTGAACTGGATGGGCTGAGATTCGACGAGGAGGCGTTCCTACGCGCCGAGCGCGAGATGGAGCGGTTGGAGCGCGAGTGGCGCGACGCCGAGCGCGAGGTGGCCGTGGCCCGGGCCGAGCTGGCGGCGGCGCAGGGGCGGCTGCGGGAAGCGGAACTGCGGGAGGCCGAAGCGACGGCGCGGGCGCGGCGCGCGGCGGAGATCCAGGAGTCGGTGCGGCTGCACTCGGAGCTGGATCGTGCGTTAGGCGATTTGTCGGCGGATCTCAATGCCGAGCTGGGCCCCGAGATCGCCGGACTGGCCGGAGAGTTCCTCGGTGTACTGACTGATGGCCAGTATGACGAGGTGGTGCTGGACGACGCGTTCGAGGCCACCGTGCTCGAGGACGGGGAGCCTCAGCCGGTGCTGTCGGGAGGCGAGGAGGACCTGCGTGACCTGGTCCTGCGGCTGGCGGTAAGCCAGATGATTGCCGACCGATCCGGGCAGCCGCTGTCGATGCTGGTGCTGGACGAGATCTTCGGCGCGCTGGATGAGACCCGACGCGCCAACGTGATGCACCTGCTGCGCGCGCTGGCGGGCCGGTTCCCGCAGGTGGTAGTCATCACCCACATCGAGTCGGTGCGTGAAGCGCTGGACCGGGTGTTGAGGGTGCGGTTTGATGAAGCGAGCGGCGCGGCGGTGGTGACGGAAGAGGGGCTGCCGCCACTGCCCGGAGGCGCGGATGCGGATGTGGCGGCCTGAACGCGCCCTGCGCGGACCGTTCACGGTAACCGAGACCGACATAGCGGCGCTGAACCGGCTGTTTGCTGATGCCTTCACGGACCGCTACCGGCGCGATGGGCTTGCGGGGGTGCGGGTGCCGTACCTGAACGAGACCATTTGGCGCTACGCGATCGGACTGGCCGGCGCGGGCGCGATGCTGTGGCGCGACGAGGGCGAGCGGCTGGTGGCGTTCAACGTGGCCCACTGCTCCGGGTCCGAGGGGTGGATGGGGCCGCTGTGCGTCAGGCCCGATCGCCAGCTCGGCGGGATCGGCACGGAGATCGTCACGGCAGCGGTGGAATGGCTCAAGTCGCGCGGCGCGCGGACCATCGGACTGGAGACGATGCCGCGCACGGTGGACAACATCGGTTTTTACAGCAGGCTTGGATTCGTGCCGGGGTCGCTCACACTGACGATGACTAGCGATGTTCAGCCGGCAAAGAACGGGCCCGAGCCGGAGTACACCACTCTGATGCCGTTGAACGCCGCTGCTCGACGCGAGCGCATCGCCGAACTGGGCGCGCTGGTCGGCTCACTGCTTCCGGGATCTGACTACACGCGCGAGATCGAGCTGACGCTGCAGCTTAGCCTGGGCGATGTGGTCGTGGTAGAGCGCGACGGCTCACCGGCGGCGTTCGCGCTATGTCACGCGGTGCCGCTGGCCGACGGCGGCGGGCGCGACGAGGTGCGGGCGCTCAAGGTTGCCGCGCGGGACCTGGAGCTGCTCGAGGCGGTGCTCGATGCCGCAGCGGCGTGGGCGAGGCGCATGGCCATCAGGCGGCTGGCCGTCCGGGCGCAGACCGCCTACACCGAAGCCTATCGCACGCTGGTGCGGCGGGGCTTTAGGGTCAGGTGGTCGGATCTCCGGATGACGCTCGAGGGGTTCGAGGAGCGACGGGCGAACGGCGTGGTGTGGAGCAACTGGGAAATTTAGTGAGGAGGTGACGGAGGTTTCCGCCTACATTCACTTCATCACGCCCCCGCCACATAGATCTCCGACTCCTTGTACCTCGCGATCGCGCGTGAGGCCAGCATCTTCACCAGCACCGCCAGCGGTACCGCTAGCAGCAGGCCGACGAAGCCCAGCAGGCTTCCGAACAGCGCCAGTGCGATCATGACCCACACCGGGTTCAGGCCCACCGACTTGCCTACGATTTTCGGGCCCGCGATCGAGCCTTCGACGAACTGGATCACGCCGAACGTGATTGCCAGTTTGAGCAGGTTCGACCAGACGCTTCCGGAAACCAGCGCCAGCAAGAGGCCCGGGATCAGTGACAGCGGCATGCCGATGTACGGAACCAGGTTGCCGACGCCCGCGACGACTCCGACCAGGATTGCGCCGGGGAAGCCGAGCAGCGCCAGCATCGTTGCTGTTATGACGCCGACGACGGTGGCCAGGAGCAGCTGTCCGCGGACGTAGCGACCCAGCGAGCTGTCGTACTCCTCGAGGAAGGCGAAGAATGCCGCGCGCCGCGCCGGAGGTATGAGGTCCTCGATGCGGCTGGTCAGCCGTCCCCAGGCGGCCAGCAGGTAGAACGTCACCACCGGCGTGACGACCAGATAACCGAGCACCGTGAGCGCGACCGAGAAGCCCTTGCCGATGCCAAGTAGTGCGCGCCAGGCCCGGCGCGCAATCGCGGCCCACTGATCGTTCACGACTTCCACCAGGTCGGCCGGCTCCAGCTCACGCAGTCGCTGCGCCTGAGCGTCACTCAGCAGCCCTCCGGAACTCTCGAGCAGACGCGAGCGCAGCTCGAGCAGCCAGTCGGCGGCGCGCCTCGTCAGGGCCGGCAGGCGTTCGGCGAGGTCGGTGATCTGGCGCTGGAGGGCAGGGATCAGCAGCAGCAGCAGGCCCACCAGAGCGAGCAGAAACGGGAGCAGGACAGCGAGGATGGCGACTCCGCGCGGCAGCCGCCAGCGCTGGAGCGCATCTACCAGCGGGGCCAGCAGGTACGCGATTGCCAATGCCAGCAGAAACGGGGCCAGCAGGGCGCCGACCTTGTAAAGGAACCATACAGTGGTGAGCAGGCCAGTGACCACCAGAAACCGGGCGATCAGGCTGTGGCTGCGCTGCGGCCATAGCACCAGGCACAGTAGTGGGTAGAGCACCAGCGGAGAGAGCACGACCCGCACCTGCCACAGCAGCGCCGCAAGCAACAGGACTACCGCCGCGACTTCGATTGCGAGTCGGGTAGGTGTGGCAGTTTGCGCCGGTGAGCTGCCAGTCACGCTCGATTGTCCGTCTTTCCGATGACGACGCTGCGCACCAGCAGCAGGACGGCCGCTCCAAGGAACAGGTGGATCCAGCCGGCGCCGACCGGCACAACGAATCCTCCGGCAATCCACACCAGCAGCGCGAGGATCGCAGCGACAAGCGTGTGGCTCATAAGCACCATATTAGGGCTGGCCCGGCTCTTGCGCGAGACGGCTGTCAAGCACTGAATTCGCAGGTTGACGCGTAGCGCGCCGCGGCCTATAGTTGCCGCAGCATCCGATTCATGGGAGTCGGGAGACAAATTATTGAGCCAACAGTCCGGTTGAGGTCCCAGATACGTCGGTGGACGTCAGGCCCTCCTCGTGGGGGAAGACGGAAGCAGGCGCGAGGGCCAAGCGTTCCAATCGGGCTTCAATAATCCTCTCAGCTCCCACCAGCACACGAGAACGCCCCGGCAACGGCTGGGGCGTACTCGTCTGTGTGGGGGAGAGGAAGAGGCAGCAGGGAGGAGCGCGCCCGCTCCCGCTTCCTTCTTCTCTGTTATCTGGCCGCTTTGCGGCCATCGCGACCGTGGCGTTATCGTACGCGCGGGCGAAGGCAACGCCGCCCTTGGACCCCAACCGGCAGGACGGCTCATGCCCCAGGTTGTCGTGACCCGCAGGACGCATTTCAACGCCGCGCACCGCCTGCATAATCCCGAGTGGTCGGACGAGGAGAACGCGCGCGTCTTCGGCCCGTGCGCCAATCGGAACTACCACGGACACAACTACGATCTGGATGTTTCGGTGAAGGGTGAGGTGGACCCGGCCACAGGTTATGTGCTCGACATCAAGACCCTGAAGGACATCGTGGAGGAAAGGGTGTTGTCGCGCTTTGATCACCGTAACCTGAACCTCGACGTGCCGGAGTTCCGCGACCTGAATCCGACTGCCGAGAACATAGTGCTGGTATGCTGGCGGCTGCTGGCGCCGGCCATCCCGCGGGGTCGGCTGCACCGGCTGGTGCTGTGGGAAACAGACCGCAACCTCGCCGAGTACTCGGGGGAGTGATGGAGCTGTCGCAAGCGAGTTTCGAGGATCTGGTGAGCGAGATGCTGCGGCGCCTTGGTGAAGACCCGTCGCGCGAGGGTCTGGCCGGGACTCCGCACCGCGTGGCTGAGGCGCTGACTTGGATGACTCGCGGCTATCGCATGGATCCGATCGCGCTGCTGCGCAAGGCGGTGTTCACCGAGAAGCACGAGTCCATGGTTCTGGTGCGGGACATCGACCTCTACTCGATGTGCGAGCATCATGTGCTGCCGTTCTTCGGTAAGGCGCACGTGGCGTACATCCCCGACGGCAAGATCGTGGGTCTTTCCAAGATCGCGCGGCTGGTTGATCTGTTCGCGCGGCGGCTCCAGGTTCAGGAGCGCCTGACGGACCAGATCGCCGACGCTATGCAGGAGACGCTGGAGCCTCTGGGCGTCGGAGTCGTGGTCGAGGCCTATCATCTGTGCATGATGATGCGCGGCGTGGAGAAGCAGCACTCGCGCGCGGTGACCAGCGCGGTGCGCGGCGTGGTTCGCGACGATCCCAAGACGCGCGACGAATTCCTGCGGCTGGTCGTCGGCGGGGCGAGCATCCTGTGACCAGCGTTCCGCCTCTGGCCGGCAGGCTGGCAGTAGTGGTGGGTGCCTCGCGCGGCATCGGCCTTGCAATCGCCGAGGAACTGCAGGGCGCCGGCGCCCACGTAGTGCGGCTGGCGCGCTCGCTGCGCGACGCCGAGGCAGATCGCCGCACCGATATCGCGTGTGACGTCACCGATCCGCAGGCGGTCGAATCGGTGGCGCAGCGGATCGTGGCCGCGCGGGGTGCGCCGGACGTGCTCGTCAACAACGCGGGCGCCTTTCTGCTCAAGCCGCTCGTGGAGACGCAGCCGTCGGAGTTCAGGGACCAGCTGACTGCGAACCTGCTGGCTCCCTTCATGGTTCTGCGGGCGCTGCTGCCGTCCATGGTGCGGCGGGGCCGGGGTCTGATCATAACGGTAGGCTCGATCGCCGACCACGTCCCGCTGCCCGGAAACGCCGCTTATGGCGCCAGCAAGTACGGGCTCAGGGGGCTGCACGAAGTGCTGGTGGCCGAGACCGCCGGGACCGGAGTCAAGTGCAGTCTGATCTGTCCCGGTCCTACCGACACCGAGTTGTGGGACCCCGTGGACCCCGACACGCGTCCCGGGTTCACTGCGCGGCGCGAGATGCTGCGTGCGGAGGATGTTGCCGAGGCGGTCCTGTTCGTCGTCACGCGCGGCGAGGGGATAGTGGTCCCCGAACTGCGGATCGAACCTCGACGATGAGAGCGGTTCGCGATTTTGTGGTCCTGATTGCGCCGCTCCTGCTCGCAACTCCGTCGTTGGCGCAGCGGACCGCCCCGGAGGTACCGGCACCGGTTGCGACGCACGTGCCTCCGCTTCCGGATTCGTCAGGCTGGGGTGTCCACGTGCTCGCCATCGCGAGGGCGCCTGACGGTTCGATCTGGGTGGGTACTTACGGAGACGGCATCTTCGTGCTGCGCCCGGGAGCGAACGCGTGGCAGCGACTGCGGCGCGGCGGTCGCGGCTCGATTGCCTCGGACTTCGTCCACGCGTTCGCCTTCCGCGACCTGAACGAGGTGTGGTACGGAACGATAGGCAACGGCTGGGGTGTCTCGCGCGACACCGGGCGTACCTGGCGCAACTGGACTGCCGAGCAACTGGGCCGGCGATTCCTCTACACCGCGCCGGCCGGGATCGTGACCCGTGGTGACACGGTGTTCATCGGGACGGCCGACGGGATCACGTGGACCGCCGACGGCGGCAACTCCTGGCGGCAGGCGGTGGATACGGCCCAGGGACTGCCTAGCCGCTATGTGCTGTCCATCGCTCCGGGGCGGACCGGTGGGCTGTGGGTCGCGACGCTGCGCGGGCTAGGGTTCTGGCGCTCGGACGCGCAGTACCGCCCGTTCCATCCCTCACCGGTTCCGCACCTCGGGCCGCGCATCCGCACGGTGTTCGTGCTGCAGGGCTCGCAGCCGGTGACGCCGGTGGTGCCGGGCGGCGAGCAGTGTGCCGGCGCGTTCCGGCCCCGCCGCCGTCAGGTGCCCGAAGGCTGGTCGTGCATGTCGCTGTTCCAGCGTGCTGGGGGAGGGCAGTACGCGATCCGCCAGATGGCGGGCTGCGACGGCGTGCCCTGCGCGATGGCAACCAGCAACGGAGCGATCTGGTCGACCCGGATGGGACTCCACGTGCAGTCGCGTGACGTTCCGGCGCGGGCCAGAGACGTGTACGCGGTGCTGACGCCCCTGGCCGATTCACCAGGCGACACCTTATTCGGTACAGCGTGCGGTCTGCTGGGCCAGCAGCCCGCGGCCTGCCTCGAGCGTGGCGACACGACCGGCGTGCGCGCGCCGGCACCGCCACGCCGGTCGTGGCTGGGCCGGCCCATCGCCTTGACCGACCAGCCGTTCATTGACCAGACCTACCGTTATGGTTCCACCATGGGCGGCACGCTGCAGCAGCACCAGGGCGTGGAGTTCAACAACCCAGCGGGGACCCCGGTGGTGGCGGTGGAAGCTGGCACCGTGGTGTACGCCGGTCCAGCCGAGCAGGGTGCGCTCACCGTGGCCGTCAGGCACGACAGCGCGCTGGTCACGCCGCAGGGGCGATTCCATGTGTTCTCGGTGTACTACCACAACTCGGCGCTACTGGTGCAGAACGGCCAGCGGGTCGCGCGCGGCCAGCCGATCGCCCGGGTCGGCAGCACGGGGCGCGCCTCCAACGAACACCTGCACTTCGAGATCCACGCCTCGCCGGTGGACTCGGTACGCCAGATCGTGGACCCCGACAACCGGTTTCCGCCCCATACCCGCAATCCCGAGCTGTGGATCGAGCCGCTGCCCGGGACCGGCGTGATAGCGGGGCAGGTGTGGGACGGCAGTGGCCGCCCCGTGCAGCAGGCCCGTATCTACGGCATCGTGAAGCCCGAGCCCCAGGAGACCCCGTTCAGTTATGCGGAGACCTACGGCTCCCGCACCCGCGGCGACCCGCTCTACAACGAGCACTTCGCCGTCGGCGACGTGCCGGCGGGCGAGTACGTGCTGGGTGTCGAGATCGAGGGCAGGCGCGTGTTCCGCCGTGTCATGGTCGAGCCGGGGCGAGTGACGTGGGTGGAGTTCAGGCCCTGAAGCGGTGTTCATCGAGCTGACCGAGGCCCTCAGATGTCCTCGTCCTCACGACGAGTCATACCTGGTGTGCATTCCACTGGAAATGGACGGGCGGCAGGTGGTGCGCGGCGGCCTGGGCTGCCCAGTGTGCCAGGCCGAGTTCCCGATCGTGGAAGGGACGGCGTGGTTCGCGCCGCCCGGCAAGACGGCGCCGCCGCGGCCGGATGCGGTCGAGCCGGAGTACGACGCCGCGGCGCTGCGGACCTTCGTGGACCTGGAGGGCAGGGGCGGCTACGTGGCGCTGGTGGGCGGCGCGGCGCGCCACGCCGCGTCCCTGGCCGATCTGCTGGAGGGCGTGCACGTGGCGGCGGTGAACCCTCCCGACGACGCGCCGCGGAGCGCGGCCATCTCGGTGCTGATGTCGCCGGCGATGCTGCCGCTCAAGAGCCGCCACCTGCGGGCCGTGGTGATCGGGGCCGATTATGCCGCGTCGCCCTGGACCGAGGAGGCCGCGCGCGCGCTGCTGCCGGGACTGCGGGCGGTGATCGCGGATGCCGCGGTGGCCGTAACCGGCCTGGCGGAACTGGCGCGGGGGGCGGGCCTGTTCATTGGTGAAAGGCGGTGATGCTGCAGGTGGCGGGTCCGAGGGTGCAGGAGCCGAAGTGGGGGAACAGGGCGAAGGCGCAAGAGCCCCGTGGCCCCGGCAGCTGCGCGCCACTGCGGCGCCGGTCTGCTCCACCCCCTTGCGCCTGAACCCTTTGCGGCGCACGCTACCATCACATGCTCCTCAAGCGCTTCTACGACACCAAACTGGCCCAGGCCAGCTACCTCGTCGGCTGCCAGCGGACCGGCGAGGCGCTGATCGTCGATCCCAACCGCGACCTCGCCCAGTACCTGCACGCGGCGAAGGTCGAGGGGATGAAGATCGCGCACGTCACCGAGACCCACATTCACGCCGATTACGTGAGCGGCAGTCGCGAGCTGGCCGCCGTGACCGGCGCGAAGCTGTACCTGTCGGACGAGGGTGGCAGCGACTGGAGCTACGGCTTCGCGCGCGAGGCCGGCGCCGTGATGCTCAGGGACGGCGACGAATTTAGGGTCGGCAACATACGGGTTGGGGTGGTGCACACGCCGGGTCACACCCCGGAGCACCTGACGTTCGTCATCACCGATGGCGCCACGACCGACCAGCCGATGGGGGCGTTCACCGGCGACTTCATCTTTGTGGGCGACGTAGGGCGGCCCGATCTGCTCGAGAAGGCGGCCGGGATCACGGGCACGATGGAGGCGGGAGCGCGCGACCTGTTCCGCTCGCTCCAGAATTTCAAGCGACTTCCTGACTGGCTCCAGATCTGGCCGGCCCACGGCGCCGGGTCGGCCTGCGGTAAATCGTTAGGTGCTGTTCCATCCAGCACCCTGGGCTACGAACGGTTCGCCAACTGGGGCCTCGCCACCGAGAACGAGGACGACTTCGTGCGCATGGTGCTGGAAGGTCAGCCCGAGCCGCCGGCCTACTTCGCGCGCATGAAGCGGGTGAACCGCGACGGGCCGGAGCCGATCAGCTCAGCGCCGCAGCCGCCGCGGCTCGCGCCGGGGCGACTGGGCGAGGCCCTGAAGTCGGGTGCGGTGGTGGTTGACACCCGCGGCACGGCGGCCTTCGCGCGCGGGC
>DATMBH010000230.1:0-3225 GCA_035559335.1 Gemmatimonadales bacterium
CGGTTCAGCCGGACGGACGCGTTCACGCACTGGCGGTGGGCCGGGCCACGATCACCGCCACTGCCGGCGCGGCTAGCCAGGCGGTGGCGATTCAGGTCGTGCCCAACACGATCCGCCGGGGTGAGATCAGCGGGCCGACCGAGGCCCGCACCGGCGACTACCTGAGACTCCAGGTGGTTGCGCGCGACGCAGCTGGCCGTGAGGTGACCGGGTTCAGCCCGCTGTGGACCATGGCACCCGGTCACGGAGTGATCGATCCCGACGGCGGCTTCGTCGCGAACCAACCCGGCGACTACACCATCACGGCGAGCTTCGGCACGGTGAGCGGAGAACACGTAGTGAGGGTGCGGTACCGCGACGTGCGGCGCCCCTATCGCATCGTGGGCCGCCAGCCCATCGCGCGGCTGCCGACCGCGGAGTTCTGGCCCCACCCTAACGGCCGCAATGCGTACCTGAGCACGTTAGGCGACCGGGTCTACGCGCTGGACATCTCCGATCCGGCCAACATCCGGATCACCGATTCGGTGGTGGTCGACGCGCGCGTGATCAATGACGTGATGAGCACCCGTGACGGCCGCTGGGCGGTGATCACGCGCGAAGGTGCCTCCAGCCGCCGCAACGGAATCGTCATCCTCGACCTGGCCGACCCGGCGCACCCACGCGTGGCGGCCGAGTACACCGAGACCGTAAGCGGCGGGGTGCACTCGACCTTCGTGTACACTCAGGAGCGCTACGGCACCCACGTCTACCTCACCGATGACGCCACCGGCTCGATGCGGGTTATAGATCTCAACAACCCGACCCAGCCGCGCGAGATCGCGCGCTGGCAGACGCCGCGCAGCGACGCAGGGCGCACACTGCACGATATAGACGTCCAGGACGGGCTGGCCTACCTGTCGTACTGGAACGACGGCCTGGTGATTCTCGATGTGGGCAACGGGATGCGTGGCGGCTCGCCCTCCAATCCGCAGCTGGTCTCCCAGGTGAAGTACGACCTCGACCGGCTATACCGCGACGTCGAGGTCGAGGGCGGTCCGGGGTTCATCCGCGGGACGCACACCGCCTGGCGCGCCGGCCGCTACGTATTCGTGGGCGACGAAGTGTTCTCGGCCACGCCCCAGGGTGTGGTCATGCCAGGAATGGGACTCGGCAAGGCCAACGGCCGGCTTCACGTCATTGACGTCAGCGACATCGCCAACCCGCGCTACGTGGCCTGGTACGAGCCACGCGACGGCGGGACGCACAACCTGTGGGTGGCCGGCGACACGCTTTACCTGGGCGATTACCAGGGGGGCCTGCGGGTTCTGGACATCAGCGGTGAGCTACGCGGCGACCTGCTGGCCCAGGGACGCGAGATCGCCCACGTCCACACCGGCGACGCCCGCGGCTTCGTGCCTAACGCCGCCATGGCGTGGGGCGCCTTCTACCACAACGGGCTGGTGTGGGTGAACGACGTGTTCTCGGGGCTGTGGGCGATCAGGATCGAGCAGCGGACAGATCCGAGGAGGCCCGAGCCGGAAGTGCCATGAGGCCGGGGCGATAGGGCGGACCCTCCGCCCTATCGCCCTCTCCATATCGCTATCCCCGTGGGCTGCCCCGGCACCTCCAGCGAGGCCACTCGCGTCAGCGTGGTGAGGTCGATCGCATCCACTGCTCCCTGCTCGCTCCCTACAGCCTCGACCGACACAAACGCATAGCGCCCATCCGGCGAGAACGCGATCCCGTGCGGCACCCTCCTGCTGGTCGCGATCCGCGCGCGCTCCTGCCACGTCCCGGTGTCGAACACACTCACGCTCTGCGCCTTCTTGTTGGTCACCAGCAGCCAGCGGCCGTCAGGCGACGGCTCCACGTTGTAGGCGCCGTTTCCCGTCGGCAGCCGGCGTACCAGCTCCAGCGTGCCGGCATCCCGCACCTGCACCTCGTTGGAGTGGTTGCACGCCAGATAGACCAGCCTGTCATCAGGCGACACCGAGACATAGGTCGTAAGGCAGTCCGGGTTCTGTCCCGGCATCGTGCTGGAGGCCGCCCCCGGCGCCGGCCTGGTCCGCGCCGGGTCCTGCCGCGCCTCACGCGCCATGTGCTCCGCGTGCGACATTGGCGCGCCGCTGCCCAGCTGCACCCGACGCGATATCCGGAACGTGGTGGCGTCAATCACCACCAGCTCATCCGACATCATGCACGCGATGTAAACCACGGTGCCGGCGGCATTGTAGCGCGACCCGTGCGGCATGTCGCAGATCGGAATCTCGGTCAACTGCGTCATGTCCGGAGTGTAGATCACCGAGATCGTGTTCTGTCCGCCGCGGTCGCCGTGGAAGTCGGAATTGGGCACGAACGCCCACTCGCCGTCGGGCGACAGCCCGATGGTCGTGGGGAACATCCCCACCTGCACCCTGCCGGTCAGCGTGTCGCTGCCCGTGCTGAACCGCCACACCGAACCGAACGGGGTGCCGTGTGCGATCGAGACGTACCAGTAGCGACCATCAGGCGACACTGCCACGTTGTGCGGGCCGTCGGGATCGGTCGGAATGATGCCCACCGGAACTTCCCTGACCTTCCGCCAGCCGTCCTCCCCCACCTCGATGCGGGTCACGATGTCGCCCGACTCGCTGGAGACGTAGATGGTGTACGGAGAAGACGCAGTCGGCGCCTGGGCGGACACGGCCGCCGGCGCAGCCGCCAGGCTCGCGAGCAGAACGACGGTGTGGCGCATGATCCAGTATAAGGGGCGTTGATGGGCGAGAGGTAATATATGATGGGACAAGGTTAGCGCTGCTGGCTTGCGCGGGCGCACTCCATCGCCCATCACCTCCCGACCCCGCACCTGACACGCATCACCCATAACCGTGGCCCGCGCCCGGACTGCCAGCACCGACAGCCAGATCTCCCAATACGGTCGCCGGCTGCGGTTTCGTCGGAGAGCACCGCATCCGGTGACGGCGCTGCCCTACCCTGCGATCGCGCGGAACAGCTCCAGCCCCTTCTCGAACCTCCGCCCGATTTCCGCCACCACGGGCCTCAGCGCTCGGGCCTCCAATGACGGATCGGTCCTGATGGTGTCCCGCGCAAGCCGATGCGCCACCTCGAGGAGGTCGCCGTCCCGCAGCAGATCTGCATAACGCAACCCCACGATGCCCGACTGCCGCACTCCTACTACCTCCCCGAAGCCCCTCTCCGCCAGGTCCAGCTCGGCGATCGCGAAGCCGTCCTGCGTGGCTGCGAACC
>DATMBH010000231.1:0-2457 GCA_035559335.1 Gemmatimonadales bacterium
GGCGTGGAGTCGCACGTGCTGCCGGCCCGCCACTGGGACCACGCGCTGCTGCCGCTGGAGCCGGTGTACCGAGGCCAGTGGTGGAAGAATGTCCGACTCCCGTGGTCGGTGTACCGATCGGTCTCCGCCATCCTCACCATCCTGCGCCGCGAAAACCCCGTACTAGTCGTTGGCACTGGCGGCTATGTGTCGGGCCCGGTGGTTTGGGTCGCCGCGCGCAGGGGAGTGCCGGCCATAATCCAGGAACAGAACGCCTACCCGGGCATCACTACGCGCTTGCTCGCTGGCCGGGTGCGTCAAATTCACCTCGGATTCCCGGAAGGACGGCGCTTCATCCGGCCGGGACCAGCCACCGAAGTGCTCGATTCAGGCAACCCGATCGAGCCCCCACCCGCGCCCGATCGTCGCATGTCCCGCGCGGAATCCAAGCGCCGGCTGGGACTGAATCCGGATCGGCCACTGGTGGTGGTGGTCGGTGGCAGCCAGGGCGCGCTCGCCATCAACCAGGTCATGGCAGCTGCCGTCGAGTCCGGCCACTGGCCGCAGAGCGTCTCGCTCGTGTGGCAGACGGGAACGGCGCACGCGGACCGGTTTCTTCACCTTGCGCGAGCCGGGGTGCGGATCCAGCCGTTTCTGGACCCGATTTCGGACGTCTACTCGGCAGCAGACCTGCTGCTGACGCGAGCCGGCGCGATGACCCTGGCAGAGGAGGCCGCCTGGGGTCTTCCTGCCATTCTGGTACCATTGCCCACGGCGGCTGCCAACCACCAGCTCCACAATGCTCGCGCCGTGGCCGCGGCCGGCGCGGCAGTGCTGATCGAGCAGCGGGACCTCACGGCCGAGCTGGTTATCCGCACAGTTTCCGAGCTGCTCGAGGCCCCGGAACGGCTCGCTGTGATGTCCCGCCGGGCCTTGGAGCGGGGCCGCCCGCAGGCCGCCGAGACCATCGCGACGGCCGCGCTACGACTGATGTCGATCGCGTAACCATCGCAAAATCAACTCTTTCGCAAACTTGGGTCGGATTATAGATTAGCCGTCCATCAATGCGGCTGTTCGCCCCCGACGACCCTCGCCCTGTGCACTTCATGGGGGTGGCCGGTGCCGGGATGAGTGCGCTAGCTCTCCTCGCCAGGCGCCGCGGGGTTGCGGTAACTGGGTGCGACAAGGACGCGAACGGAGCCGGAGGAGCAGCAGCGGCAGCGGACGTGCGCCGGGCCGGAGGCCAAGTTCTCGCCGGACACGATCCGAGCCATGTCGAAGCGGCGCGCGCAGTTGTGGTCTCCTCGGCTGTGCCGCCCGACCATCCGGAACTGATTCGCGCCCGGGAGCTGGGGCTCCCGGTCGTACGTCGAGCAGAGGCGCTGGCAGCCGCGGTCTCGTCCGGCCAGGTAGTTGCCGTGGCCGGTACCCATGGGAAGACCACGACCACGGTGATGGCCACCGAGGCGCTGGCTGCCGCTGGCCTCAGCCCGACCGGCATAGCTGGCGGTAGGGTGTCTGCGTGGGGTGGGAATGCCCGTCTCGGCGGGGATAACCTGTTCATAGTCGAGGCGGACGAGTACGATAAGTCATTTCTGGCCCTCACGCCGCAAGTCGCAGTCATTAATAACGTTGAGCCGGACCACCTCGAGTGTTATGGAAGTGTCGAAGCGCTCGAGGAAGCGTTTTCCAGATTTCCACATTCGGCTCGACGCCTTATTGTAGGTGGAGACGATCCGGCTGCTCTCAGGGTTGCCCGGGCCTCGGGGCGGCCGACGTGGACGGTGGGGTTCGCGGAGGAGGCGGATTTCCGGGTTCAGGTGGTCGAGCGCAACCCGGGTGGTTCCGTGGCGGTGGTGAGGACGCCAGCCGGGCGCCAGGTGGAACTGCGGGTGAAGGTTCCGGGCATCCACAACGTGCGCAACGCCTCTGCCGCGTTGGCAGTGTGTGTGGAGCTGGGTGCCGAGCTGGAACCGGTGTTGGGGGCGCTGGCTGGCTTCGGCGGTGTGGGCCGGCGGTTCGAGATGGTGGGGGAGGCGGCCGGCGTGGTCGTGATTGACGACTACGCCCATCACGAGGGCGAGATCGCGGCAACGCTTGACGCGGCCCGCCAGGCGTACCCTGAGCGGCGACTGGTGGCGGTGTTCCAGCCGCACCTCTTCAGCCGGACGGCCGAGCACGGGGTCGCGATGGGCCGGGCGCTGGCGGCGGCCGACATGGTAGTAGTGACCGACATCTACGCCGCGCGGGAGAAGCCGCTGCCCGGCGTGTCGGGCCGGATGGTGCAGGAGGCCGCCGAGATTGCCGGTGCCGATTCGCGCTGGGTGCCGGTGCGCGATGAGCTGGCGCCGTACCTGGCAGGTGTGGTGCGCAGCGGCGACCTGGTGGTGACCATGGGTGCTGGCGACGTGACCTGGGTGGGGCGGGAGCTGATCGGGCTGCTGGGCAAGGCGGAGGGGGGGGGGGGGGCGGCAAGCT
>DATMBH010000232.1:0-14658 GCA_035559335.1 Gemmatimonadales bacterium
GATGGCGCGGAGCTGGTCCAGCGCACCTCGTCCTCGCGCTGGTCTCCGTTCGCGGCGAATACCCGCGCCTCGAGCTTCAGGCGCTGGCCGGCGAGCATCCGGTTCACTGCGGGCTCGACTGCGATCCGCGCGGCCGGCGGCGGCACTATCTGCACGTTCAGGACCTGGGGCCTGCTGGGGCGCTGGCCCTGGACGATCGCGACCAGCGAAAGCCGGAGGATGCCGCGCGATCCACCGTGGACCACGCAGCTGGAAGCTTCGCTTCCGGCGCGCGCGCCACCCTCGAAGCTACCGCCGAAGCAGCGCACCTGGGCCCCCGGCACCGCGCGGCCGGCGCTGTCCACCGCCTCGGCACGGATGACGAGCGAGTCCCCCGCGACAACCGTGGGATTCTCAGGTCGGACAACGATCCGGGCCACAGCGGTTTGGCCAGGCGTTTGGGCCGGAACCTGCTGGGCCGCGAGCACCAAGAGCGCGGCGAGCATCATTCACCTCGATCGAAGTGGTTCGGAGCGAGTGATATTTCACCACACTCCTCGCGGCGCGCCAGTCCGGGTAGGGGTCGGCACTCGGGGGTCGGCTCGGGCGTCGGGGCTCGGGCGTCGGGATTCGGGGGTCGGGGCTCGGGCATCACGGAGGGTTGAAGGTGGCGGCTCGTGGGGGTAGAGTCCCTGACCCCTGACCACTGACCCCTGACCACCTGACCTTATGCCAACCCGCGTCGCTGCCGTTCAGGCCGAGCCGGCGTTCCTCGATCTCGAAAGCACTCTGGTGCGCCTGGAAATGTGGGCGCGCAGGGCCTCGGAGTCCGGCGCCAGGATCATCGTCTTCCCGGAGACCTGGCTGCCTGGCTATCCGGCGTGGATCGACGTGGCGCCGGAGGCCGCGATCTGGGACCACCCGGGCGCGAAGGCCGTCTTTCAGCGGCTGTACGAGAACTCGGTCGAGGTTCCGGGCGCGGCGACAGAGCGAATCGGCGCCGTGGCTCGCGAGCTGGGTGTGACGCTGGTGGTCGGCGCGCACGAGCGGGCGGGCAGGTCGCTCTACAACGCGCTGCTGACGTTCACTCCCGACGGCGCGCTCGCCAACCACCATCGCAAGCTGGTACCGACGTACACTGAGCGGATGCTGTGGGGCCAGGGCGACTCGCACGGACTGAAGACAGTGAGCGCCGCGGGCGTGAAGCTCGGCGGTCTGGTTTGCTGGGAACACTGGATGCCGCTGGCGCGCCAGCGGCTTCACGACCTGGGCGAGCAGATTCACGTGGCGGTGTGGCCCGCAGTCAAGGAGATGCACCAGATAGCGTCGCGCCACTACGCTTTCGAGGGGCGGTGCTTCGTGATCGCGTGTGGCGGCATCCTGCATCGCGGCCAGATGCCTCCGGAGCTGGTGGTCCCCGACCGTTATGTGCCGCCCAGTGGCCTGCTGCTGAACGGCGGGTCGGCAATCATCGCGCCTGACGGTCGCTGCCTGGCGGGACCGGTACACGACGCGGAGACGGTGCTGGTTGCCGACTGCGATCTGGGCGAGATCGCGCGCGAGAGCATGACTCTGGATGTGAGCGGACACTACAGCAGGCCGGATGTGTTCAGCTTCGGGGTGAAGGAGGCTCCGGACCGGCGCGGTGGGTGAGACCCCTCTCGCCTCACCCCGCACCGCTCACTTATCACGCACCGCCTATCACCTCCGCAGGATGCTCCCCACCGCGCTGACGGCCGAAGCCGGCAGCTCCTGCGGCCGCCAGGTCGGATCGCGCAGCACGATCTGTCCTTGGCGCGCCAGGTTCATCGCGTCGGCCAGGATCCGCGCCGCTTCGGCGGGCGCGTGGAACCCCATCGAGTTCTCCGCTTCGACGAAATCAACCATGAACTGGGCGCGGCGGTGCAGGGCCATCGCAGTGGTGATGGCGGGCTGTGAAGCGCCGCGTGCCTGACGGGCGCGCTGCAGGTCGCCGATCAGCGCCAAGACGGCGTCGAGGGCCTGGTTGCGCAGGCGCCAGGTGCGCTCCTGGATGGCTTCGGCCCGGGCGCGGAGTTCCTCCTCGGGGAAGCGGTGGCAGGTCTGGCAGGCGCGGCTGATGTTGAGCAGCGGGCTGCGCACATGGTGGTCGCTCACCTTCTGCGCGCCGACTCTGGTGTAGGGCATATGGCAATCGGCGCACGCGACGCCGGAGCGGGCGTGGATGCCCATGCTCCACATCTCGAACTCAGGGTGCTGGGCCTTCAGCACCGGAGCGCCGCTCTGGGCGTGGACCCAGTCGCGGAAGCCGACGGAATCGTAATAAGCCAGCATCGAGTCGACCGTCAGTCCGCGCAGCCACGGATAGACGAGCCGGCGTTGCGGGCCCTGGAAGTAGTACTCGACGTGGCACTGCCCGCACACGAACGAGCGCATTTCCTGACGGGTAGCCTGGCGGTTCACGTCGTAGTTGCGGACTCCCTGCGCCGCCCGCAGCGCCCGGATTCCCTCGATGAACGCGGGTCGCGTCACGCGCAGCTGCATGGTGCGCGGGTCGTGGCAGTCAATGCAGGTGAGAGGGTGGGTGACCCAGCGGCGCGCCGAGTCGTAGGGCATGGCGTTGAGGATCTCCCAGCCGCGGAACAGGTCACCCTCCCCGGCGCGCAGGTACGGTACGTACACCGAGGCGTGGCAGTGCAGGCAGGTGCCGGGCTGGGTGGTGACCCGCTGCCGCTCGGTGAACAGCTGGTCCACCAGCATGTAGGCGTGGCCACGCTCCTCGCGGAAGTCACGCGCGAAGGCGTAGCCGGCCCAGAAGGTGCGTAGCCGCGGGTCCTCCTCCAGCCGCGACTGCGCTACGACCGAGCGCGGGTCCGCCGAGGTCGGGCTGCGGGGATGCGCCTCACTGCCGCCGAAACGGGTTCGCACCTGGTCCACGGTGCGGGTGTAGCCGTCGTACTGGAACGGGAAGTTCTGTCCCCAGACATCAGGGGCCTCCGTGGTGTCGGTCAGCTCGACCACCCGCACCCAGGCGCTGCGCGCTTCCGCCTTGCGCTCGAAGATGTTGACGAGGAGCGCCGCCGTGCCCACCGCCGCGCCCGCCGCCACGATCCCGATTAGAACGTAGGGCCCCGTCTTCCCCATATCCCTGCTCCCTGCTCCGCGCTCCCTGTCTCTCATATGTGCCCCACGCTCCTGTGGCATCGGATGCATGAAATTCCGTCTTCCGCGGGCCGGTCGACGAGCCCCGCAGCGGTCTCCTCAGGCCAGTGGGCGGCGCCGAATAGCGCGCTGACGATGGCCGCGTGACAGTCGCGGCAGCGCTGCTCGGTCACGGCCCGGTTGCCAGGGGTAATGCGGATAGGCTCCCTGAAGGCGCCGGTGGTGAAGTAGAAAGAATGCCAAAAGCCGTTGCGCGCCTTGACCCAGTACTTCCCGATCAGGCCGTCGGGCGCGTGGCAGTCGTTGCAGGTGGCGACGGCACGGTGGCTCGCCACCTGCCAGCCGGCGTATTGCGGGTTCATCACGTGGCAGTTGGCGCACGCCGCCGCATCGTGGCCCAGGTAGCTGTAGCCCTTCGCGTACATGAAGGTGTAGGCGCCGACCCCGAGCGCGATGCCCACCGCGGCGGCGACCGCGAGACGTGCGAGTTCCGCGCGAAGGGTCACCCTTCTATCATACGTCGCAAGGTGTATTACCTACAACCGGAGAAACAATGTCGAAGCGACCCGGCATCACGCCGGCACTGTTGTTAGGCGCTGCTCTTGCTCTCCCGTCACCTGCCGCGGCCCAGGCGGATCTCTCGCCGCGTCGCACCGAAGGCCGCATCCGCGCCACGCTCCAGGTGCGCGAGCGACTCGAATCGTGGAACGGGTTCAACTTCGGCTCCCCGGCCGGAGCGACTCACGACGACCTGTTCCTGCTCACCCGAGTGCTGGCTGGAGTGCGGCTGGAGCTGGCCCCGGGCTCGGCCCTGTTCGTGCAGGGGAAGAGTTCGCTGGCCACGCGGCGCGAACTCGCCGGCGGGCGTTCGCGGGCCCACGTGGACGAGCTCGACCTCCAGCAGGCCTATATCGAGGTGCGGCCCGACCCTTCGCTGTCGTTCCGCGCCGGCCGCCAGGATCTCAATTTCGGCGCGCAGCGGCTGGTGAGCGCACTGGATTGGTCGAACGTGCGGCGCGCGTTCGATGCGCTGGCCATCGCCTTCCGCGGCGGTCAGGCGCGCATCGATGGCTTCGTAGGCCGGCCCGTCGCGGTGCGCCAGTACGACTTCAACGAAGCGTCCGAGAGCCAGACGTTCGGTGGGGTGTACGCAACCGGTATGCTGGCGGCGAACCAGCTCGAACTGTACTGGCTGTATCTCCGCAGCGACTCCATCCAGCTGGCGGGAGCGAGCGGGCAGGAGTCGCGGCACACCGCGGGGGCGCGCCTGGTGCGGCGCGACGACGAGCGGCTGCTAGACGTCGAGGTCGAGGCCGCGCTCCAGGTCGGCTCGATCGGCAGCTCCGACATCGGCGCCTGGATGGCGACCGTCGTTCTGACCAGGCGCTTCGGAGTGCGGGACGAGCGGCCGCGGATCTGGCTGGGGCTGGACTACGCCAGCGGCGAAAGCGGCTCGGCGACCTCGATCGGCACCTTCAACCAGCTGTTCCCGCTGAGCCACGCGTATCTGGGCTACGCGGACATACTGGGAAGGCAGAACGCCGTGGACGCCAGCGTGGGAGCCAGCGCCACCGTAGCGGGGACGGCAGTTCGCGTCGACGTGCACCGACTGTGGCGTGCCAGCGACTCAGATGCCTGGTATGGCGCGGCCGGCACCGTGACACGCGCGGCCAGCGCCGGGACCTCACGCGACCTCGGGACCGAACTGGACCTCACGCTGAGGCGGACGGTGCGGCCCGGAATCACGGCGCAGGCCGGCTACTCGCTGGTGCGGGCAGGTCGCTTCGTCGAGCAGGCCGGCTCGCCCTCGGATCTCCGTTTCGCCTACTTGATGGTCACCGGGCAGTGGTAGCGCGAGCGGCGGCTCCTGTCGAGATTTAACCCCTATGAAACCGCTCGACATTGTCAGTCGCAACGCCGCCAGCCGGCCGTCGCTGTACGACGAGCGCCTGGTGGGCCCGATGCGTCGCGACCTGGTGGACGTGGGGTTCACCGAGCTGAGGACGCCCGAGGAAGTGGACCGGAAGCTCCAGGAAGCGAAGGGTACGGTGCTGCTGGTGGTGAACTCGGTGTGCGGTTGCGCCGCCGGGCGGGCTCGACCCGGGGTCAAGCTGGCGTTGCAGCGGGCCGCGAGGCGGCCTGACCACCTGTTCACGGTGTTCGCCGGCCAGGATCGCGACGCCACTGACCGGGCCCGGAGCTACTTTGCCGGCAAGCCGCCCACCTCGCCGCAGGTTGCGCTGCTCAGGGACGGCCAGCTGCTGTACCTGATGCAGAGGCACCAGATCGAAGGTAGGGAGGCGCCCGAGATCGCGCAGGACCTGGTGGAGGCGATGGACAAGTACTGCGTGAAGGGGTGAGCAGTGAGTGGTGAAGGGTGATGGGAGATAAGGGCCGCGATGGCGCCTGGTCCCATCACCCATCACGTCCCGCTGCTAACCCACCAGCTCTACAGCTCGCGCCTAACGCAGCCTCAGTCCCACCCTAAGGCCGCCGCCCCCCGGCTCGACTATCAGGCGCTGAAACGGGATGTTCCGCGGCTCGCCCCGCTGCCTCAGCTCCATTACGAACAGCGCCACGGTGGCCACCACGGCGCCTTGGCCCAGCACTAGCCACAGCCTGGCTTCGCGGTCCTGCCGGGTGACGAGGCGGTACAACCGCTCGGCGTCCGGGTTGTCGTAGCGGCCGTCGGGGCCGATGCGGCACGGCGCCACGTTCTCGCAGAACTGCGAGAGTCGCTGGTAGTCGCGATCGGCCTGCTGGTTGGTGCGTACCGCCAATACGGTGAATCCCACGGCGGCGGCCGCGGCAGCCCACTTGCCGTAGCGCACGGTGGGCCCGACCTGCCGGACCTGCTGGCCGAAGGCGGGGCTGGCCAGCGCGGCTGCCAGCGCGCACAGCTCCAGCCCCCGCCTCATCTGAACAGCACCACGTCGCCCAGGTCGCTCACGGCTAGGAGCGAGCGTTCGTAGACTATCACCGGCTCACTGAGGGGACCATCGAGTCGTGCGCTCCACATCCGCCGTCCTGTCGCGGTGAACCGGGCCAGTTCGCCCGAGGCACCGGCAAGCAGTACCCCGTCCGCCGTCACGGCAGGTCCGGATCGCAGCACCATGCCCGTGGCGAAGCTTCTCGCCGCGACCTCGCCGGAGTCGAGCGGCACCGCCCACACCGTCCCGCGCGCAGTGGCGGCCCACGCGGTTCGGCCACGGATGGCGACGTGTCCAACCAGCGGACCGTCGGCGCGCAGCCGCCAGCGTTGGGCGAGGTTGCCGGCATCGTAAGCCACCAGCCAGCCGTCCATGGTCCCGACCACGATCAGTCCGCCGGAATACGCCGGAGCGGCGAGTACGCTGCCAGGGGTGGCGCGGCGGGCCAGGACCGATCCGCTGCCGGCTTCGAGCAGATAGAGGCTGTCACCAGTGGTGGCGATCGCGACCGAACCCTGCACCGGGAGCGGCGCGGCATAGACCGGAGCGCCGAGGACGGTGCGCCACAGCCGCGTGCCGGTAACGGGATCCAGCCGTACCACGACGCCGCGGTCGGTGGCGGCGTAGAGCGCGCGCTCTTCGAGCGCCAACGGCGCGACCACATTCCCCACGTCCAACGACCAAATGCGGCGCCCGGTGGACAGCCGCAGAGCGTACACGCCGCCGCCATCTTCCTGGGTGGCTACGAACACCCGGTCGTCGGCCAGGATCGGGCCGGCGCCCAGCGTGGCCGGTAGCCGCGAGCGCCACAGCACCTCTCCGGTGGCGCGGTCGAGCAGGACCACCTGACGGTCCACCTGTGAGATCGCGATGACGTCTTCGGCCAGCGCTGGCGCGCCGCGGACGCCGCGTCCGATATCCACGCGCCAGACCGGCTGCGGGTCGCCGCCGGGCGCGTCCGCCGACTCGCCGGCGCGCGCCACGTTGCCCAGATAACTGCGCCAGGGGCGCTCCTGCACCGCGGGTGCGAGCCGGGCCCGGCTCGCGCACGCATTGACCACGCACAGGGCCGCCACTAGCATCCGACTGCCATGAATCATCACTGGATCGCGGATCTTCCTCGTCACGCCGGTGAGACCCTCACCGTGGCTGGCTGGGTCACCACGACACGTTCGTCCGGGAAGATCGCGTTCGTGGTGGTGCGCGACGGGACCGGAATCGTGCAGGGAGTCCTCGCGCGCAGCGAGGTGGCGCCAGAGGTATGGGACCGCTTCGGCACGCTCACCCAAGAGACCTGCGTCAGGCTGGTCGGCACCGTGCGCGAGGACAAGCGCTCGCCGGGCGGCGTCGAACTTGCAGTCACGAGCATCGAACTGCTGGGTCCCAGTCACGAGTATCCCATCACTCCCAAGGAGCACGGCACTGCATTTCTGATGGAGCGGCGCCACCTGTGGCTGCGCTCGCGGCGTCAGGTGGCGATCGCGCGGGTGCGTCACGAGGTGGTACAGGCGATCCGCGACTTCTTTCACCAGCGCGAGTTCGTGCTGGTTGATACCCCGATCCTCACCGGCAGCATCGGCGAGTCGGCGGGGACGCTGTTTGCCACCGAGTACTTCGACCTCGGCACCGCCTACTTGGCGCAGACCGGGCAGCTCTACCTCGAGGCTGCCTGCGCGGCGCTCGGCAAGGTGTACTGCTTCGGACCCACGTTCCGCGCCGAGAAGTCCAAGACCCGGCGCCACCTCACCGAGTTCTGGATGGTGGAGCCCGAGGTCGCCTTCAACGATACCCACGATAACATGCGGCTGCAGGAGGAGTTCGTCAGCTACATCGTGGGCCGAGTGCTGGAACAGCGCCGCGAAGAGCTGAAGGAACTGGAGCGGGACACCGCGCCGCTGGAGTCGATCGCACCGCCGTTCCACCGCATCACCTACAGCGACGCGGTGGCGAAGCTGAGGGCGCAGGGGTCCGACATCGTGTGGGGTAGGGATCTCGGCGCCGAGGACGAGCTGAAGCTGGTCGAAGGCTTGGACCGCCCGCTGTTCGTGATGAACTACCCCCGCGAGGCGAAGGCCTTCTACATGAAGGAGAACCCGGACGATCCGCGCACGGTGCTGTGCGACGACTGCCTGGCGCCGGGCCTGGGAGAGATAATCGGCGGCAGCCAGCGCGAGGACGATTACGACCGGTTGCTAGCGCGCATCAGACACGAGGGCCTGCCGGAGGAGGCCTACGGCTGGTACCTCGACCTACGCCGCTACGGCACATTCGAGCACTCGGGCTTCGGCCTCGGCGTCGAGCGCACGGTGCAGTGGATCACGGGCAGTCCTCATATCCGGGAGATGATCGCGTTCCCCCGGATGCTGTATCGGTTGTATCCGTAGGAGGCAGCGGCGCACACAGATTCGGACAACGGCCTCCTACTCCACCGACTTTACCTCGTCCCACAACCGATCGAGCGCATCCAGCCCCGCGGTGTGAATGTCAACTCCGCGCGCGGCGGCTGAGCGCTCGATGGCGTGGAAGCGCCGCTTGAACTTTTCGGTTGCCTGACGAAGCGCGCTGCTCGGATGCACGCCCGCCTTGCGAGCCACGTTCACCGCCGCGAACAGCACGTCGCCGATCTCCTGTGCCGGATGCTCGCGCGTTTCACGCACCTCCTCCTCCAGCTTGTCCAGCGGACCGGTGAGGTCGGGCCAGTCGAACCCCACCGCCGCAGCGCGTTCCTGATAGCGAAAGGCGCGCTCCAGCTCGGGAAGCGAGTGCGGAAGGTGTCCCAGCACGCTGGGCTGCTCGCCCAGCCGCTCGGCCTCGCGCCTGCGCTCCTCGACCTTGTGCCGCTCCCAGTGGGGCTTGGGGCCGTCGCCGTACAGATGCGGGTGGCGCGCCTTCATCTTCTGAACCAGCCGCTCTGACACGGCGGCAAGATTGAAGGCACCGCGCTCCTCCGCCAACACCAGCTGGAAGGCGCAGTGCAGCAGGATGTCGCCAAGCTCGGAAGCGATGCGGTGCTCGTCCCGCTGCTCGATCGCCTCCTCGAACTCGGCCAGTTCCTCCCTCAGGTACGGCCGCAGGGTCTCCAGGGTCAGCGCCCGGTCGAAATCGCACCGCTTCCGCAGGTCCCGGACGAGGTCGAGGATGTCGCCAAACCCATCATTTTCTTGCATTTAGGCCTCCTGCCGGGTATGCTACCCAGTTTGCGATGACCGGGCAATCAGCGACTCCAGATCGCACCTGGCTCGAGGTAGATCTTGGCGCCGTGGTGCGCAATGCGCGCGAGGTCATGGCCGCCAATCCGGCGGCCCGGCTGCTGCCGATGGTGAAGGCGAACGCCTACGGGCTGGGCGCGGTGCCGGTGGCGCAGGCGCTCGAGCAGGTGGATCCGTGGGGTTTCGGCGTCGCCACGGCCGCCGAAGGGCGCGAACTGCGCGAGGCGGGGATCAAACGGCCCATCATGTTGTTCTCGCCGGTTTCCGAATCGCTGCCGCTGGCGGCGCGGTACGATCTGACACCGGCGTTAGGCGGTCCTTCGCAGGTGCGTGCCTGGCGCGCAATCGCGGAAGGAAGGCCGTTTCACGTGCAGATAGACACCGGCATCGGTCGCGCCGGGATCTGGTGGGAGGTCTTCAGGGACCGCGCTGCCGAGTTCTGCGACGCGCCGGGATTCGAAGGGGTGTTCACCCACTTCCACTCCTCGGAGAGTGACCCGGCCTCGGTGCGGGAGCAGTGGCGGCGGTTTCAGGCAGCGGTGGCGGCGCTGGAGCGGCGCCCGCGTTACGTTCACGCCGCCAATAGCGGCGCCGCGCTCAACCATCCCGAGACGGCTGGCGACATGGTGCGACCGGGCATCTTCCTCTACGGCGGGCGCGCGGGCAACCGTGCTGCCGAACCGGTGGTCACCTGGAAGGCGCGGATCTTCGAGGTGGGCTGGCGCGAGGAGGGAGCGACGGTTAGTTACGGCGCGACGTTTAGGGTGAAGGGCAGGATGGCAATTGCGACCATGGCGGCCGGCTATGCGGACGGAATCCACCGGGTGCTGTCGAACGTGGGCGAGGTGCTAGTCAGCGGGCGGCGGGTGCGTATCGCGGGCCGCGTGACGATGGATATGACCGTGGTGTGGTCGAGCGGCTGGGCCCCCGAGGAAGGGAGCGTGGCGACGATCATCGGCCGGGACGGCGCAGAAGAGATCACGCTCGATGAGCACGCGGCGCAGGCCGGGACCATAGCGCACGAGGTCCTGACCAGCATCGGTCCGCGCGTGGCAAGAGTGTACCGGTGAGGTCGCGGCGTTTCTTCCTCATAGTGCTGGACGGGGTGGGATGCGGGGCGGCGGATGACGCGGCCGAGTACGGCGACTTGGGCAGCAACACGCTCGGCAACGTTTCCACCGCGGTCGGCGGTCTGAGGCTGCCGGTGCTCGAGTCGCTAGGCATCGGTCTGGTCGGTGCGGTGGCCGGCGTCGCGCCGGTGCCGCACCCGCGCGCGGCCCACGGGTTGATGCGTCCGGCGAGCAAGGGCAAGGACAGCACCACGGGCCACTGGGAAATTGCCGGCGTGCTGCTCGAGAAGCCGTTCGCGACCTATCCCCACGGCTTCCCGCGCGAGCTGCTGGAGCGGTTCGCGGCCGCGACCGGCCGCGGCGTGATCGGCAACGTGGCCGCATCGGGCACGGCGATCATCGCCGAGCACGGGCCCCGGCATCTCGAGACGGGCGAGTGGATCGTGTACACCTCGGCTGACTCGGTATTTCAGGTGGCGGCGCACGAGGGCAAGGTGCCGCTGGAGGAGCTGTACGCGGCATGCCGCGTCGCCCGCGAGCTGCTGAAGGGAGATCACGCCGTCTCGCGGGTCATCGCGCGGCCGTTCATCGGCGGCCCCGGCGCCTTTACTCGCACCGCGAACCGACGGGACTTCTCGCTGGAGCCGGTCGGTCGGACGCTGGTGGATGCGGTGGCTGAGGCTGGACTGCCGCGGGTTGGGATCGGCAAGGTGGACGACCTGTTTGCTGGGAGGAACCTCACCAGCACCCACACGCCGACCAACGGCGATGCGTACCGGCTTATTGAACAGGCCCTCGACTCGGTAGATTCCGGGCTGGTTTTCGTGAACGTGATCGAGTTCGACCAGTCGTGGGGCCATCGCAACGACGTGGCGGGGTTCCACCGCGGCCTCCTCGAGCTCGACGCGGCAATCGGGCGGTGGCTGCCGAAGCTGCGGGACGGCGACGTGATGGCGCTGACGGCCGATCACGGAAACGATCCAACGACGCCGTCCACCGACCACTCGCGCGAGAACGTGCCGCTGCTGGTGTTCGGGCCGCGGGTGAAGCCGGTGGCGCTTGGCGAGCGAAGCACATTTGCGGATCTGGGGCAGACCGTGGCCGAGTACCTCGGGGTGAGCCCGCTGGCGGCGGGGGAGAGTTTTCTGAGTGAGGTGATGGGTGAGGGGTGAGGGGTGCGAGTGGAGAGGTGATGGGTGAGCGCTGATGGGGAGCTGGTTGCGGCGGCACGGGAGGCGCAGGCCAAGGCGTATGCGCCGTACTCGGGGTTTCGAGTGGGCGCGGCGTTGATGGTCGAGGGAGGCCGGGTGTTCGGCGGGTGCAATATCGAGAGCGCCTCCTATGGTGCGACGATCTGTGCCGAGCGCACGGCGCTGGCGGCGGCGGTGGCCGCGGGGCACCGCAGGTTCGTGGCGCTGGCGGTGGTGAGCGATGCTGCTCATCCGGTTGCGCCGTGCGGGATCTGCCGTCAGGCGCTGAGCGAGTTTGCGCCGGACCTTTCCATCGTATCGGAGGGTAGCAATGGCGCGCGCCGCAGCTGGGTGCTGCGCGATTTGCTGCCGGAGTCGTTCGGGCCGGGGGACCTGGAGGGGCGATGAGGCTGGGACGCGTGATCGGCTCGGTGGTGGCCACGCGCAAGGACGCGGGACTGGAGGGCACCAAACTGCTGGTGGTCGAGAACCTGTCTCTGGACCTGACTCCGGAGGGCGGCTACGTGGTGGCCGTTGACGCGGTCGGCGCCGGCGCCGACGAGGTTGTGCTTTACTGCAGCGGTTCTTCGGCGCGGCAGACTGCCCTCACCAAAGACCGTCCGGTCGACGCCGTGGTAATGGCGATCGTGGACAGCTTCGACGCGCATGGCAAGAACCAGCGTCTGGCTTAGCTGGAAGAGCGCGCTGGCCGCGCTCGTGACACTGGGATCGATCGCCTGCCAGGAGCGGCTCACATCGCCGGGCCGCTGTCCCGAGCTGTGCCCACCTAACGATCTAGAGATCGAGGATACCACTCTGGTCGGAGTGGTGGTGTCCGATTCCAGCTTCAGGGGCTACGTGCTGCCGCACGAGTCGCCGGTCATGGTGGTGAGCGCGATGGACTCGTTCACCTCGGTCGCGGTGATCAGGTTCGACGCCCGTCCCAGCCGCTGGTTCCCGACCGGTGGCGACACCGCGGGCGTGCGGATCGGCGCCGTCGACTCCGTGACACTTGACGTGCGGTTGCTGCAACGGGACACGGCGGCGAAGAACCTCGAACTGCTGGTGTATCGGATCCCGGTCGATCAGGATTCGGCGACGACGTGGGACTCGCTAGTCACGCTGATCGACGATTCCAGGATTATCCAGGTGATTCCGGTGCACGACACCGTCACGGTGGCGAACATCGTGTACAAGATTCCACCGGCCGCGATCGAGCCGGACACCATTACGGACTCGGGTATGGTGGCCATCGCGATCGGGGTGCGGGCCGACCGCCGCACCGCGGTAACGCTATTCTCGGGTGAGTCCGGCGCCTCGCCGCGGCTGCGCTTCTACGTGCGCGGCGAAGCGCCGAACGACACGCTGCGCAACACCTTCAATCTGGGGCCGCGCTTCGACACCTTCGTGGGCACGCCCACGCCGCGGGACGCGGGCTTCGGGATCGTGGTGGGGAACCTGCCAGCGGCGCGCGCGCTGCTGCGATTCGAGCTTCCGCAATACATAGTCGATTCCACCTCGGTGCTCCGCGCCTCGCTGCAGCTGCGGCTCCAGCAGCCCGTGAGCGGCAGACCTAACGAAACATTCTCGATCAGGGCCGTGCCGGTGCTGCGCGATTTCGGGGGCAAGTCGGTGCTGATACCGGACACCTCGGTGCAGGGCCGCGGCACCGTTACCGTGGGCGACACCGGCACGGTGGTGATCGAGATGAGTCGGGTGCTGAGGTTCTGGCGCGCCGTTAGCGGCGACTCGATTCCGCGCGCCGTGGTGCTGCGGGCCGATCCCGAGGATGCGACCCTGGGCGAGCTGCGGGCCGCCAGGGGCGGCGCCGGGGCCTCGGCGCCCACGATGCGCGTCACCTTCATCCGGCCCTACCGGTTCGGGGTTCCATGATGCGGCCTCAGGTGCTGCTCACTGCTTCGCTTCTGGCCTGCGCCGCTCCGGCCGCGCTGGCGCAGGGCAGCGGCTTGGGGATCGTCGGGCTCGGCATCCCCGGCCGGTTCGTCTCGGCGCGCGACGCCGGGACAGCGGGAGGCGTGACGCTGTTCGATCCAGAAGCCACGCTCAACCCGGCTTCGATCGGCCGGTGGCGGGCGGCGGCTGGCTGGGCCACCGCGGCGCCCTCCCGCCTCAGCCTCGAGAGCGCTGACACCAGCTCCGAGCTGCGGTCGATGCGGTTCCCGCTGTTCGGCTTCGCCTCGCGGCTGCGGCCGCGGATCGCGATTGCGGCCACGGTCTCGGACTATCTCGACCGTTCCTACGAGATCACGAGGCGCGACACCGTGGACCTGCGGGGCACGCCGGTTGGCTACGACGACATCAGTCGCTCGCATGGCGGCGTGTCGGACCTGCGCCTGGCTGCGGCGTACACCTTCGACCGCGTGTGGCTGGCCCTCGCGGTACACGCCTACGCGGGCTCCAGTCGCCTGGTCGCCTCGCGCCGGTTCGACGGCGATGCGTATGAAGACTTCATCGAGGTGTCACAGACCGATTTCAGCGGCATGGGACTGTCGGCCGGCACCATCGTGTCGGTGTTGCCCGGACGCCTCGATGCGGGTGCGTCGGTGCGGATCGGCGACCAGCTGACGGCGAAGAACACCACCGGGCGCTCGGCGAGTGTCCCGCTGCCAACCGAGATCGCATTCGGCGTGCATGCCACTCCGGCGCCAAGCATCGGCGTGGCGGCCACGGTGCAGCGCGCCGGTTGGTCGCGAGCGCGCGCGGCGCTGGTGGCCGCGGGGCAAGGCCCGCCGCGCGATGCATGGAGCGTCGGGATCGGAATCGAGATCCAAAACGTGGACTTCGGCCTGTTCCACTCGCCGCTGCGGCTGGGCTGGCGCACGCGGCAGCTGCCGTTCCCTATCGGCACGGCCGAGCTGGACGAGCGGGCATTCAGCGGCGGGCTGAGCCTGCTGTTTGCGCAGAACCGCACCACGGTCGACCTCGGCTTCGAGCGCGGCTCGCGCTCGGGAGGCGCGGTGACCGAGCGGTTCAGCACCCTGTTCGTGGGAATCACGGTACGGCCATGAGGGTGCTGCTCCACACCTTCGGCTGCAAGGCCAACCAGTACGACACGGAGGTCGTGCGGCAGCGCCTGGAGCGGGCCGGCTGCAGCATCGTCTCCGAGCCCGGGCTAGCC
>DATMBH010000233.1:0-4584 GCA_035559335.1 Gemmatimonadales bacterium
CAACGCGACCCCGGTTACCGCCGGCGTGTACACGCGCGCGAAGCGTTTGACGAACTGCTCGATGGGAGCGCGGCGCTGCTCGGCCTCGCGCACCAGCCGGACGATGCGCGCCAGGGTGCTATGCTCCGCGTCGGCCGTCACCTCCACATCGAGCGCGCCGTCGGTGTTGAGCGTCGAGGCGAACACGATGTCGCCCGGCCCCTTGCGGCGCGGCAGCGACTCGCCCGTGATGGTGGCCTCGTTGACGGATGAGTTGCCGGCGACCACGCGCCCGTCCGCCGGCACTTTGTCGCCGGGGCGGATGCGCACGCGGTCGCCGACCCGCAGCTGCTGTACCGGAACCGTCTCGACCGAGCCGTCGGGGCGGAGGCGGTCGGCCTGCTCCGGCGCCAGCTCCACCAGGCGCGCGATGGACCGCCGGCCGCGATCCACCGCGAAGCGTTCCAGCAGCTCCGCGAGCGAGAACAGGAACGCAAGAGTCGCCGCCTCGAACGGCTCGCCGATGAGCAGCGCGCCAATCAGTGCAGCCGACATGAGAAAGTTCATGTCGAGCTTGAGCGTGCGCGCCGCTCGCAGGCCGGCGCCGAAAAAGTTCCAGCCGCCGACCAGAGCGCCGAGGGTGTAGATGAGGCCGGCGGCATCGAGCCGGATGGCGAGCCAGCCGGCTCGGTCGGGCGCGTCGCTGATCCACGCAGCGGCGAGCCCCGCCGCCCACAGCGCGCCGGCTGCGTAGGTGCGCTGGGCGAACGGGGTTCGCCAGGGTGACCGACGCATCATGCGAGCGCATCCAGACCGGTCTGGCAGGCCTGGACATTCAGGACGTCCAGCATGCCATCATTGTAGCAGCTATATCGCTGCCAGCGCGCGCTCCAGTCTCTGCCTCGCCTCGAGCGCCAGTGGCTCGATGTCCTTGCGCCCCGTGACACCGAGCTGCACCAGCGGGTCCAGCACTGCAATCCGGCTGCTGGCCGCGCTTTCTTCGTAGACGATTACGTTGCACGGCAGCAGCAGCCCGATGTCGGGCTCCGCCTGAAAGGCACGCCAGGCGAGCGGCGGATTGCAGGCGCCGAGAATCACGTAGTTCTTGAAATCGACGTCGAGCTTCTTCTTAAGTGTTGCCTTGACGTCAATCTCGGTGAGCACCCCGAAGCCCTCCTGCTGGAGGGCCTCACGGGTCTTCGCGACGGCTTGATCGTAGGGCAGCGGAACCGACTTCCCGATGCCGTACCGCGCAGCCGTCTGAGGTATGTTCGCCACGGTGGTCGAGCCCGCTACTGATTGCCGGTGGTAAATGTCCATCCCATGCCGTCGCTCATGCGCAGCGCCCCGCGCGGCATGTCGCCATTCATCATCATTCTCTGCCCTCCGCCCATCATGCTGCCGCCCATGCCGTCGCCGTGCACGGACTCGCGCATCATGACGCTGTCGCGCATGTGGGCGAAGTAGCGGGTGCCGGGAAGCAGCAGCGAATCGGGCACGAACATCATCTGCCGATTGCCGTCGCCGAACATCATACGGCCCGGGACCATCGCCCCCGTGCTATCGCCCATGTGAAGCGCGAAGCGCGCTGCGCACGATGCCGAGTCCACGGGCATGTCGAACCACATCCTGATGGTATCGCCGCGGGGTACATTGACGGCGTTCGGCGCCGGAGCGACGGTGACCGACAGTGAGACCGGTTCGCCGTTTGGTCCGGAGGAGTCGGTGCACGACACTATCCCAAGTGCGGCGGCTGCCGCCAGCACGACACGTCTCATTTCATCCTCCTGGCAAAGCAATGCGATTAGTGCCCATGTTTCCCTTACGAGCCCTCAGCGGTGCATCAACCGTGCCACTGCCGCCGTGCCTTGAGTTGCTAGGAAGGACGGCAGCTACGATGGCGCCACCCGCGGCGCCCTGACCACTCCTGATGACATACCCGTCCTTGGAGCGACCACTTCCAGACAACCACCTAACGTCTCCAGTTATCAGCAGTGCGCCCAGGCCCAAACTTACCAAGGTGGCAGACGGCGCATTCACTGGTCGTGAGCCAAGAAGTAACGAAGTTTCACGAACGCAGCTACATGCACATGCCGCCAGCGCCGTGCGCCCCCGGCGACTGGTGCATCATGCCCTGGTGCGCAGGAGCCACCAGGCTGCGCTGCCCGGCAGTGAGCAGCGCGCGCGCCGAGAGCGCGTCGCGCAGTGCGGCGACGTGCGCCGCGCCCATCGCCGCGTGCATCGCCTCGAAGTGCCCGGTGATGGCCGCCTGATCCGGCGCATCCGCGCTCAGAGCCGCTTGGAGCTGGGCGCCATGCGCCATGGCCGCCGCGCGGAGGCTGTCACGGGCGGCGCGCCCTGCGGTCGCGAGGCGCGCCAGCTGCGCCTCCTGGTCGGCATCCAGCCTCAGGGCCCGAGCCTGGAGCAGCAGCGTGTCCGGACGGAACGCCGCGAGGTGATGCAGCGGCATCATCATGGCTTGCATCTGACAATCCGCGGTCATCTGGCCGGTCGGCGCGGGCTGAGCCGCCGGTGATGCGCTTGGGCGAGAGCGTGTGGGCGTTGGGTGCGCGTGCTGGGCGGCGACCGGACTGGCCGCGAACGCGGCAGCTGCGGCAATCAAGAGGACTTTGTGCATCGCCATGCTCCTGTTGCGTAGGTTGCGATGGGCGTTCACGCTTCAACTCCTGCCGCGACGGGCGGCGCGGCCCGCCGCAATTCGATCCTTCTCCAGATCAGGTAGATCGCTGGAATCACTACCAGGGTAAGCACCGTGGAACTGACCATGCCGCCGATCATCGGCGCGGCGATGCGGCGCATAACGCTGCCGCCCGCCCCGCTGCCCCACATGATCGGGAACAGGCCGGCCATGATGGCCATCACCGTCATCATCTTGGGCCGGAGCCGGTCGGCGGCGCCCTCGACAATGGCGTCGTAGAGCATCGTCACCGACGGCTTCTCGCCGCGGGCGCGACGGTGCTCGTAGGCCAAGTCGAGGTAGATGAGCATCACCACACCGGTTTCCGCGGCCACGCCGAACAGCGCGATGAAGCCGACCGCGACGGCGACGCTAAGGTTGTAATCGAGCAACCACAGGAACCAGATGCCGCCCACCAGCGAGAACGGCAGCGCCAGCAGCACGATGGAAAGGTCGCGCACGTTCTTGAAGTTGAGGTACAGCAGCACCACGATGATCAGCAGCGTAAGCGGCACCACGAGTTTCAGCTTCTGCTGTGCGCGCTCCATGTACTCGTACTGTCCGCTCCAGCGCAGCGTGTAGCCCGGCGGCAGAGCGACCATCGAGTCCACCATCTGCTTCGCCTCGCGCACATAGCCGCCCAGGTCGCGCCCTTCCATATCAACCTGGACCCACGCGGTGAGAAACGCGTCCTCGGTTTTCACCAGCATCGGAGCGTTCACCAGCCGGATGGTGGCGATCTGCCCCAGCGGCACCTGCACAGTACGCCCGCCGCCCAGCGTAGCGGCGCCTCCCATACCTCCGCCTTCCATCGAGCCGGGCGCGCTCATCGTGCCGGAGCCGCCCATCCTACCGGCGCTTCCGAGAGCGACCGGTATCAGTACCCTGCGCAGCGCATCCGGCGAATCGCGCAGGTCCCGCGCATAACGCACGTTGACGCTGAAGCGCTGGCGGCCCTCGATGGTGCGGGTGACTTCCATGCCGCCGATCGCGGTAGCGATCGTGCGCTGCACGTCGGCCACGTTCAGGCCGTAGCGGCCGGCCTGCTCACGATCCACCTCGATATCCAGGTAGGACCCCGACACCGCCCGCTCCGCAAACACGCTGCGCGTGCCCGGCACCATCCGGATGGCATCCTCGATTTCGCGGCCGATCCGTTCCAGCTCGCCGAGATCGGGACCGAAGATCTTGATGCCAACCGGCGTTCTGATCCCGGTGGCCAGCATGTCTATGCGTCCGCGGATCGGCTGGGTCCAGGCGTTTACGTAACCGGCGGTCCGGACGGCGCGGTCCATCTCTGCGATCAGGCGCTCGCGGGTCATGCCGGGACGCCACTCGCTCTGCGGCTTCAGCACTATCGTGGTCTCGATCATGTCGAGCTGCGCCGGATCGGTGGCTGTGTTGGCCCGACCAACCTTGCCGAACACACTGGCCACCTCGGGGAACGACATCAGTATCGAATCCTGGGCCTGCACCGCGCGCCGGGCGGCAGTTATGGAAGCGCCAGGGATGGTGGTGGGCATGTAGAGAATCGTGCCTTCGTCGAGCGGCGGCATGAATTCGGAGCCGAGCTGTGAGGCCGGGTAGAGCGTGGCCACCAGCACGGCCCCGCACACCGCGACGGTCTTCCAGGGGTGCGCCAGCACCCGCGTCAGCACCGGGCGGTACAGCCACAGCAGCCAGCGATTGACCGGGTTGGCGTGTTCCGGTCGGATCTTCCCGCGGATCAGGTAGCCCATCGCCACCGGCACCACCGTTATGGCCAGCAGCGCGCTCGCCGCCATCGCGAAAGTCTTGGTGTAGGCCAGCGGCTTGAACAGCCGGCCCTCCTGCGCCTCGAGCGTGAAAACCGGGAGGAAGGAGACCGTTATGACCAGCAGCGAGAAGAACAGCGGTGGCCCGACCTC
>DATMBH010000234.1:0-6419 GCA_035559335.1 Gemmatimonadales bacterium
CGCACGCGGCTCCGCAGGTACGCAGCTAGGTCGCGCATCTCGTCGCCCTCGAATCGCGGCCACTCGACCACCCGCGCCCGCATCTCATCGTACATAGCCGGCGCGTGATTCCACATGGCCGCGGCCAGCCGCATCGGAGCCATCACCACGTTGGAACGCGTTAGGTCGGGACCCACCGAGTCGCGCCCGGGCTGGTGGCAGCCGGAGCACCGCAGCCGCCGGAACACCGCGGCGCCTCTCGCGCTGTCGCCCGGCGCCTCGTCGAACCGCAGGTAGTAGAGGAAGGCGATCACGTCGGCCATCTCGGATCCCTCGAACCGCGGGAAGCTAACGCCGCGCGCCTGCATCGCCGCGGACATCTCGAACGAGTGGTTCCACAGCACGCCCGCGATCTCCGACATCCGCAGCCGGACCGTGGCACTCCGCAGGTCCGGTCCCCACTGGCTTCCACGCCCGGCCCTCCCGTGGCAGTTCGCGCACCCCTTCGAGACGAACAGCAGGCGACCCCGGTCGGGATCGGGCGGCTCCAGGAACACAACCGGCGGGCGCGGAGCGGTGGAGGCGCTCCGGATAAAGGCCTGGATGTCCGCCATCTCGCGACCAGCGAACGTCGGACGCGTTACCCCGCGTGAGCGCTGCGCGGCCTGCATCGCCGGTCCGTGATTCCACATTCCCTGGGCGAGTGGGATCGGCGCCACGTAGCGGGCGTAGCGATCCAGCGACGGCCCCACCCGGCCGCCGATGTCGCCCACGCGGTGGCACTGCACGCAGCGGCCGGCGCGGAACCACCGCTCACCAAGCACCGCATCGCCGGGCTCGTCGAACAGCTTCACGTAGTACAGGTAGCTCATCACGTCGGACAGTTCGGCCGCCGAAAGCCTGGGCCACTGGAATCCGCCCCGCCGCACCGTCTCTATCATCCGGGGCGTGTGATTCCAGAAGAGCCCGGCGAATTGCAGCATGCTGCGCCCCGCTCCAACCGTGGCCAGGTCCGGGCCAAGCCTCCCGCCGCTACCCCACACGGAGTGGCACCGCACGCATCCCTGGTCGTGGAACACGCGCCGTCCCGCGGCCGGGTTCCCTCGCCGCAGTGAGTCACGGCTCGCCTGGGCCCGGAGCGCCGCGCCGGCCCACAGTTGCGCGACCACCAGCGCCGCGGTCATCCGGAACAACGGGCCGTTCACTGCGACTCAGCTCCGGCCTGTGCCGGGAGGTAGCCCTCGATCCGCTCGGCAACCTCCCGCAAGCCCACCTCACGTCCTTCGCGCACCTCCCAAATCGAGATGATCGGGAAGAACTTGGTCGCTGCCATGTACAGCAGGGCGAAACCGGATAGCGTTCCCGCCATGATCGAGAGTTCGACCCATGACGGCATGTAGTGACCGAGTGACTCGAGCTCGAATCGCGGATTCACCGAGGTCGGCACCACGATGTTGAAGCGCTCCAGCCACATGCCGATCACCACGGACACACCGGCCGCCATCGTACCGGCCGGCGTGCGCGTGGCGCGGCGGGACATCAGCGCTACCGGGATCACGAAACAGGAGATCACCATAGCCCAGAACGGCACCGCGAACGGACCGCTCACCTTGGCCCAGAAGGTCCGCATCTCGGCGGGCTCGGCTCCGTAGAAGGCGGTCAGGTACTCGGCGAAGGTGAAGTACAGCCACAACAGGCTGAACAGCAGTAGCAGCCGGCCCATGTAGTCGAAGTGAACCGGGCGGAAGTAGTCGCCCAGGTTGTAGAACCGCCGTAGCAGCACCATGGCGATCAGAATCGCTGCGATGCCCGAGTAGATCGCCCCCATCACGAAGTACGGGCCGAAGATGGTCGAGTGCCACATCGGCCGCAGCGTCATGGCAAAAATCCAGCCGATGATGGTGTGGACCGACACGGCTATGGGGATCACCACGATCGCCAGGACGCCGATGACACGCTGCAGCCGGTGTCGTTGCTGCGGAGTGTCGCGATAGCCGGCGGCCAAGATGCGGTAGAGCCTCGGCGCCTTGATGCCGCTGTCGCGGATGAGGGCGAGGTCGGGGAGCATCGGCAGGTACAGGTACACGGTGCTCGCCGTCAGGTAGAGGCCGATGCTCATCACGTCCCACAGCAGCGGCGAGCGCAGCTGGGCGTGGAACAGCACGTTGAACAACCGGTCCGGCCGGCCGAGATCAATGATGGGCTGGATGGCGCCGAATCCCAGCACCAGCACCGTTATGAACTCGGCGGATCGGGTTATGGGGCGCCGCCACTCGGCCTGGCTGACCCGCAGGATGGCTGAGATCAGGGTGCCGGCGTGGCTGATACCGATGAAGAACACGAAGTCAATGATGTAGATGCCCCAGTACTCCGGCTGGTTGAGGCCGGTGCGGCCGAGCCCGTAGCGAAGCTGGAGGTAGTAGGCGACCGCCCCCCAGAGCGTGACCAGTCCCAGCAGTCCCGCCCACAGCCGGAACCGCCATCCTGTTTCCACCAGCGGCGCCAGGATCGTGCGGGCGTCCGCCGGGAGTGCGCTGAGCCTGGCGGAGGCGGGGTCGTTCATCGCGTGGCTCCCATGGTCATGCCCGCGCCAGGTAGTAGACCTTGGGCTCCGTGCCCAGGTCCTCCATCAGGCGCGTCGCGCGGGGGTCGTGGCGCGCAGCGAACACACGGTGCAGGGGATTGTCGAGATCCCCGAAAATGATCGCGCCGCTCGGGCACACCTCGGCGCACGCCGGCTGGTAGTCGGACTCCCGCAGCTCGCGGCCCTCAGCCGCCGCGGTTTCTCTTGCGAGCTGCAGTCGGTGATGGCAGAAGGTGCATTTCTCGATCACGCCCTTCGGCCGCACCGACACGTCCGGGTTGAGATGGGCGCGCTCCGATTCCTCCCACTGTGGCGCGTACCAGTTGAAGTACTTCACGGTGTAGGGGCAGGCGTTGGCGCAGTAGCGGCACCCGATGCAGCGCGCGTAGATCTGGCCTACCAAACCCTCGGGGTTGATGTACGTGGCGGCCACCGGACACACCTTGACGCACGGCGGGTTGTCACAGTGCATGCAGGGCCTGGGTGCGAAGCGCACCCGGCAATCGGGCCACTCGCCCTCCACTTCGGCCAGCACCTTCATCCACGAAATCGCCCGTCCCATCACTGCCTGATCGTGTGGCGTCGAGGGGATGTTGTTCTCGCTCTTGCACGCGATCTCGCACGCGCCGCACCCGGTGCACCGGTCCAGGTCTATCACCATTCCCCAGCGTGGCATGGCTCGCTCCCTCAGGCCGGCTCGAGGCGCACGAAGGTCGTGCACCAGGAGGCCAAACCGGTGAGCGGATCGGTGGTGCGATCCATCAGCTGCAGCGGGTTCGCCGCGCGAGCGTCCCGGTGGGGTGGTCCGTACGGGGCGCACACGACATCGGGCGCGGTGCCGGGGCTCAGCCTAACGGCGGCAGCGTATTGCCCCCGCGGCGATATCACCCGAGCCCGGTCGCCGTCGCCCAGGCCGAGCGCGCGCGCGGTCGCCGGGTTGACCTCGATCCACGGCTCGTCGTGCGTGTCGAGCAGCGGCGTGGGCCGTTCCGCGAGCCATCGCGTCAGCCCCAGCGTTCCCGAGGCGAGGGTGGAAACCCGGTACACGTTCAGCCACAGCGGGAACTCGCCGGGCGGCTGTCGTGCGCCGACCGGGAACAGGTACGGGGCCAGGCGGCTTCCCGATTGCCGCAGCAACTCGCTCAACCGCGCCGGCAGCAGCTGAACACGACCGTTAGGTGCGCGCGACAGCCCAGCCGGGTTGGTGTGGTCGTGGAACGGATCCACCCAGCCGCCCCGCTCCACCAGCTCCCTCCAGAACGACTCGAAGTCGCTTGTCCCGGGCAGCCACCAGCCGCGCTCCTCCATCTGCGCCTGGTGCTGCGTTTCGAAGGCGTCTCCGAACGGCATTCCGCGACGTGCCTCGAACAGCCCGCGGGCTCGCGCCTTGAGCAGCTCGCGGAAGTCAGGATAGGGCAGGCTCCTAGCGACCGACCCGCCCAGCCGCCGCGCAAGCGCGAGCAGGAAGTTCGCCGTGTCCATCGTGTGCGCGAGCGGCTCCACCAGCGGCTGCGTGAGACCCCAGGTGAGGTAGGGATGCGACGCGGGAGCGGGTGCGTCCTGCCACCGCTCCTGGGCGAGCAGGTCGGGCACGATCAGGTCCGCCAGCCCACTGGTCTCGTCGGGGAAAGGAGTGAAGCTCACCACCAGGGGGATCCGATCCAGCGCTGCCGCCCAGGTCTCGGCGTCGGGGGAAGCCAGGGGATTCGCGTAGTAGAGGAACAGCACGTCCACCGGTGGCGCGTCGCCGGCGACCAGCGCTTCAGCCAGGCTCCGTGCCGTCGCAGCCCCCAGCGGTGCGGCGGCGGCAAGCGGCCGGTGCGCCATCCCGGCCCGTGCGGTTGCGTCGAGCTGCGGTGTCGCCAGCGGGGCGAGCGGCGGGTCGTCCCGGTATAGCACGCCTCCCGGCCGGTTGATACTCCCGACCAGCACGTTGAGGCTGTGCACCGCCATCCCGGCCAGCAGTCCGTCCGGAGAGTAAGTGACGTCGGATCCGCACACCACCAGTGCCGGCGCCGAATCCGCGAAGGTCTTCGCGGTCGCCACGATACGTTCGACCGGCACGCCGGTGATTTGGGAAACCTCCTCCGTGCGGTAGTGACGCAGAACGGCAGCGCGATAGCCCTCGTGTCTGGTTCCGCCCGCGTCGGTCCAGTCCTCGTAACCGTCCACGTGCCTCGCCAGGAAGTCGGAATCAACCAGCTCCTCGCGGATCAACACGTAGGCGATGCCGAGCGCCAGGACGGCGTGAGTGCGTGGCCGCACGGCGATCCACTCGTCTGACCACGCGGCCGTGCGCGAAAACCGGGTGTCAACCTGGATGAAGCGCGGCCTGCCAACGGAGTCCCGGGTGGGCCGCAACGCCGCGAACGCCTGGGTAGGCGCCCACCACGCCTCGAACAGTGGCGCGCCGAACGAGAGGACCAGGCGAGCGCGGTCGAAATCGTAGCTGGGATTGCGTGGAATGGCGTGCATCACCGTAGCGATCGCGGCGGTTCCGTCGTCGTATCCGTCGCTGACCAGGTTAGGCGACCCGTAGGCGAGCATGAACTGGCGCCACAGCGCCTCCATCGATCCGGAGCAGTAGCCGCACAATGCCGCGACCCGCTCCGGTCGTCCGGCCGATCGCAGCTCCGCGAGGCGGCGCGCCACCAGCTCCAGAGCCGCGTCCGCTGTGATGTCCCGCCACGCTCCGGCGCGGGCTGTAGCCCGAACGCGCGGCGCGCGCAGCCGTTCGGGATGGTACAGCATCTGCACCGCAGCCGGACCGCGGGGGCACAACCCTCCGCGGCTCAGCGGATGCAACGGGTTGCCGGCGATGCGGACCAGGCGCCCGTCCACCACCCTGGCACGGATGCCACAGCGCGCCGGGCAGATCAGACAGCTGGAGTTCTGGAGCACTTCCACGCCCGGAGCCCACCCGGGATCCGGCTGTCCTGAACCGCTCGGCGCGCAGCCGGTCGCCAGCATCATGCCGGCGCACCCGCCGCCGACGGAGGCCAGGAACTCGCGTCTGTCGAGTCGCATCGTTAGGCGCTCACCTGTGGCAAGCCACGCAGTCGGTGGTCTGCTCGCGAGACGAGTGACACTTTATGCACATCTCCATGGTGATCTTCACCAGGGGGCGTCGCGGTGGCCGCGTCGTAAGCGCGATGTCCCCGTGACACGTCCTGCAAGTGAGTTCGGCGATCCCCACGTGCCGGCGGTGCGTGTAGAACACATGGGTGGGCAGCCGGAACAGTTTTTCGAAGACGAGCGGCTGGTTGGCTGCTACGTATCGAACCACCACCGACTCCTGGGGCGAAGTGCCCTGTGGCTCCGAGTGGCAGGTGGCGCACGTCTCGACCGACGGCAGCCCGGAATGCGCCCCGGTGCTGGCGAATTCGTGGCACGTCTCGCAGTCGAGCTCCAGCTCCTGGGTGTGCAGGCGGTGGTTGAACGCGACCGGCTGCACGGTGCCGGGCCAGGCGCGCGCGAGGATCAGAGTGGTGCCGAGCAGCACCACCAGCGCCGCGAGACCCAGCGCTCGCGCCGCACCAGATGCCATCCATTTTTTGAGCTGCCCGAGCATCCGCTTCACGTGGTCGTCGCTTTGCGAAGGAATCACGACAGCCGTACGTTATTCCCTTCAGCAGGGGCCGTGCCTGCTTCGCGGCCGGTCCGGAAGTCGCTGGAGCGGTGGCGGTTAGGCCTCGAAGGCGCAGCTCGCGCGGTGCGCGATTGGGGGAAATGCCCCGCCAGCGCCTGACCAGAACCCCCAGGCCGGATCGGATGCAGCTGCGCCAACGCATTGTCACGATCTTTCGTCGGTGGGCCGGGTTGTGGCGGGAACAACCGCTGCGCACCGCGCTCGGAC
>DATMBH010000235.1:0-5615 GCA_035559335.1 Gemmatimonadales bacterium
AGCGCCGGCAGAAGCTCGAGGCAGCCAGGGCGCGACGGTGTGAACTCAACCGCCAGCGGCTTCAGGCCGCGGCGTAGTCAGGCGAGAAGGTGTAACTCGCACGCAACGGCGAAAAGTCCAGAACTTCCTGAAGCGGAACACCACGAGTGCCACGGTGACTGGAACTACACGATCGTGCCGGAACGTCGCTGACTGGCGCGGGGAAACTTGTATAGGAGGTGCGCCCCAGATCTTGGACAGTGTGACCGTCGCTCTGTTGTGTAGTTCCTAAGCCTTGATTCCGTTGGCTCACCGTGGCCGCCTCGAGCAAGAGCGACGGGTTCTCGGTCTTGAAGCGGCTGTGAAGCTCTCCATCTCGGGGTTGTCGCGGCAGCTGCACCTTCGCGCTCACGCTCGGCCGGTCCAGCGCAAGAAGTTTTCTGCGCAGACCCTAACGCGGCTTATTACAGCCGCTAAACCGAGCAATGAGGACCTGTTTCACCCTGAAGACCCTAGGGGTTCCCCAGTTGTGGCAGCAGCACCACACACGCAACATCTAGCGCTGGGTTTGTCAGGCTAACACAAACCAGTCCAGGGAGGTGGGAATGTCTAACGCCAGAGTTGTAGCGCTAGCGGCGTTAGCGGGCGGTGGCTACTCCTACTACAGCCCACCCGGGCAGATCTGGCGAGGTCTTTCGTATGCTTTCTGGTTCTAGGCAAGGCGCGAGGAGCCTGGCGATAGGCTGTTCCAGGCTCATGCCGACATGGGTAGGTATCACCCTTCTGTCCGTAGCGCTGGTCGGTTGCGGAGATGCGCCGAACTCCACCCCGGATCCGATGGTAGCGATTAGTCCCGAACTCGCCTCCTACCGAGCCGGTGACAGCGTCCATCTCTCGTTGACGAACCTGTCGACGGAGCTTGTCTACTACAACCCGTGCCCCGGCACCATCGAAAGGCGCACTGGACCGGTGTGGGTAACGGCCGGCGATGCCTACCCGGCAGCGGATACGAATCCGAACATACCTTGCGTGCAGCCCCGATTCCGGCTCGAGCCGGGCCAGACCAGGTGGATCGCGTACCAACTGTCTCTTGCACGCACGCCCGGAGAGTACCGCTACAAACTCGAGACCGTTTTCACTCAAGCTGTGGACCAACTGGCGGTGACTCTGCCGGTGCGAGATCGAGTCAGCGGCTCGTTCCAGGTCGTCCCCTAGGCACGGTACAGCGCAGAATGTGGCGGCGCCGGTGTCCACAAGAGACCGGCGCCTCGTACTTTCGTTCTTTGCGCCTTGACGGCGATCTGAAGTGTTCGCCGGTACGTGGACGTCAGCTTGCTGGAGAAGCGGGAGGTGAATCAGGCAGCATGAGTGAGACGCCGAGGAGCTTCCTCAGCTCTTGCGCATAACCCGGGGCTTCACCCAGGACTCGGCCCCAGGTCCCAACCAGTCCGGCAGGCTAGTTTTATGTGCGATGCCGCCACTGACTTCGCCCGCGATCGTGCTCCACGTCATCCCTTATGGAGACACGTCGAAGATCCTCAAGCTGCTGACCCGTGAGGCTGGTCTCGTGAGCGCCATCGCCCGGGGAGCGCGGCGGCCCAGGTCTCGCACTGGTCCGCGGCTCGACCTGTTCAGCACCGGCACCGCGACCATCTTCACCCGGCCCACGCGCGAGCTGCACCCTCTGGTTGCCTTCGAGCTCTCCAACGCGCACGGCGCCATCGCCTGCGACGTGGCGCGCTTCGCCGCTGCCTCGGCGCTTGCCGAGGTGGCGCTGCGGTTGGCGCCCGCCGACCCACACCCCGAAATATTCGACGCGGTCGACGCGGGGCTGTCGGCCATCGAGCACGCCCCCGAGTCCGACCGCGACGCCGCCGCGCTGGTTGCCCTATGGGGCCTGGTCGCCGCGCTCGGCTTCACCCCCACGCTGGACCGCTGCGTCGCCTGCGGCAAGCCGGCCAGCGGCGCGGTGCATTTCTCGCCAGCGCAAGGCGGCACACTGTGCGCCGCTCATCGCGTGGGGTTGCGGACTTCGACGCTCAAACCGTCCGATCGCGATGCGCTTGAGCACCTGGCCTCGGGCCGGCTTCCCCCCGAGCCGCTCGATGGCCGCCACGCTTCCGCGCACCGGCGGCTGCTGATCTCTTATCTGCGGCACCACCTGGCCGCCGACCGGGAACTGCCGGCCCTTGCCTTCTGGGACAGCGAATCGTGGAACGCCACGTCGTAATCGGAACCGCCGGTCACATCGACCACGGGAAGACCGCCCTCGTCAAAGCGCTGACAGGGGTGGACACCGACCGCCTCGCCGAGGAGAAGGAGCGCGGCATCACCATAGATCTGGGCTTCGCCCCGCTCCAGCTGGGCGACATCACAGCCTCGGTGGTGGACGTGCCCGGCCACGAAGGGTTCGTGAGGAACATGGTGGCTGGAGCCACCGGGGTGGACCTGGCGCTGCTGGTGGTGGCATGCGACGAGGGCGTGATGCCACAGACGCGCGAACACCTCGCCATCCTGCGCTACCTGGCGGTGGACCGTGGAGTCGTGGCACTGACCAAGAAAGACCTGGCGCCTGACGAGTCGTGGCGCATGCTGGTGGCGGACGACGTGCGGTCGGCGTTGCGCGACCACGGCCTGGGCTCGTGGCACATCGTCGAGGTCTCGGCGGTCAGCGGCGAGGGCCTGGATGAGCTGCGCGAGGCGCTGAGCGTGAGCGCACGCGCGGCCGTCGAACGCGACGCCAGCGACCGGTTCCGCATGCCGATCGACCGCGTGTTCTCGCTGCCGGGCGCAGGCACGATCATAACGGGCACGGTGTGGTCGGGAAGCGTCGCGGAGGGCCAGGCGATTACGCTGTTGCCGGCAGGTCGCGAAGCGCGCATACGCAGCGTCCAGGTGCACGGCAAACCAGCCCCGGAAGCTGCGCCCGGACGTCGAGCTGCCCTCGCGGTCCTGGGTGTGGACAAGGCGGATGTGGCGCGCGGTGCGGTTGCGGTAGCGGGCCGCGGCTGGCGTACTAGCAGATCGTGCGACGTGGTGTTGGAAGCCGTCGGCGGGCACGAGTTCCGATCGCGGCAGAGACTCCGCGTCCACCATGGTACTGCCGAGGTGATGGCCCGCATCGGCCGCCTAACGGAAGGCGGGTGCGCGCGCCTCGCCCTCGAGTCACCGCTGGTGCTGAGGGCCGGTGACCGGCTGGTGCTCCGCTCGTACTCGCCAGTTACCACGATCGGCGGAGCCGTCGTGACCGAACCGTGGGCCGACGATCCGTCGTTGCCTCGCCGTCGCCAGCCGGCTCCGCGCGCGCGCTCCGATGACGAGCTGGTGGTAGCGATGGTGCGGCGCCGCGGCGCGCATGGCATGTCGCGTATTGACCTGGAGGTCGCCAGCGGTCTCAGCGCGGCGCGCCTGGAGCCGGTAGTTGCGGCCTCACAGTCGCGGCAGCTCGTGGTTGCGGGCGACCATCTGTTCTTCGCCGAGGAAGTCGCCGCCGCGGCCATGCGGATGCAGCACGCGCTCGAAGCCTGGCTCGCCGCCAACCCGCTGGAGCCGGGTATGAACGCGCAGGCGTGGCGAGCCAGCCTGGGCGAGCACCGCGACCTTGCCATCCTCGCCGAGGAGCGGCTGATCGCATCCGGAGCGGTGGTCCGGTCGGCCGGTGTGGTGCGCCCGCCGAACTGGAATCCCGCCGCCGCCACGGCGGTTCGCGATCAAGCCGCGAAGGTGTTGGCTCACCTGGCAGCGGCCGGTCCGGAGCCTCCGTCCGTATCGGAGCTGGCCGCCGCCTTCCCAGGAACCGATGTGCCGGCCGTACTGCGCATGCTGGCGCGCGAGGGCAGCGTGGTTCAGGTCGGACCGGACCGATACTACGAGGCTGGTGTATTGGACGAGCAGCGGCGACGTCTTGAGTCAGTGCTCGCCGAACTGGGCGAGGCCACGGCCGCCACACTGCGCGAGCGCCTGGGTCTGACCCGGAAGTGGCTGATCCCGTTCCTGGAGTGGGCCGATCGTGAAGGCGTTACGGTTCGCAACGGCGATCTGCGGCGGCTTCGGACCCCCCAAACTTGACGGTAGAGGGCGGTTTGCCCATGATAGCATTGCGGAGTTGCTCGATTACAACACCAAACGGAGACGGCTAAGGCACCTTTCTCGTTCGAAATGGAGTGACGGATGAAGCGCTACGCATTCGCGTGGCTCTTGGCTGGATTCGTCCTGGGCACTCCTGCGGTGGTCGCGGCGCAACAGCCGCGTGCCCAGGTTGATCTTCAGCAGAACTATCCGAATCCGTTCAATCCGGCTACGACGATCCCGTTCCGGCTGAGCGAAGAGCTCTTCCAGGCCGGGCGGCAAGTGGTCGTGAGCCTGAGGATTTACAACGTGCTTGGTCAGCTGGTGGCGATTCCCAGCCTCCAGCAGTCGGGCCAGCCGCTGGAGAACCTCCAGCTCGAGTGCCGGGAAGTCCGTGACGGTTTCTGCGAGTTCTCGGCGTTCTGGGACGGCCGCTATCTCAACAGCGATCGTGAAGCGGCCTCGGGGGTGTACGTCTACCAGCTCGTCGTCAACGGGCAGCGCACGTCCAGACGCATGATAGTGATGAAATGACGGAGTGATCGCCGCCCCGCGGCGGTCGCTTGAGCGCGCCGGTCACAATGGCCGGCGCGTTCGCTTTTGGTGTGCCCTCCAGGCAGATTTTCCGGTCATCGTGGCGGCGGCTGCCCGGCACGACCGGTGCATTCCCTGATACTGCCATGGCTAACTACGAGAAGCTGACCATCAGGAGCGCAGAGGCGCTCGAAGCGGCGCGGGCCCTTGCACGCCAGCGCCAGAACCCCGTGGTGAACGACGCCCACCTCCTTGCCGCGCTGCTGGAGCAGGAGGAGGGCATTGTGGCGCCGGTGCTCGGCAAGGCTGGCGCTAACGTGGCGCACCTCAAGGCCGAGGTGGGCCGCGAGATCAACCGGTTCCCGAAGCAGACCGGCGGTGGCGAGCCGACGTTCTCGCGCGAACTGCTGCAAGTGCTGGATCGCGCCGAGGCGGAGGCCGAGGCGATGGGGGACGAGTACACGTCCACCGAGCACCTACTGCTGGGCCTGGTTGAGACGAAGGGCACCAGCGCACGCGAGCTGTTGAGTGCCCAGGGTGTGAAGCCTGACGCGCTGCGTGAGGCGCTAGCGGCGGTTCGGGGAGCGCACCGGGTCACGAGCCAGCGCCCCGAGGAGCAGTACCAGGCGCTGGAGCGGTTCACGCGTGACCTGACGGAGATGGCGCGCCAGGGCAAGCTCGATCCGGTGATCGGGCGCGACGATGAAGTGCGCCGGGTCGTGCAGGTGCTATCGCGCCGCACCAAGAACAACCCGGTGTTGATCGGCGAGCCGGGCGTGGGCAAGACGGCCATCGTCGAGGGCCTGGCGCAGCGGATCGTGAACGGGGACGTGCCGGAGTCCCTCAAGCACAAGCGGCTGGTGACGCTGGACGTGGCGGCGATGATCGCCGGCGCGAAGTACCGCGGCGAGTTCGAGGAGCGGCTCAAGGCAGTGCTCAAGGAAGTGACCTCCGCCGCCGGGCAGTTCATCGTGTTCATAGACGAGATGCACACGATCGTGGGCGCCGGCGCGGCGGAGGGCGCCATGGACGCG
>DATMBH010000236.1:0-16909 GCA_035559335.1 Gemmatimonadales bacterium
CCGAGTCTGCATAACGGGCGTGCAGTCCGCCCAGCCTCACCGACAGCTCCTGGGCGCCGGCCACCCCACAGAACACGAAAGCCGCGCACGCGGCGAGCGCGAGCGCGGCGGAAGGCGCTCCACGCCCGGGCGGGCGGATCACGGACCCTTACCACCTCCCGGAAGATTGCCGAGCCCCGGCGGAACGTCGGGGGGTCGCAGCGAGCCAGTACCGCGACCCGATGCGGCGGCGCCGCCCCGTCCAATCCCTTCCAGCAGATCGCGACCCACATCGGGCGGCCTGGCGCCGCGCTGCAGGCGCGACCGCGCTGCCGCTGGCAGGTCGAGGATCTGGTCGGAGGAGCGGCCGGCGCGATACGCCTCCACCACCACCCGCACCGCAAGCGCGCGGTCCAGCCCCTGGGCCGCCAGCGACGCAGCGACCACCAGGCCGGCCTCTGCCATGTCGGCGGCCGGCGCAGACCTGACCAGCGCCGCCACGTCGGAGCGAGTGATGCCACGCCCCAGCGCCTCGGCGCTGGCGCTGACCAGCATTGCGTTCGAGGCATCGGCGCCCGCCTCGCGCAGCACGTCCCGGCCGGCCGCAAGTCGCGCAGCAAGGTCGCGCACCGCGGCAACTATGCGCGGCGCAGGTACGCGCTTCGACCAGCCCTCGATTGCCTTGGCGATGATCGGAGTGGACGGCAGTCCCGCAGCCACCGCCGCATCCGCGATCGCGGCCACGTCGGCAGCAAGCTGCGCGGGAAGCCCGCGGCTCTCGAGGCGCTGCCGGGCGCCCGGCTCCCGGGTGGCACCCGGGTTCTGAGCATGGCCGACCGCAGTGAGTAGCGCCAGCGCCAGAGGCAGCGCGACGCCTAGCGAACGTGTCATGAACCCACCACTCCTCTCGGCCCGACCACCAGCACGCTGTTGCGGCCGCCGAATCCGTCGTCCACAGCCTCAGCGTTAGGATCAGGCACCCACCGCTCGCCGTTCACCACGAACTGGTAGCTGTGCTCGCCCACGCTGAGCGGGATGGTCACCGTCCAGTGGCCGTCGTGCGTTCTGGCCAGCGGAATCTCGTCCGGCCGCCACTCGTTGAAGCTGCCGGCCAGGTAAACGCTCCGCGCGCTGGGCGCTATTAGCTCGAAGCGCACATACACGGTATCGTTGCGCGCCACAAGCGCCAGCGGGCGGGACGGGTCCGCGGTCTCGCGCGCCAAATACATGCCGGCGAGAAACAGCGCGATCGCGGCGGCGGCGAGCGATGGGACCCACACGGCGGGCCGCAGCCTGACCGCGCGCGGCTCCAGGGGCCGAACCCACGCCGGTTGCGACGGCCGCTGGCTGCGCCTCACTTCGCGCATCACCCGGTCGGAGACGTCCAGGCGGCGTTCAGATCGCCTGCGGATCTCGCCGCTGATCTCCTTAATGCGATCGGCCCGGCGCCGGTCCTCGGCAGTTAGCGGTCGGTGGGGCTCGCCGTCCAGATAACGGTGGACGTTGTCGCTGAATCCCTCGTGCTCCTCGTTCATTTCCACAGCTCCAGGGTCCTGCGCAGCGCATCGCGCGCCCGGTGCACCCTCATTTTCAGAGCGTCCACGCCGACACCCGTCAACTCCGCCACCTCCGTGTACGGCCGGCCCTCAACCTCCTTGAGGATGAACGCCTCGCGCTGCTCCGGTGTGAGCGCGTCCAGAGCCCCGCGCAGCGCCTCCCCCAACTCGCCGTCGAGCGTCGCCGCGTCGGCCCTGTCCTTGGCCCTGAGCGGCAGGTCGTCCACTGAGGTCGTCGGCGCGATGCCACGCCGGATATCGTGACAGCGGTTGGCCAAGATCCGGTACAGCCAGTGCTTGAATCGGTCCGGATCGCGGCACGTACCGAGCCGTTGATAGGCGCTGACGAACGCCTCCTGCAGCGCATCCTCGGCCGCGTCCGCGTCACCCAGCATAGCCACAGCCAGCCTGCCGAACTCGACCTGGTACCGATCAACCAGCACGCGGTAGAGCTCGACATCCCCGTCGAGCACGCGGCGCACCACCTCGCCGTCGCTCAGTTCCCGCCACTCCGGGAGCGATTCGCGCGCTTCCATGGGACGCATAGATGAAGAGGAAAGTAACGCGACGACGTGATTCCGCTCACTTATGTCGGGATTTCGTTACCCCCTCCGCGTACCTGGCGTCTGGACGGTTACGAAGCGCCGGGCCACCGGCGATGCCGAGTGAAGCGACTGCAAGTAAGGAGGATTCGGATGAAGAGCATCGGAAGGCGATACCTGATAGGCGCGGCGGCAGCGCTCGCGACCGCGGCCTGCGCGGAGTCGCTCAACCTGGACGCGATGGGCGAGGCGCGCATCCTGATGCAGCGCGAATCGGGCCCCGTGCTCCTGGAGTCGTCCTCTTGGGCGGGCGAGCGGACTACCACGGCGATCGCGCCGGACACGGTAGCGTCGCTGCTGGTCACGGTAACATCGGTTCAGTTCCTGCGTCTTGGCGCCGCGGACACGAGCGACACCAGCCCCGCGTGGTCCACCGTGGACCTCAGCGCACCAGTCACGCTTGACCTCATGGCGCTGTCGCACGACTCGTCGCTGGTTATCGCCCAGGGCAGCGTGGCGGCGGGTGCCTACGGCCGGGTGCGCCTGTTCGTGACCAACCCGCGTATCGTGTTCAAGGGCGACATCAGCATCGGCGCCGGGCAGCTGTTCGAAGCCGGAGTCGAGTACCAAGTGACGATTCCGTCCGGCGACCAGAGCGGCATCAAGACGGACATTTCCTTCGCGGTGGCCGCGAACACCACCAGCGACGCCCGACTGGTGTTCGACGAGGGCGCCACGTTCCTGAACGTGGCCGCTACCGGCAACGGGCGCGTGATGCTGGCGCCAGTAATCAGGGCTCGTTAGGATGAGCCAAGCGAAGCGGACAAGGGCCCGGGCCAACCCGGGCCTTTGTTTTTCCGGCGTGGTGGTGCAGCTTCAGTCGCCGCGCCATGAACCCGTTGCTCGATCCAGGCCGCCGGCTGGTCATCGGCCACCGCGGCGCCTCCGCCGAGGCGCCGGAGAACACGCTGCAAGCGTTCCACCTAGCGCTATCCCAGGGTGCCACGGCTCTCGAGCTTGACGTGCGCCTGGCCGCCGACGGAGTGCCGGTGGTGATGCACGACGCGCTGCTGGATCGAACCACTGATCTGTCGGGCGAGGTGGCCGCGCGGACGTCCGGCGAGCTGGCGGCCGCCGACGCTGGGGCGCGCTTCTCACCGGACGGGGGGCGGAGCTACCCGTGGCGGGGGCGCGGCGTCCGGGTGAGCCGCCTAGCGGAAGTGCTCGAGGAATTCCGCGACGTGCCGCTGATCATCGAGATCAAGGAGGTGGCCGCGCAGGGCGCAGTGCGGAGCGCACTGCTGGAGCAGCGCGCCGAGGGACGCTGCATCGTCGCCGCGGACGACCATCGCGCGTTAGAGGTTTTCGAGTCGCCGCCGTTCGCGCGCGGCGCCTCGCGCCGGGACATAGCGCGGCTCTTCATTCGCTCGCTGCTGCCGTTCGTGGGCCCCGGTTCGGCTGACTGCCGCAGCTACGCCGTGCCGGACCGGTTCAAGGGGCTGGTGGTGCCCTCGCGCCGCTTCATCCGGCTGGCCGGTCAAGCCGGATGCACGGTGCACGTGTGGACGGTGAACGAGGTGCCGACCGCGCTGCGCCTGTGGGACGCCGGCGCCAACGGGATCATCACCGACCGGCCGAGGGAGATGGCGCTGGCGCTGGCCAGCCGCGGCGCCTGAGAATCGCCACCGGCTGGCCTGGCCCGAGGCTGTGCGGTGGCAGACGCTAGCGCGTCCGACCTCCTCCGCCACACAAGAAACCTTCACGCTGTGCCCGATTACGTACGCATTCTCTCGTATTGACGGCAGCGCTACCGCGTGGCGATGTTCCCCCTCGCTTATTGCTTGCAATTGAGTTCTACTCTCAACCGTCCGTGAAGGTGGAGCCCAGATGAAGGCCGCTTCCTCGCTACCGGTACTGGCACTTGCCATCAGCTTTCCGCTCCGCGCTCAGCAGCGAGTCGCCCCCGACACCGTTCGGCTCGCAGAAATCAGCGTGGTGGGCACACGCTCGACCCTCGCTGCTATTCCCGGTTCGGCCTCGGTGCTGGACGTCGCTGCGATGTCGCTGTGGCGCTCACCCACCGTCAACGAAACACTGCGGCGTGTTCCCGGAATCAACACCCGGGACGAGGAGGGCTTCGGCCTGCGCCCGAACATCGGTATCCGCGGACTGAACCCGACCCGCTCGGCGAAGGTGTTGCTGCTGGAGGACGGCATTCCGTTCACGCTCGCACCCTACGGCGACAACTCGAGTTACTACCATCCTCCGCTCGAGCGCTTCGCCCGCATCGAGGTTCTCAGGGGTTCGGGACAGATTCTGTTCGGACCGCAGACAATCGGCGGCGTGATCAACTATGTCACTCCCGAAATCCCGGCCCGCCACGCCGGCACGATCACGGTTTCCGGCGGCAGTCGCTCGCACAGGAGCGCCATGGCGCGTTTCGGCGGGACCTGGGGTCGCCTCGGCGTGCTGGCGAGCGTTTCGAGCGTCGGCGGCGAGGGAAACCGCGCCAACACCGGAACCCGAATCAACGACGGCTACCTCAAGACCACCATCACGCTCGGCACCGGTCACGTCGTGACGGTGCGCGGCAATCGGTTCAGCGAGCGCTCCAACGTCACCTACTCCGGACTGACTGAAACCGAGTGGGCAACCGACCCGCGGTCAAACCCGTTCGCCAATGACTCGATGCTCCTGGATCGCTGGGGAACGTCGCTCACGGACCGCCTCGAACTGGGCCGTGGCGTCAGCCTGCTCACGACGATCTACGGCTACGGCGTCAGCCGCGACTGGTGGCGCCAGTCCAGCAGTTCCGAACAGCGCCCCAACGACAGCTCTGATCCAGCGTGCGCAGGGATGCAGAACCTGAACACCACCTGCGGCAACCAGGGCAGACTGCGAGACTACGGCGTGTGGGGCGTCGAGCCGCGACTGCGCGCCCCGGTGTCGGTGTTCGGGGCCCAGGCCTTGTTGGAGGTCGGGCTTCGCATCCACGACGAACGCCAGGAGCGGCGCCAGGTGAACGGGGATGCGCCTAACGCTCGCACCGTGGGGAATCCCTCCAATCCTGGCGCCGGCGTTGCCGAGGACAACATTCGAACCACCCGCGCCTACTCGGCGTTCATCCAGAACCGGTGGTTTGCCGGCAGGTGGACCATTACCCCGGGTCTGAGGATCGAGCGCATCCGGCATACCCGCACCAACCGGCTCGCGGATCCCGACGTCTTCGGCGCGATGGAAGCCACCTACTTGGTACCAGGGCTCGGCCTCACCTACGCCGCCGCTTCCGGGGTCACGCTCTTCGCCGGCGCGCACCGCGGCTTCGCGCCTCCGCGCGCCGAGGACGTGATCAGCAACACCACGGGCGCCGTGGTCGAACTGGATGCCGAGTTGAGTCTGAACTACGAGGTGGGCATCCGCGCGCTGCTGGCGCCGGCCCTGGAGCTCGAGGCGACTGGATTCGTGCTCGACTTCGAGAACCAGGTGGTCCCGGCCAGTGTGGCCGGAGGTTCTGGAGCTACCCTCACCAACGCCGGCCGCACCCTGCATCGCGGCCTGGAGTTGTCGGGCCGCCTGGATGTCGCAGCGCTGCTGCACATCCCGCAGCAGATCAGGCTCGATGCAGCCTGGACGTGGGTCCCCACGGCGCGCTTCGAGGGGGAACGCTTCGTGTACGTCGGCACGGAGGCGCCCGACGTTGTCGGCAAGGTGTACGCGCAACAGGGTGCGACGGGAACGCGGCAGCGCACGTCGGTGAGCGGCAACCGGCTTCCCTACGCCCCCGCCGGCGCGCTCACGGCAGCCATATCGTACCATTATCGCGCCGCGTTCGACGCACGGATCGAGATGGTGCACGTGAGCCGACAGTTCGGCGATGCGCTCAACACCTCGGTGACCGTGCCGGACGGCCAGCAGGGACCGATCCCGGCGCGCACCGTGTGGAACGCGGCGCTCAACTACTCCCTCGGGGCCACGGGAAGCACCCTGTTCGTCAGCGTGAACAATCTGTTCGACAGGCTCTACATCGCGGACCGGACCCGCGGGTTGCTCCCCGGCCTGCCGCGCACCGTACACGCGGGGCTGTCACAATCGTTCTGACACCGCGGCCAGAGTGAAAAACCGACCTTCGCCGGCATGAAGGTAACTTCATGCCGGCGAAGAGTTTGAGTGAGCTCCCCTAGGTAGAATCCCCAATAGAATACGGGTCCCACGCCGCCTAGAATGACCCCACCACGAGCGCGCTGCCGTGGCCTCGGGAGGCGAGGGTCGGATGCCGATCATCTGCGTCGGGACCAGTCACAACACCGCACCAGTGGCGCTGCGAGAGCGGCTCGCGCTGGACAAGTCCCGCCAGCGCGACCTGCTCACATCCCTGTCCTCCGAAGCGCTCGAAGCAGGGTTCGGCGAGCTGGCCGTGCTGTCCACCTGCAATCGCACCGAGCTGTACGCTGCCTCTGCCGGACCGGCGGTGCGGCCGGAGTCGGCGCCCTCGCGACTCACTGGCCTGCTTGCCGATTGGAGCGGCGTGCCTCTCGCCGAGCTCGGATCGCACTTCTCGGCGTGGCTCGGCACCGACGCCGTTCGCCATCTGTGCCGAGTTGCCGCGGGCCTTGACTCAATGATCATCGGCGAGTCGGAGATCCTCGGTCAGGTGTCCGAGGCGCACGAACTCGCCTCGCAAGTCAGCACCGTCGGCCCGGTGCTGGACAATGCCTTTCACACCGCTGTGCGGGCCGGACGCAGAGCGCGCAGCGAGACAGCGATAGGCAGGCACACGGCGAGCGTGAGCATGGAAGCCGTGCGCCAGATCGCCCGTCTGCGTGGCGAGCTCTCCACAGCGCAGGTGCTGGTCGTCGGCACTGGCCAGGCGGGGCGGCTGGCAGGCGAGGCGCTGCGTGAACTCGGCGTGCGCCACTTGAGCGTAGTGAGCCGCACCGCCGAGCACGCGGAGGCGCTGGCGGCAGCGCTCGGCGCCCGGCCCCTGCCCTGGCATTGCCTGGAGGCTGCGATTCGCGGCAGCGACGTGGTGATCTCCTGCACCGGGGCGCCGCATGCAGTGATCACACGGGAACTGGTGGTGAGTGCCATGCGGGAGCGCGGCGACCGGGCGCCGCTGCTGCTGGCCGACATCGCAGTGCCGCGCGACGTGGAGCCTTCAGTGCGACAGCTGCGTGGAGTGACGCTGCTAGACATGGACGATCTCCATGAAGCGGTGGCAGGCAATCTCGAGCTGCGCCGGCGCGAGGTCCCCAAGGTCGAGGCGATAGTCGAGCAGGAAGTGGCGCGGTTCGAGAGCTGGAAGCGGGCCGCCGCGCTGCGCCCGATCCTGAGCGCGATGCGCGAACGCGGGGAGGCAATCAGACGCGGCGAGGTGGAGAAGACTCTGCGCCGGCTGGGCCCAGTCGCGCCCCTGGTCGCCGAAGAGGTCGAGGCGCTGGCCCACTCGCTCGTGAACAAGCTGCTCCATGCGCCCACCAGCAGGCTGCGGCGCGAAACCGATCCCGAGCGGATTGCCGCCTACTCCAGGGCGGCAGTCGAGCTGTTCAGCCTCGAGGCGGGATCCATGCCCGCACTCGACACCGAGGACGCGGACGCCGTCGCATGACCGGGAAGCCGCGCTCCCTGCGGATCGGCACGCGATCCTCTGCGCTGGCCCGCTACCAGACTGGCCTGGTGGCGCTGCGCCTGCGGGAATTGTCGGCGCTGGACTCCGAACTCGTGGTGATAACCTCCGATGGCGACCTCGACGTATCGACGCCGCTGCCGGAGATCGGCGGCAAGGGCGTGTTCACCGAGGCGCTGGAGCGGGCGCTCACAGACGGCACCATAGACCTGGCGGTGCACTCGTTGAAGGATGTGCCGGTCGAGCCGACCCCGGGGCTGTGCCTGGCTGCGATCTGCATGCGCGAAGATCCGCGCGATGTTCTGATCGCGGCAAAGCCCTGGACGCTCGCGACGCTGCCGCCGGGCTCGGTGGTGGGAACGTGCAGCACGCGACGCAGCGCCCAGTTGCTGGCACAGCGCCCCGACCTGTCCATCGCATCGCTGCGCGGCAACGTGGACACGCGGGTGAACAAGGCGCTGCGGGGAGACTATGACGCGATCGTGATCGCCGCGGCCGGCGTGATACGACTGGGGCTGGGCGAGGCGATTCGGGAGTACCTGCCTCTGGACAAGGTAACGCCGGCGCCCGGACAGGGAGCGCTCTCGATCCAGTGCCGGGAGTCGGACGAGGCGATCGTGCGCCTGGTCGCTGCGCTGGATGAACCGGCCACGCGCGCGGCGACCACGGCCGAGCGCGCGTTTCTCGAGGGGCTGGGCGGCGGGTGCGCGGCGCCCATAGCGGCGCACGCACGGATCGTGGAAGACGGCGCTCTGTGCCTGCAGGGCATGGTGGCCGCGCACGCCCGAGCGCCGATCGTGCGGGTTTCGACCACCGGACCTGTAAGTTCCGCACGGGAACTAGGTCTATCCCTTGCTCGTCAGGCAGCGGCCGCCGCCGCCGTGGAGCTGCCAGCTTGAGCGCTCTCGCCGGACGCACCGTGCTGGTGACCAGGTCGCGAGACCAGGCGACCGATCTGTGCGCGGCGCTGGCAAGCCGCGGCGCGCGCGCGGTCGCATTTGCGAGCATCGAGACGGTCCGCGTGGACTCTCCCGAGGTCCGCGACTGCCTGGCCTCCCTCGACCGATTCGACTGGATCGTTTTCACCAGCGCCAATGCCGTCAGGCATTTCTGGAACGCCGTGCGGGAACTCGGCCATTCCTCGCTCCGTTCGCGCGCGGCCGTGGCTGCGGTCGGACCGGCTACGCGCCGCGAGCTGGAACTGCGTGGCGTGAGCGTCTCCGCAATTCCGAAGCGTTACCTGGGCACGGAGCTGGCCGCCACACTCGGACCGCTCGAGGGAAGCCGCGTGCTGCTGCCGCGTTCCGACATCGCGGGCGATGAGACAGTAGAGGCGTTTCGCGCCCGTGGGGCCGTGGTGGAGGAATTGGTGATCTACCGCACCGTCACGGCCAGCCCGACCCCAGAGGCGGTGCGCGTGCTTGAGGGGCGGATCGACGCGGTGACGTTCACTTCGCCGTCCACGGTGCGCGGGTTCCTCGATGCTGGAGGCGAGGTCGCCGAGCGGTTGCTTCGCACGGCTGTCATAGCATGCATCGGACCGGTCACGGCCGAAGCGGTTCGGGGCATTGGGCTCGCCGTGCATGTCCAGCCTTCGGAACACACGGCCGTCGCGCTTGTGCAGGCGCTGGAACACCACTTCGTCGGGCTGCACGCGGAGGTGTCCAAGTGATCACGCGTCTGCGGCGGATGCGACTGACCCCCCAGCTGCGCGCCATGGTGCGCGAGACGACCGTCGCGGCGTCGGACCTGATTGCACCGATGTTCGTGTCCCACCGCGCGGGTGCGGAGCGGCCGATCGCGTCCATGCCCGGCGTGTCGCAGCTGCCGGTGGAACGCGTGGCAGCCGAGGCAGAGGCGCTGGCGCGCGAAGGCATAGCGGCCGTCATCCTGTTCGGAATTCCGGAGACGAAGGATCCGAAGGGAACCGACGCGTGGTCGGACAAGGGAGTGGTGCAGCGGGCCTTGAGGGCCATCAAGAGCGCCGTCCCGGAGCTGGTGGTCATTACGGACCTGTGCTTGTGCGAGTACACGGAGCACGGTCACTGCGGAATCGTGAACGGCTCGATCGGCCCGCGCGACCCGCGCCTGCCCGAAGGTTACGTGCTCAACGATGCCACGCTCGAGGTGTTGGGGAGGATCGCGGTGGTCCAGGCGCAGGCAGGGGCTGACATCGTTGCGCCCTCAGGTATGATCGACGGCGCGGTGGGTGCGATTCGCGCGGCGCTGGACGGGGCTGGTTTTGCGCACCTGCCGATCATGTCCTACTCAGCGAAGTATGCCTCTGGGTTTTACGGTCCCTTCCGTGAAGCCGCCGAGGGCGCCCCGTTGTTCGGCGACCGGGCCACGCACCAGATGGACCCTGCGAACCTCCGCGAGGCGCTGCGCGAGCATTCGCTGGACGTGGCCGAGGGCGCCGACCTGCTGATGGTCAAGCCGGCGCTGGCTTACCTCGATGTCATCCACGCGACCCGCATGCGGTTCCCGGAGCTCCCGCTCGTGGCCTACAACGTCAGCGGGGAGTTCGCGATGGTGAAGGCGGCGGCGGCGAACGGCTGGCTCGAGGAGCGCCGCGTCGTGCTGGAAATCCTCACCGCGATACGCCGGGCCGGAGCCGACCTCATAATCACGTATCACGCCCGCGACGCCGCGCGCTGGCTGCGATCCTAACCTGGAAGGACGATGCCGCAACAGACTCCCGTGACGCTCAACCACTTCGCTTTGGTCCGTGCGAAGGACGCCTACTGGGCGCTGGAGCCGGCCGCAAGGCAGCGCGCGCTCCGCTCCTGGCTCCAGTCGCTTCGCGCCGCCTCCGAGGCGCTGCACGTGTACCAGGCCTATGGGTTCGAGGCGCGGCACGATCTGATCATCTGGTCAGCGCGGCGCGCGGGCGATCCCGGCGTCGCCGCGGCGTTCTTCAGTGCCTGGGCGTCCGCCAACGCTCCTGTCAGACAGCTGCTGGAGGTGAGCGAGGCGCTGTGGGGATTCACCAGACCGTCACAGTACACCAAGGCCCGCTCCGCTCAGGAGCTTGACCCGTTCGCGCCCGAGCGGCTCGCCTACCTGGTGGTCTATCCGTTCGTGAAGACGACCGAATGGTATCTGAAGGACCGGGACGAGCGGCAGCGCATGATGGCCGGACACATAAAGGTGGGAAAACAGTACGGAGACATAACGCAGCTGCTGCTCTACTCGTACGGCTTGCAGGACCAGGAGTTCGTCGTGGTGTACGAGACTGCAGACCTGCTGAGGTTCCTGAGCCTGGTTCAAGAGCTGAGGGGGACCGAGGCCCGCCGCTTCACGCAACGCGACGCACCGCTTCATGCCGGGCTGTTTCAACCCACAGAGGAGTCGCTGGCCGCATGGCTGTGACGCCAGAAGCCATCGCTCCGTTCCTGCTGGCCGCCTCCGGGCGCAGTGCGGGATTCACCCCGGTGTGGTTCATGCGCCAGGCCGGCCGCTACCTACCCGAGTACCGGGCCATCCGGGCCCACCACACGTTGCTGGAAATCTGCGGGCGTCCCGACCTGGCGACGGAGGTAACGCTGCAGCCCGTGCGCCGGCTCGGCGTGGACGCCGCCATCCTATACGCCGACATCCTGCTGCCCCTGGTGCCGATGGGCCTCAAGCTGGAATTCGCGGCTGGAGAAGGCCCAGTCATCGGCAATCCAGTCAGGACTCTGGCCGACGTGGAGGCGCTGCGCCGCGTGGACGTCGCCACCGACCTGGGGCCGGTGCTGGAAACCGTAAGGCTGGTGCGTGGCCAGCTGAGCGGGAACGTCGCCCTGATCGGCTTCGCGGGAGCGCCGTTTACAGTGGCGAGCTACGCCATCGAGGGAGGCCCCAGCCGCAGTTTTGCCGCGACCAAGCGGTTCATGTACGGCGCGCCGCAACTGTGGGAGCGCCTGATGGGAGCGCTGGCAGACGTGACGTTCCGCTATCTGGAAGCGCAGGTCCGTGCCGGCGCCCAGGCGGTTCAGGTGTTCGACAGTTGGGTCGGTGCGCTGAGTGCCGCTGACTATCAGCGGTTCGTCCTGCCGCACCAGAAGTCGCTGTTCCGCTCTCTATCGCAGCTGGACGTACCCACGATCCACTTCGGCGTCGGGACCGGACACCTGCTGGAGTTGATGGTGGAGGCCGGCGGCGATGTAGTCGGCCTGGACTGGCGCACGCCGCTGGACGAGGGCTGGGCGCGCGTTGGCACTAGCCGCGGCGTGCAGGGCAACCTCGATCCGACGGTGCTGTTCGCGCCTGAGGGCGAGTTGCGGCGCCAAGTCCGGGACGTGCTGCGGCGGGCGGCGGGACGGCCGGGCCACATCTTCAACCTTGGGCACGGCATCCTGCCCGGCACGGATCCCGATGTGGTTCGCGCCGTGGTGGAGATGGTGCACGAATCCACCGCGGGCAGCGCCGGGACGTGAAATCGATCGGCGTGCTGGTGATGGCCTACGGAGGGCCGTCGCGACTCGAGGAAGTCGAGCCGTACCTGCTCGATGTGCGCGGTTTCCGGCCCACCCCTCCGGCGATGATCGCCGCAGTCAGAGAGCGTTATGCACGAATCGGTGGCTGCTCCCCGATTCTGGAGCGCACCGTGGCCCAGGCGACTGCGCTGGGCGCCGCGCTCGCCACCAGTGCACCGCAGTTCGACATCTCGGTGGGAATGAGGCACTGGCACCCCTACATCCGTGACACGTTGCGCGAGATGGAGGCACGCGGCATAACAAAAGCGGTCGGACTCGTAATGGCGCCGCACTTCTCGCGGATGAGCATTGCCGAGTACTACCGCGCGGTAGCCGAGGCCGGGTCCAGTATCGAGGTGCGCGGCATCGAGAGCTGGCATCTCGAGCCGGGATACGTGCGCGCCGTGGCGCGGCGGGTTCGCACGGCCCTGGCGCGCTTCGCGGCTGAAGGTGAGCCCGGAGCGACCGTGGTATTCACCGCGCACAGCCTTCCGGAACGCATCCTCAGTTGGGACGACCCGTATCCGCGCCAACTCGCCGAGACGGTCGCCGCGGTGATGGCCGTCCTGGGTCCGCGGCCGCACTGTTTGGCCTATCAGTCTGCCTCGCACACGCACGAGCCGTGGCTGGGACCCGATGTAGCGGACGTGGTCGACGCCTTGGCGCGCGACGGCGCGCGCTGCGCCGTGATCGCGCCGATAGGGTTCGTGTCCGAACACGTGGAAATCCTGTACGACCTTGACATCGAGCTTGCCGAGCACGCGGCGGCACGCGGAGTGCGCATCGAGCGCATCGAAATGCCTGGCGCCGACCCCGAGCTGATCACCGGCCTGGCCGCCCTGGTGCGCCGCACCGCGCGGGAGGCGGGATGGATGTGAATACAGTGGTGGTCGGCGGCGGGATCGCGGGACTCGCTGCGGCGGACCGCATCGCGGAGAAGTTGGGCCCCGGCTCCCTGCTGCTGCTCGAGGCGGCGCCCCGACTCGGCGGAAAGATCTCCACCATCAAGACGGACGGCTTCGTCATCGAGGGCGGCCCGGACTGCTTCCTGGCATCCAAACCCGGCGGTATCGAGCTGTGTCGCCGGCTTGGCATCGACCACCGGATAGTGGGCACCAGCCCGACCAACCGGCGCAGCTATGTTAGGCGGGCGCGCCGACTGCACGAGCTGCCTGACGGGATCAGCGGCCTGGTACCGTCGCGCCTGCTGCCGCTGATGAGGACCAGCCTGCTTTCCGTACCCGGCCGATTGCGCGCGGCGCTGGAGCTGTTCGTGCCGCCGCGCCGGGGAGGCAATGAGGAGACCATCGCCGCCTTCGCCAGCCGGCGGTTTGGGCGCGAGGCTTACGACTGGCTCATCGAGCCGCTGCTGGGAGGGATCTACGCCGGTGACGGCGGATCGCTGAGCCTGGACGCGACATTTCCGCAGCTGAGGCAGGTCGAGAGCCAGCACGGAGGCGTGCTGCGCGCCATGCTGCGGCGGCGAACCAACGGAGAGCGGAACCACGCGGGGCCCGGATTCGTCACCCTGCGCGGCGGCCTAGCGGAAATCGTGGAAGCCCTTGCCTCGCGGCTTGCCGGACGCTGGCGCACCGGAACCGCGGCGGTAAGCGCCCGCCGGGACGGATCGCGCTGGGTGGTGCGACTGGACGACGGGACCCTAGTGACGTGCGACAACCTGATCGTCGCCACTCCTTCATTCGCGGCGGCAGACCTGATTGGCGAAACCGACGCAGCGCTCGCCGACGAACTGCGGGCGATCCCCTTCACCGGCACGGTGACGGTTACTGTCGGGCTCAGGCGCGAGGCCGTTCCCAGGCCGCTCGACGGCTACGGCTACGTGTCGCCGCGCGCCGAAGGGGGCGACATCGTCGCCTGCACCTGGACCTCGAACAAGTTCCCGACTCGTTCGCCGCAGGACCGCGTGCTGCTACGGTACTTCATTGGAAGGTCCGGGCGCGCGGACGCGACCGCTGCTGACGATGCGGCACTGAAGGCCCTGGTGCGCGAGGAACTGGCAGCGATGCACGGGATTCGCGAGGAGCCGTCGCTGTGGCGGATCTTCCGCTGGCCGCGCGGCATGCCGCAGTACACCCTTGGGCACGGCAGTCGCGTGTCGAGGATCGAGCGGCGCGCGGCTGCGCTGCCCGGTTTCGCGCTCGCCGGCGCCTCATACCGCGGTGTCGGCATTCCGGACTGCATAACCTCCGGATGGAAAGCCGCGGACCAAGTGGCGACCCGGGCCACCGCGGGGCGGGTATGAGCGCCGGCCCCTGTTCGCGACAGCTGTTCGCCGAGGCGTGCGCGCTGCTGCCCGGCGGCGTGGACTCGCCGGTTCGCGCCTTTCGCGCGGTGGGCGCCGATCCGCTCTTCATTGCGCGCGGTTCCGGTGCCTGGCTGTGGGACGTGGACGGCCGCCGGTTCGTGGACTACGTGTTGTCCTGGGGACCGCTGATCCTGGGCCATGCGTTCCCGCCGGTCTTAGCCGCGCTTCGCGAAACGCTCGAGCTCGGCACCAGCTTCGGCGCGCCGAGCCCCCTCGAAGTGGAGCTGGCGCGCGCGGTGCAGCGGTTCTTCCCCTCGATGCAGCGCCTCCGCTTCGTGAATTCCGGGACCGAGGCGACGATGAGCGCCTTGCGAGTGGCCCGAGCCTTCACGGGCCGGGAAGCGATCGTGAAGTTCGAGGGCTGTTACCACGGGCACTCCGACCAGCTGCTGGTGCGGGCCGGCTCCGGCGTGGCGACTCTCGGACTTCCCGACTCACCCGGGGTCCCGAAGGGGGCCGTCGCGGACACCCTGGTCGCCCCGTACAACGACCTGACCGCGGTCGAGCGCCTGTTCGAGGCGAACCCGAACCGGATCGCCGCCGTGATCGTCGAGCCGGTCGCGGGCAACATGGGTGTCGTCCCGCCGGCGCCGGGCTTCCTGGAAGGACTGCGCGCTATCACCATCGAACATGGCGCGCTGCTGGTGTTCGACGAAGTGATGTCGGGCTTCAGGGTCCATCCGGGAGGGGCGCAGGGCATGACCGGGGTCGTGCCCGACCTAACGGCACTCGGCAAGGTCATCGGCGGCGGGCTCCCGGTCGGCGCCTACGGAGGGCGGGCTGAGATCATGGAACTGGTGGCGCCGGCCGGACCCGTTTACCAGGCCGGCACGCTCTCTGGCAATCCCCTCGCGATGGCGGCTGGAATAGCGACGCTCGCCGCGCTTGAGCGCCCGGGTGTGTGGGACCAGATCGCCGCGGCCGCCCTGGATTTGCAGACGCGGATCGAACTGGCCGCTAGGCGCGCCGGCGTGCACATAACGGTCAACCGCGCCGGAACAATGTTGACCGTGTTCTTCACGGACCGGCCGGTCACGGATTGGAGCAGCGCTCGCGCCTGCGACACGGACGCATTCGCGCGGTTCTTCCGCGGCCTGCTCGAACGGGGCGTTTACTGGGTACCATCCCAGTTCGAGTCCGCCTTTCTGTCCTCCGCTCACGGGGCGGCGGAGCTTTCAATTACCGAAACCGCGGTCGCCGCGGTGTTTTCCTCCTGACGCCAGACAGCAAGGACACCCCTATGCCGCATCCCCACCACTCCATGGCGAGCCCTTCGGCAGAGTCAGCAGAGATTATGGCTTCGCCGCGCGGCGCCGAATACCCAGGATATGTGTTCGATAGAGCCCCGCTCAACGTGTACTGGGAAACCACGATCGCGTGCGAGCTGGCATGCCGGCACTGCCGTGCCGACGCGATCCGCAACCGCGACCCGCTGGAGCTGTCGACCGAGGAGGGGCGCGAACTGATCCAGGACGTCAAGGAAATGGGGAGCATGCTCATCCTTACGGGCGGCGATCCAATGCAGCGTCCCGACATCATGGAGCTGATCGCGCACGGTCGCAGTATCGGCCTGCCGGTGTCGATTACGCCCAGCACGACGCCGAGCCTGAAGCGCGAGCACGTGGCACGATTTCGCGAACTTGGCGTGGCGGCGATGGGAGTCAGCCTGGATGGTCCGAACGCCGAAGTGCATGACGCGTTCCGCGGCGTGAGCGGCACGTTCGACAACTCCCTCCGGGCGCTGGGGTGGGCGCGGGAGTATGGGATTCCGGTGCAGGTGAACACCACCGTGACGGCCGGAACGCTGCCGCACCTGCCCGCGATGTTCGAGCTGTTGAAGGAGCGCGCCGTACCGCCAGTGCGGAGGTGGAGTCTGTTCCTGCTCGTGCCGGTCGGGCGGGGCACGACGCTGGGCGTGCCGACCGCTGCCCAAGTCGAGGAGCTCTTCGAACTGGTATACGAATGGTCCGCAAACGCGCCGTTTCACATCAGCACCGTCGAGGCCCCACACTACCGGCGCTTCTGGATCCGGCGCCGGGAGGCAGAGGGCCGGTCTGATGACGTCCGGCGGCTGGCGAGGCGGATGGGCTTCGGAGTGCGCGACGGCAACGGCGTGATATTCGTCTCGCATCGGGGCGACGTGTTCCCTGCGGGCTTCCTGCCGCACCCGCCGCTGGGCAACATCCGCGACCGCAGGCTTTCGGAGATCTACCGGACCGCGCCCGCGCTGCGCGCGCTGCGCGATGCAGACGGCCTCAACGGCAAGTGCGGCGCTTGCGAGTTCCGCTGGGCGTGCGGCGGCTCACGCTCGCGCAGCTATTCGATGACCGGCGACGTACTCGGATCCGACCCGTTGTGCGCCTACGAACCGGCTGCCTGATCGCGGTCAGGGGCGAGCGGAAGCCGTAGCCACACCTCCGCGC